>DATBKV010000190.1:0-65147 GCA_036555745.1 Xanthobacteraceae bacterium | reverse complement strand
CTCGGCCAAGTAATGGCCAATCTGGTCGCGCCGCATCTCGTGCACGGAGCTGATGGTGGCGAAGAGGTCGAAATATCCGGGAGGGAATTTGGCCAGCTGATTGGGGGTGAAGAACGCGATATCCGCCTGCGACAGCTCGATTTATTACATCTTCAAGGAGCCGCATCGCGCGATGAAGCGCGAGAGAGGTTCATTGTCTGGCGCGATCAAGCTTACGCCATTCTGATTGAGATATCGCACGATGTCGACGTGACCGCCGGTGCAGGCGCGCAGCAGCGGCTCGTTCCGGCGCGTGCTGAGCCTGATGCCGTTCTGATGCAGGTAACGGATCACATCGAGATGACCGGCTCCGCACGCCAGGCAGAGCGGCTCGTCGTTGCGGGCGTTGAGCTCGGCGCCATTCTGGTGGAGATAGCGCACGACGTCGAGATGGCCGGCCTGGCATGCGAGGCAGAGCGGCTCATCGTTGCGCACGGTGAGGCAGCTGAGGTTTTGCCTGAGATAACGAATCACATCAAGGTGGCCGCTCCGACAAGCCCGGCACAGCGGCTCGCCGTCGCGCACGTCCAGCTTAGCGCCATTAGCGTGGAGATAGGGAACGATATCGAGGTGGCCGCCTTCGCATGCCAGACATAAAGCTTCGTCGCTACGCGCGTGCAGATCGATGCCATTTTCATGGAGGTAGCGCAGGATATCGGCGTGGCCCGTTGCACATGCGAGGCAGAGCGGCTCATTGTTACGCGTGCCCAGCTCCACGCCGTTTTGCCGAAGATATCGGATCACATTGAGCTGACCGCCGCGAACTGCCCGGCAGAGCGGTTCTCCATTGCGTGCGGTCAGATCGGCGCCATTCTGATGAAGATAACGCACCATGTCGATGTGGCCGGCCTCGCAGGCGCGGCAGAGCGGCTCATCGTTGCGCGTGGTCAGCTCGGCGCCGAGCTGATGCAGATAACGCACGGTGTCGAGATCGCCGGAGCCGCAAGCGCGACAGACCGGCTCGCTGTTGCGGGCATCCAAGGGGGCGCCGTTTTCATGCAGGTAGCGCACGACGCCGAGATGGCCGCCTGCGCAAGCTCGACACAAGGCTTCGTTGTTGCGGGCGTCGAGCTGGACGCCGTTTTCATGCAGGTAGCGTACCACGGCGAGATGGCCGCTCTCGCAAGCTCTGAACAAGGGCTCGCCATGGCGGGCGTCGAGCCGGGCGCCGTTTTCATGCAGGTAGCGTACCACGACGAGATGGCCGCCCCCGCAACCTCTGAAAAAGGGCTCGCCATGGCGGGCGTCGAGCCGGGCGCCGTTTTCATGCAGGTAGCGCACGACGGCGAGATGGCCGTTCTCGCATGCCCGACAGAGCGCCTCGTCGTTGTGCGCCTGCAAATCGATGCCGCGCTGGTGCAGCCGTCGGACCGAGCTGAGGTCGCCTGCTCCGGCGGCTTCGCAAAGCGCTTGTTCCTGAGAGCCGTTTTCGGCGTCCCATGCCGAAGAAAGGGCAGCAATGCCGCTCAACGAACCACCCGGATTTGCCCACACCAGAATGTGGGTGCGCCCGCGCCAACATAGGTCATTCCCGGTGCGGATGATATTCATTCCTTCTCGATACCGCAACGACGGCCTGGCGCGCGCCAGGCGATCGTTGTGTCATCGCTGGGGGGCTGCCGTTTTCCGACCGTATAGCGGCGGCTGTGACGGAGCAGTGCGACGGGAGCGCGCGTCAACGCGGGCGCACGCATCGCAGGTAGCCTCCCGGCGAGCTGGCCAGGATCAACTTGCCATTGAGCGCCGCATCGGGCTCGAAGCGGTCCGTCTCCTTGAGGTAGGTCGCGAGCGCGCTCAGCGGCTCATTGCCTTTGAGATATACCCGCGAGCGATTGCGCGGGGTTTGATCGGCATCGAGATGGCCGAGGATAGTATCCGCGACCACGAGATAGCAGCCCGGCGCGACCAGCGGTCCGTAGCTTCGCAGCTCGGCAAGGACGTGATCGCGGCTGTGATCGGAATCGAGCACCAGCATTACCGAGCTGCCGGGCCGAAGCTGCCCGCAACGGGACGAAAGGCCGGGAATGCCTCGCCACGAGGCGCATGCGATCTCCCCGGATCGCCGACAAATGCAATACCAGGGTTCTGGATTCGCTGCACCTTTCCCGATAGAGAAATGGCGACCGGCCGGGCTCGAGGTATCCGCTCGCATTCGAGGCTGGCTGCGCACGGGCCACGAAATGACGTAGCAGTGGCACCCGCTGGGGATGCCCGGCTCGGGGCGGCAATGGCGGACGGCATGCTTCCATCTCGCAATCCGAACACGCGATCGTGCGGTCCCATTTCCGGGGCCAATCATGCGGCCGAGAATGAGTTGGGAGATCGCGCGCAGGAGAGGCCTTGCAGCGATCGCGCCATCGCTCGGGCGAGGGTGCGCGATGCGTGAGGTCGTGGTCTGGGGCGCCACCGGCCAGGCGCGCGTGCTCAACGAGTGTCTGTTTGACAGCGATATCAGAATCGTCGCTATCTTCGACAACACGAGCCTTGCTCCGCCTTTCGACGACATCCCGCTCCACATCGGCGAAGACGGATTCCGCTCCTGGATGAAGGCGCGTGGAAACGCCGGCAAGCTCCATTTCCTGGTTGCCGTCGGGGGCCAGGACCGGCTGCAGTTGCACGATTGGCTGGTCGAGGAAGGATTGCGGCCGCTCACGGTGACGCACCGCGTCGCCTATGTGGCGGCGGATGCCGCGCTCGGACCGGGATGCCAAATCCTGGCGCACGCGACCGTGTGCGCGCAGGCCCGCCTCGAACGCAGCGTCATCGTGAACACCGCGGCTTCGGTCGATCACGAATGTCGAATCGGTCCTGGCACCCATGTCGGACCCGGTGTGCGGTTGGCCGGACGCGTGGAGATCGGCCAGCGTGCTTTCGTTGGAGCCGGCGCGGTCGTCCTGCCCAGGCTCAAGGTCGGTGACGGTGCGATAATCGGGGCGGGTGCGGTCGTGGTCCGCGACGTGCCGGCCGGAGCGGTCGTGACGGGAGTGCCGGCGCGAGCCAGGCCACATCCGTTGCAGCAGCCGTCGACGCGGGTCTAGTGCGCCTGCGGCCGCCGACGAGGTGAAGATGGCGTCCCCGCGCGCGCGCTACACGTTGCTCATTCCGACTTTCAACCGGCCTGCCTATCTGCGCAGCCTGCTCGGCTACCTCGCCGCGCGCCGCTTCCGCTATCCGGTCCGTATCCTCGACTCGAGCTCGGCCGACGCCTCGGCGCAAAACCGGGAGACCATCGGGCGCGGAGGACTCGATATTGAGTACGAGGTCTACGATCCTGCGACTCCGATCCACGCGAAGATTGCACGCGGCATTGCGGCCGTGGACTCGAGCTACTGCTCGCTTTGCGCCGACGACGACGTCCTGTTCACGGATGAGCTGGATGGGCTGTTGCAGATACTCGACTCCGACGCCAGCTTGGTCGTTGCCCACGGGTATTACGTGAACTTCAAGCCGGCCGATGACTTCAGCATCTGGCACACGGACTATTCGGCGCCCTCGATTGTGGCGGAAGACGCGCTCAAGCGGATCGTCCAGCAAATGAGCGACTACCAGGCGATCTTCTATGGCGTTCATCGCACCGGTACCATGAAGGCCACTCAGCAGCCGCTCGATCGCGTCAAGTCGCTGTGGGCGCAGGAGCTGCTGACGTCGACTCTCACTTTGATCGCGGGCGGCATGTACCGCGTGCCGCGCTATTACATGGCCCGCAATACCAATCCCTCGATTGCGACCGAAGGCTGGCATCCGCACCAGTTCCTCTCTGTGGAGCCGGCCCAGCTGCTGCGGGAGTATGCAGATTACCGTGCCGTGGCCCTCGAGCATCTCGCGGCCGATACCTGCTGCCGGGCGCTGTACCGCCCGGATCAGGTCGCGCGGGTTTTCGATCTGGTGCATCTCAAGTATCTCGCCCCGATGCTCTCGCCCGGGGTTATGAACTATCTGATCGAGCAATCGCTGCTGCCGATGACGACATCGCGCCAGCTGATCGACGGGGTCTGGAACAGATTCGTGCCTCCTTTGGAGCCGCCAAAGCCCGGTCGGCAACGCTATCTCGGCCGCTTGGCGGCGGTGCTGTATCCGAGCTATGCGGCGAATGTTCTCAAGCGATTGCGTTGCTACTGGGCGCTCTACGCCGCGCTCAAGTTCCGAGACAAGTTCAACGCCACACTCGAACTGGAACGAATAACCGTGACGCGCAACACCCGGGATGGGCAGCCGCGCCGGTACTTGTTTCCACGGACACTCCTGGATCAGAAATTCGCGGATGGTGGACAAGTGACCGCATCCCATCTGCGGAATATCATCAGACATCTGGATGATTACATCTAACCACGCGCAACACGCCGAGGACGGTCGAGCCGCATGATCTTGCAGGAGGGCTACAACGAGAAAGACACGAAACCGAGCGCCGGCGAACGGCCGGCATTGCTCGGAATATTCGATTTCTCCTACCAGCACTATGCGCTCGGAGATCTGCTGACCAACCAGGTGAACCTCGCAATCATGGCGATCGAGCGAGATCTGCGCGAGATTGATATCATCGTGATGGTCAATCCGGAGCGGCCATCGGCCCGTCAGCAGACGTTCGTTACCCGCACCAACTACATTGCCCATCTCGACAACATCATGCCGGTGTTCGGCTGTAATCCGTTCTTGAAATCTCTGCAGCTTATCCGTGACGTGCAGACCTTCAGTTTCATGGTGGCGCTGCATCATCGCAGCGGGCGGCCGATGTGGCCAGACCTGCCGAGCCACCTCAAGATGCGCCAGGATTTTCCGATCGACCACCGCCGCATCAATGCCTTCCATGCCCGACTGGGCTATCTTCCACGGCTTTCTGCGCCACGCGGTTACGAAAGCTGGGCGCGCCGATTCCACACGAGGGAATTAGGCCAACGACCTCTCGTGATCATCAATCCGCGCCAGAGCACACTGACCGAAACTCCCACCGTCACCTATCGCGATGCCCCGCTGCCGGCCTGGCACGCCTTCATCGACACGATCGGCGAGAAGCGGCCCGAGGTGCTGTTCGTCATGGTCGGCGGATTTCAGGAGTGGGAACATCGGCTGGCCTACCGCCAAAACGTCTTCATACCGCGCGCCTGGGGTCTACGGCTCGCGCACGAGCTTGCGCTCCTGAGAATCGCGGCTCTGTTCATGGGCACATCGAGCGGATTTGCCACCTTCGCCACTTTCACCGACGTAGCCTACGCCATCATCAATGTGGAGCACAGTTTCGCGCGCTACGCGGAGATTTCACTGAACGATCGACATTACCCATTCGCCAAGGCCAATCAGGTACTGACCTGGCGGCGCGAGACCACCGAGGAGTTGCTGGCTCTGTTCGACGAGCTCTATTCCGGCAGCGCGCGGCACGCAGGCGCGCCCGGCCGGGCGGCGGTCACCGGGCACGGCGGCACCCCCCGTTTCGCCGGGACCGGTGGCGCATGATGCGTTGGCTTCTGCTGCGTCCCTATCTGCTCGCCGAAGTCTGGGTGCGGCATCCCAATTGGGCCGTGCGCCGCGTCGCGCAGGCCGTCGCTCTCAGCGTCGCCGTCGTTTGGCTTGCGCTTCCGAAAGCGAGGGGGAGAGCAGGCGAGGGGGGCGCAGCAAACGATCCGCTCGCCGACACGATCGCATCATCGTCCCAGCTCCGCGAGTTCTTGCATGGCACGGCAATCGGCAAGCCGCTCGTCGGCCACATCTGCCGCATCCTGGTGTTGCGATTGTCGGTGCACACGAAGACGCGTGAGCTGGCGTCCTCCGAAGGCCGAAATTTTGCGCTGCGAGTCGGCGGGCCAGTTGACCAAAGAATGCTGAGGAATCTGCTGGTCTGGCAGAACCACGTGCTTCCTCCGGCCCTGGGAGAGAAGGACGATTCGCAGGTCGATATGGCATTGCTCGTGGCAGGCCAGTGGGAGAGCGACGAACGGCTGTTCGATCTTTTCTCGATCGCGCTCATGCTCGAGCGCGTTCGCAGCTTTGCGGTGTTCTGGAACGGCGGCTTTTTGACAGGCGCCGCCCCGGTGCTCCCGTCGGAACAGGATTTGCTTCGGCGACGTACCGCTGCGGGCGTGACCGACCTCGCGAACATTCCCCCTGATATGCTGTGCGAAGTCGCACGCCGCGGAACACGCGGCGGCGTCAAGCTGCTGCAGTTTGGGCGCAAACATGCCAATGATTTTTTGAAATTGGCGCTGCCCGGCCGGTTCGTTGTGGCGGTCGGGCTGCGCGAGTGTGAGGATGGGACGGTCGAGCCGCAAGAGCTCGAGCTCTGGCTCGGGCTGATCGCGGGCTTGCATGCACGCGATCCAGAGCTGGCTTTCGTCGTGCTCAATTGCCTTACGCCTTCGCAATGGCGGCAATGGCCGGCGCATCTGCGGTTCGCGCGTCACCAGGGCTTGAGCTTGCAGGATACGATCTGCCTGGCGCAGGTCGCGGACGGCTATCTCGGTGTGCTCGATGTCGCGGGGCTTGCCGCCCACTCCGCCGGCCGCCCCGGCATCTACGTCCCGCTCGAGGATGCCGATTGCTTGGGCTCCGAGCGCGTCGGCGGAAACCCAGGAGCGTCGCAGATCATGGTCGGAAGCCGGCGGCGTGCGGATATCGGATCGGCCGTCGCGGCCTTCGCCGGGTTCGCTCGCGGCAATGGCCCGGCTTGATCTCGAGGGGGCGCAACCTTGACGGGCAATATTCGTTGCAAAGAACAGCGCGAAAACAATGGGCGGCTGGTTGAGGGGTATCAGCAGTTGTGGCAGCCGGGGGCGAAGACTGGCGCCGGCGCGCCCGACGGAGGGCAGTGGAGCACATCTCGTGGCCCAGTTCTCGAACATGCGCCTTTCATACGTCAATTGCGTAACGCAGTCAACTACAAAATGAAGCTATTGGGGCGGAACCTCCCGCACCCGCTTTGTATAATCCGCCGCTCTCGGTTAACAGTCGCAGGCGCGAGCTTGCGGGCTTGTGCGTGAGCCGGGGAGCCCTTGCACGTGAATTTCGCGGATGCGCAGTCGAGTGGAACGGTGCCCGCCCCGGCCGGCACCGCGGCGGACCTCACCGTGGTGGGCGGCGGCGGCCACGTCGGTATCCCGCTGGTGCTGGCCTTCGCCGAGGCCGGGTTCCGCGTCAACGTCCACGACACCAACCGCGCCGCGCTGGAGACGCTACGCTCAGGCCGGCTGCCGTTCATCGAGCACGGCGGCGAGTCGCTGCTCGCCAAGGCGCTCGAGCAGGACCGGCTGGTATTCACTTCCGCGCCCGCGGACATCTCCACGCGCGGCGCGCTCATCATCACCATCGGCACTCCGATCGACGAGTTCCTCAATCCGGTGCGCAAGGTGGTACTGGATTGCATCGACGCGCTGCTGCCGTACCTCGCCGACGGCCAGCTCCTGGTGCTGCGCTCGACCGTATTCCCCGGCACCACCGAATGGCTCGACGGCTATCTCAAGCGCCACAACCGCAACCTCATGGTCGCGTTCTGCCCGGAGCGCATGGTGCAGGGGCACGGCATCAGCGAGCTCAAGGAGACGCCGCAGATCATCAGCGGCACCACGCCTGCGGCCGCGGCGGCCGCGGCCAAGCTGTTCGCGGCGATCGCGCCCGAGCTGGTCACGGTGGCGCCGCGCGAGGCCGAGTTGGCGAAGCTGTTCAACAATGCCTACCGCTACATCGAATTCGCGACCGCCAACCAGTTCTACCTGATCGCGAAAGCGGCCGGCCTCGATTACCGCAGGATCTCCGACGCGATGAAGCGCAACTATCCGCGCGCGCGCGGCATTCCCACCCCCGGGCTCGCCGCCGGTCCCTGCCTGATGAAGGACACGGCGCAGCTCGCCGCTTTCGCGCAGAACCAGTTCAGCCTGGGCAACGCCGCCATGCTGGTGAATGAGGGCCTGGTGCTGCATATCTGCGACGATCTGCGCCGCCGCTACGATCTCTCCGGCATGACCGTCGGCCTGCTCGGCATGGCGTTCAAGGCCGACATCGACGACACCCGCGCTTCGCTGAGCTACAAGTTCAAGAAGGCGCTCGCCAATCTCGCCGGCGCGGTGCTGACCACGGATCCATTCGTGACCAGCGACCCCGAGCTGGTCGCGCTCGACGAGGTGATCGCGCGCAGCGACCTCCTCATCCTGTGCGCGCCGCACTCGGCCTATCGCGAGCTCGATTTCGCCGGCAAGCCGGTGCTCGATGTGTGGGGATTTCTCAGGAAGGCGAACGTCATCGCGTGAGCGGCTCGGAGTGCCGCAAGCTCGACGCGGAATGTATGGATAGTACTATTCAGTGTGGAGATTGCGACGCCGGATGTCGGCTGTGCCTAGCAATGTCGTGGGGGCGATATCCAAGAGGGTGATCTAGCTTCGGTTTCCGCGTACGCGCATCCTGTGGAGCCCCTTGCGGGCAGCGTCGTTGAGCCGGGCAGCGAGAGTGTAGGCGGTGTCCCCCGTCCAAGCCGCGCATTGGCGTAGCTTCCAGGGCGCGTAGGCCATCATCAGATCCCAATCGCGCCGGCGCTCGGACAGGAGCTTGAGTATCAACGGATCATACACAGTCAAGTTGGAGGGACAGTCGCGCACGAACGCGCGAATGTCGCGCAACTCAGGGCGCGCCAGCAGATCCAACAGCGCCTCCAGGACTTGGCGCTGCTGTGCCTCGTCCTGCATGCGCTGCGAATAGCTGTCCGGGTGCGAGCGGATGAGCGCGAGCGGCTCCGCGATCACGCAGGCGCCGTGGCGCATCGCCAGCGCCATGCAGACGAAAGAATCGGCAAACCAGCGCAGCGGTGCCGGAAAGCCTCCGAATTCCTGGAGCGCGTCGACGGCTATCACCGCGGTATTTGAGGCGATCGGCAGGTAGGCGCGCTTCATCCGCTGGCGCAGCTCGCCGGGGGAAAGAAATTCCGGCAGCCCGCTGAGGTCGAAAACCCGTGGCGCCGTGGGATTGGTGGCAAACCGATCGACCTCCTCGCTGTCACCTTTGAGCACTGCGACCTCGGAAAAGCTTAAGGCGGCAGCGGGATGGCGCGCCAGAACCGCCATGTTGCGCTCGAGGAAAGCCGGCAGCAGCCGATCGTCTGCCGCTGCCCAGACGAGATGATCGCAACGGACCAACTGCAGTGCCTTGGCGATCGAGGCCTCGAGTCCGAGATTTCGTGCATTGGCATAGGCCTCCAGATTCGAATGCTCGCGGGCAAACTTCTGGATGATATCCCAGCTCCCGTCGGTCGAGCCGTCGTCGATCGCCAGGACCTGATCGGCCGGCCGGGTCTGGCGGTAGATATGACCGAGCGAGTCGGGCAAGTATCGCGCGTGATTGTAATTGCACAGAACGACAGCAACCGTGCTCATGATCACGTCGCCCTCTGGACGCCGCGCAAGAGTGCGGCGCGGCGCGCAAGCTCTCCGCCGCGCTCGTCCGCCTGCGCTGACCCAAGTTTCGGCATGTCTTCAGCGAATGTCACGGCCACGCAGACGCTATGGGACATGTTCCGCTCGGCTCAATCGCCCGCCTTGGCGCTATCTTCGAGCATGAGCTCGTATTCCACGCGCCGAACATCCTCGACCGCTGCACCCTGCTGGAACAGCGCATTGATTTTCCGGAATAATGCCAAGTCCTTCTGGAAATCGCCGGGATAGGTTGCGATGCGGCGCGCGAGGTGTGCACGGGCGCGCTCGACCAGCGCGATATCGAATCGATTCCACTCCAAAATCTTGTCGCGAACGGGTTTCGCGGTCTCGGCGGCGTGCGCGTTCGACTCGGCCGTGTTGGCCGGTTTGTAGACCATATCGCTCAGCGACCAGCACAAATCGTTGGCTAACAAGATCAGGGTCTCGTCGAATTGGTTGGCCACGCCCGCGAGCATGGAGTCGTCGAGATTGCGCGCCGCGCGCTCGAACTCGGAACTGGTAACGCGAGGGTGATGTTGCGTGGTCGCGCTGGATTGCGCCGGATCGAGCGCCGGGACGCCGCTCAAGATTCTCGTCATGTAATTATCGATGAATAGTGGAGCATGCGGATGGCAAGACAGCACAGCGTCCTCCAGCGTCTGCTCCGCCTTTCCCAGCACGGCGGCCAACGCGCGATGGTGGGAGATTGCGCGCTCCAGCGGGTCGCGCAGCAATATTGCATAGGTGCACGGTTTCGGTAGATGGGAGCCGATTCCGGGCGGATAGGGTCCCCATAGGAAACGCACGTCCTCGATCTGGGGCCGCTGCAAGCGCGCAAGCGCCTTCTCGACGCCGAGAGGGGACCAGGTGCCCAATCCCGAGGGGAATGTTTCCGTCTTGTCGACGACCAGAAAGTCCTTGGTATCGATGTTGCGAATAAGGATGTCGATGAGCGTCTCGCCCCCTGCTCCGGCAAGATACAGAAACAGCAAGATGCGATCACGCGTCCCGGCGATGGGAGCGATCGTTCGCCCTGCACGAGCGCCCGAGGCGATCGCAGCCCGACGCGCAGTCACGTCGCCGCGATGAGCATAGCGCGCCAACCGGTCGGACTGCAGGTTGTTCAGACCGATCGCCAGATCGCGCTGGCGCAGAAGCTCGTTGCGTTCTCCCAGGGCCGCGTCGCGCTGGCGCAGGAACTCGTTGCGCTCCCCGACGGCGTTGTCGAGGCGATGTACCAGCTCGCTTGTTTCGGCTGTGGCGGAAACGAACTCACGTTCGGGCTCGCGCCATTCGGGGGTGTTGTCGCGATGATCGGGAATTTCATCGGGCTCGCGAGCCGTGCCCGCCGGCTGCAGCGGATTGCCGGTATAGGCCGCGATCACATCGGCGATGGCACCGTGCGCCACGATCCGTCCGTGCCGAAGGATAACGCCGCGATTGCACCATTTACGCAGCAGCTCCATCGAATGCGACGCCAGCACGAGGATGCTCGAGCTGCCGACGAACCTCTCCATTCGCTTCTGCGCCTTATCGAGGAAGCTTGCGTCGCCCGCTGAAAGCCACTCGTCCATCAGCAGGATTTCGGGCGGAATGCAGGTTGAGACGGCGAAGCCCAGTCGCACCATCATGCCGGCAGAATACGTGCGCGTCGGCATGTCGAGATAGGGACCTAGCTCGGTGAATTCCGCGATCTCGTCCACCAGCGAGCGCATCTCGCGTGGATGAATATTCATGTACATGCCGCGCAGGATAATGTTCTCGCGGCCGGTCGCTTCCGGGTTGAGGCCCACCGATACGTCGAGCAGAGCGGAGACCTTGCCCGAGGAATAAGCCCGTCCCTGGCTGGGGTAATAAATCCCGGCGAGAACCCGCAACAGGGTGGTCTTCCCGGCGCCGTTGAGGCCGATCAGGCCGAGCCGGTCGCCGTCCTCGATGTCGAGCGTCACGTCGTGGAGCGCCCGCACGTTGATGCGGTCCATTGCGTCGCGCGCGAGGTTGCCTTGTGTCGTGGCGGCGACCAGCATTTTTTTCAGTGACTGGCTGCCGCCCTGATATATCGGAAACTCGACCGACAGATTGCGCAGACGGATGAAGGCCATTACTCAGATCCAATAGGTGATGCGCGATCTGAATTTGGCGAACAGCACAAACGTACCGACGCAGCCGAGCGCGGTGGCGGCCAAGAGCACGGTCCATGAATACACGAGCGGCGACTGCCCGAGCAGCGGCGCCCGCATCACGTCGATCGCCGCAAACAGCGGATTCAGCGCGAGTGCCTGCATCCAGGTTCCCAGCGCATCCGGCGGCCAGAAGATCGGCGTAACGAAGAATATCACCTGGACCAGACTCATTACGATGGGCGGCACGTCGCGATAGCGGGCGCTGATCATTCCAAGCAGAATGCTGATCCAGATCCCGTTGATGGTGAGGATGACCAGCGCCGGCACGATGAAAACGACAGTCCAGCCGACCGGGACGCTGAAGATGATCAGCACCGGCGGGACGATCACCGCGTTGTGGGCCAATACGATCAGATTGCGATACACCGTGCGCCAGGCATGAATGGAGAACGGCATGCGCACCTGCGTGATGATGTTCTGGGCGGACAGGAATGTCTGGCAGCCCTCGATGATGACCGTGGATACGAAATTCCAGATCACCAGCCCGACGGTGAGAAAGGGCAGGTAGTGCGTGATTTCCATGTGGAACAATCGAGCATAGATCATGCCCATCGCGGCGACCATGATGACCATGCTGATGGTCAGCCAGAACGGGCCCAAGAGCGAGCCGCGATACCGCATCCTGATGTCCTGCATGGCCATTGCTGACCACATCCAACTCTTGGACATGCCTTCGACCAAGTCGGCCCATGCCGCCGCCGTGCCCGAAACGGGCTTCGGCAGGTCAACGGTCATGTCGAGACTCCGATTGCTCGTCACGCCGGCTACATGAAGGCCTTTGCGAAATGATTTCAAGCTCTTGGCTTTCGGCGCTTGGGTGTGGTCCGCTGACGGGGCAGGTGGCAGGTGATACGGCCAAAGCAGGAGCGGTTCAATTCCCCGAGCGGTCCCCGGGGGCGCGGCGCCACCGGCGTTTTCCATCTCGACCTGACGCGCTGAGAGCTGGACGGAACGCCCGCGCGCCAACGCTTCGCAGTGCCGCCGAGACCCGTGAGCCGCGACCCGCTGCCGCATGGCTGCGGATTTTGTGCAGCGAAGATCATGGCTTGACGGCAGCAGGCCCATCCACTACCCGTTCGCCCCGCACAACCGCATCCCGCGACGGGCGACGCGCTGGGGCATTTCCAACAGCGGGACAAGTCGAGAGCGACGTCCGGCTGTTTTTTGGGCTTGAGTTTGCATCAAGCTCAGGGACCCGATCATGACGCCGCTGGCGGCCGACCGGATCTTGTTGCATCCCGCCGACCTGAAACTGCTGCGTGACTCGGTGACCTACGTCGTGCCTGGGCTGGCGGTGTGCTACGTCATCCTGTCCGCGCTCTGGCTAATGCCGGACGGCTATGCCGGAATGTACGGCAACCACGACGGTTCATTGGCTGTCCTGGAATACGCGTGGCGTCCTGGAGTGGGGCGGAGTTCTCGATTTCAGTCCGTTTTCTCCGCTGGTCGGGGCCGGCTCGCTGTTCGCTCCGAATCTGCCGTGGCTCAATCCGGGTGCGCTCGCCCTGGGGATCCCAGCGTCGCTGCCGGTACGCCATCTGGCGTCGATGTTGATCTACTTGGCGGAACTTTCAGCGTCGCTGTACCTGCTCTACCGCCACCTCAGTTTCTCACGCGAGCAGTCGTTCCTCGCGACCATTCTCTACCTGTGCATCTTCTTCATTCCATTCAACGGCGTGACACTGGCTCTGATGTGGTACACGCTCGCGCCGATAAACGCGCATCTGATCGCCGCGATGAACGTGGCAACGATCGCCTTGATCCGCACGGGATACGATGAAGGCCTTGTTTGGAAATTGATCTTCGCCGTAGTTTTCGCTGCCGCGCTGTTCGTCGCTTTCGCCTCGGCGCCGGTAAGTTCGATCACCTACATTCCAGTCTACGTCGTGCTGTGGCTTGCATTTCTGATTCCGTCCCGAGCGCAACGGCGGGCCGTCGCCCTGTGGCGAGGCGGCACGGTCGCGTTCACTTTGCTCGGGTTGGCAGTGGTCGGCGTCCCGTCGTACCTGGCGGCGACCGCCATGATGTCGGCGCGCGGCGATACCGCGCCGCCGATTTTCCATCCGGGTTGGCGGCTGCTGTCGCCGGCGTATTGGCGGGGGCTGATCGCCGATTTTCCGCTGTGCTCGAACCACATGCAATTGATGTGTCCCTCGTCGTTCATCGGATGGTTCGAGATTGTGGTGCTCGCGGGCGCCGTGGTTCTCGCGCTCGCGGGCTCTGGCGTGAAACGGCGTTATGGATTCGTGATCATCGTGCTCCTGGCGTCGATCCACTTCTATGCGCTGCTGAGTACACAGCAGATTCTCGGTCGCCTGCACACAGTGAGCACGCCCTATCTCATGTGGGCGTTCTTCCCGCTCGCGGCCCCCGCGGCGGTCGCGGCCGGCAGCGCCGTTGCGCCCTGGCTGCTCGGGCAACGCACCGCGAGCTCGGGCTGGACGCCGGCGCTAGCGGGCTGCCTGATCGCGGTTGTCGTGACGGCAGTATGGCTGCGCCAGATCGAGCCATACCTGCCGCGCCTGCCCGGACGCGGGCCGCTGGGCCTGCCTGCGATTGCCCACGTCCCGGTGAGCGCCGGTCCGATCGTCGACTATCTCCGGCAGCGAATCGCCATGCAGCCCGGCGCCGAGTTCCGCGGCTATGCCAGCACCTTTCTTGGCGCGCCGGACGGCCTGGTCCGCAAGTTGACCAATACTCCCGACGGACGCATCACCTACGAGGCCTATGTTGCCGCGCGCGATATCCTGTTCGAACAGTTCGGCAACAGCTTCCAGATGATGGATCTGTGGAACAGTGGCATTCCGACCCTGGAGGAATACGGCCAGTGGGTCTCCAAGCAGATGTACTACTTTGACCGGGACCTGTTAGCCGAGCGGCAGGACCGGCTCGATCCGTTGGAGGCGAGCATCCTTGTGTATCGGTTCCGGCCCATGCTTCTGCGTGCTCTCGGCGTGCGTTTCGTGATTGCGGACGGCACGCTCGCCGATCCTTCGATCGAGCTGGTCGCCAGCGAGATCGGCAAGGCGGGGACGAGGATGAATCTTTACGAGATCAAGGGTGCCAATCTCGGGCAATTCAGTCCGACCCAGACGGTTTGGGCGGGCGACTACACCAGGGCGGTAGGGGCGCTGCGCGAACTGCGCGATTTTCGAGATCACGCGGTCCTGTCGTTTGGAAGAACCGACCTGGTTCACGCCACCGGGGTCCGCCTGGTCGCGATCAGGGACGGCTACCACGTGACGGCCTCCGCGCCCGGAAGAGCCATATTGGTGCTTCCGGTTCAATTTTCGCACTGTTGGGAGCTCGAGAATGCCGCCGATGTCGAGCCGCCGCCGCGCGTCTTTCGCGCCAACATCGGTCAGACCGGGATTCTCTTCAAGGACAGCTTGGATGCCAGGATGCGCTTTCATTTTGAACCATGGAGCGCATCCTGCCGGCTGCGGGATGTGAGAGACCTCACGCTGTTCGGGTTCAAGTAGCCGCCGTGGTGTTCGCCGCGCGATCAGCAAAATTCCGTGCCGCTTGCGACGATGCGATGCGTGACCTTGTCGAGCCGCCATTCCCTCGTTTCGCGTGCAGGCGGCAGTCATCAATCGGCCCCGCTCTCTCTGCGGAGCGCGGGCAAGTTAAGCCGTAGGGACCGATAATGACGGTGTCACCGGCCACTGCGATGGTGTCCCGCCCTGCGATCGCCGGGATCTCGCGCGCAGTTCTGACCTACGTTTTGCCTGGGCTGGTGATGCTCTACGTCATCCTGTCTGCACTCTGGCTGGTGCCGGACGGTTTTGCCGGGATGTATGGCAACCATGATGGCCATTGGGCCTCATGGAGCGTGCGCGGCATCCTGGAATGGAGCCGATTTCTCGATTTCAGTCCGTTTTCCCCGCTGGTGGGGACCGGCTCGCTGTTCGCTCCGAATCTGCCGTGGCTCAGCCCGGGCGCGCTCGCGTTGGCGATGCCGGCGCCTCTGGCGGTGCGCCATCTGGTCTCAATGCTGATCTACCTGTCGGAATTGTCGGTCTCGCTCTACCTGCTGTACCGGCACCTCGAGTTCTCGCGCGAGCAGTCGTTTCTCGCGACCATGCTCTATCTCTGCATATCTTCACCCCCTTTTGGGGAGTGACGGGAGCTCTGCCGTGGTATTCGCTGGCGCCCATGATGGCGCATTTGATCGCCGCGATGAACGTGGCGACCATTGCGTTGATACGGTCGGCAATGACGACCGCCTTGTTTCGAAGCTGATCTTCGCCCTCGTTTTCATTGCGGCGCTGTTCATCGCTTTTGCCTCTGCGCCGGTGCACTCGGTGACGTACGTACCGACCTACGCCGTGCTGTGGATTGCGTTTCTCGTTCCGTTCGGACTCGCACGCCGCGCCGTGTTCTGGCGGTGTGGGACGATCGCAGCCGCCTTGCTCGCGCTGGCATTGATCGGAGTGCCGTCCTATTTGAGCGCGACCGCCATGACCTCGGCACGTGAAGCATCCTCGCCGCCGATTTTCCATCCGGGGTGGCAACTGCTGTCGCCGGCATATTGGCGCGATCTGATCGCCAGTTTTCCGGTCTGCTCCGGTGACCTGCAGCTCATGTGCCCGTGGGCGAGAATCGGGTGGCTCGATATGGCAATTTTGGCCGGCGCCATCATTCTCGTGCTTACTGGCCCGGCCGCCAAACGGCGCTATGGATTGGTGGTCATTGTTCTGCTCGCGGCGATCCACTTCTACGCGCTGCTGAGCGTGCAGGAGGTCCTCGGTCGACTCCACGTCAAGCACGCAGTTTCTGATGTGGGCGTTCTTTCCGCTCGCAGCCCCGGCGGCAATCGCGGCCGGGGGCGCCGTCGCGGGCTGGGTACTCGGCCGCGCTGCAAGCTCGACCTGGATGCCGGCGCTGGCGACGTGGCTGTTGGCGATTGCCGCACTGCTCGTGTGGACCCGCATGATCCAGCCGTATCAGCCGCGTCTGCCCGGGCGCGGGCCGTTCGGGCTCCCTCCGATTGCGCACGTGCCGGCAACCAAGGGTCCGATCGTCGATTATCTGCAGCAGGAAATCGGGTTGCGGCCCGGGGCCGATTCCGCGGCCATGCCAGCACCTTTTTCGGCGCCCCGGACGGGCTGGCCGGCAGCCTGTTGTCCGGAATGTACGGCGCAAACGGGCAAAGCGTGATGACTCCCCTCGTCGACTATTGTTGGGGGCCATGGCGTCTCATCGCCGAGCTTCGATGGTCGGAATCCAGCCGGGACCGGATATGCCCCCGCCTACAATGGCGGAATCAACGGCGGTGACACCCTTCAAGAGATCAAATCATACCTGCAGTACTACCTGGGCATAGATTAAAATCTGCATCACGTCTTCATCGAGGCATTTGCATCACAAATGCTCAGCTATGGCTTGGCGCAGCGCACAGAGTCGAAGGGCGCGCTCGATGACGAGGCCAGGGCGAAGCTAGCCATGGGGCTCCTCGGTTTAGACCGGAGGCCGTTGATTTTGGACTCGCCGCCGACGTCGGTGATCTTCTGTCGGTATTTTTCTCCCTCAGCGGGGTGAGCTCGGCCGTTCGCACCGTCTCGATCAATCGCCAACAGCCGGGCGGCCCGGCGACACCCGAAGACGGCTTTGCTTCAGCGTCCGCAACGTGCTCAACTTCGTAGCGTATACCGGGCTGTTCCGACGCGGCGGAGAGGTGGCGCCGAGCACACTCGCCACCGCGAAACAGATGATCGCGGCGTGCGAGTGGTATCAGGTGCAGTGCCAATTCTTCCTAAGCCCGCTGCACGCGGACGTGTTATATGCCATGTACTACCTGGGTTTGTGGCCGGAGCTGGAAAAGTTGAAGCGCGGCCTTGCGAAGCTCGCGCCGACCTATGACTTTACGCGCTACAACTCGGTCATCGAGGAGCGTATAGGGCCGGTCGTATACTGGCCCGAGGCGTTTCACTACTCGCCGGCCCTGGGCGAACTGGTCGCGAAGGCAATGACGGGGCTGCGGACAGCGGATATGCCGGACAATTTTGGCGTCGTGCTCAACCCGAGCAACGTAGAGGCCAGCCTTGCAGCTTGGCGGGCGGAGCGGGACACCTGGATTGCCGCACATCCCGATATCGTCGAGCGGATGCGCAAGGCGGACGAAATCTTTCGCAACGGAGTGTCCTTCGAGGCGGTCACCGACGCCGAGATCGCGGCGGGCGGGTGGTAGTGGGCCTCGGTACGACCGAACCATGACCATTGCTCCTCTCGACGGTATCTTGCACGCGCCGCTGCTCTACATCAGCTTGCAACGCATCCTCGGCTCGGACCGGATACGGCGAATTTGCCTCGATCGGTTGGTCAAGCTTCGTGAGGGAGAGCGCGTTCTCGACATCGGCTGCGGCCCCGGACACCCGCCGGTCGATTACGTCGGCTTCGATACCGAGCCGCGCTACATCGCATACGCGAAGAAGCACTATTCCGATCGGGGCCGTTTCTTCTGTGAGCGGCTCGGACGCGCGCATGTGACCAAGTTCCAGCCGTTCGATGCGATCATGCTGTTCGGGATCCTGCATCACGTCGACAATGCGGAAGCCGACGACCTGCTCGGTCTACTGGCGCAGTGCCTCGCCCCAGGCGGGCGAGTCGTGACCATCGATCCTTGTTTCGTTGCTGGGCAAGCGAGCGCAACGCGCCTGATCGCGCGCTGGGACCGCGGTCGCTTCGTTCGGACCGAAAGCGGCTATCGAGACCTGGTCGCCAAGTACTTCAACAAGCTCGAGACCAGCCTGATTACCGGCCGAATGCCGTCGATCGAATTGGATCATGCATCTCGGTATCCGCGTGGGGCACAGCCGCGATGTCGAGACCAGTGACGTATGCCGCTCCTGATCTGTATCCTGCTCCTCGTGGCACATGCTGGGCTCTATCTTGCGATTCTTCGGGACTGGCCCGCCCTGGCTTCCGAGCGAGGCATCTTTCGCTATCATTTCCTCTCCGCCCTCGTGGTGGCCGTCGGGTTTGGCGTTTGGGCGCTCGCCTACGGCGGAGCGGACACGTGGGCGTGGTTCGCCTGCGCGGTGATGCTGCACGGGATCTACAGCCTGTCCTTCCTCGAGCTGTGGGCCCTGGCGGACGACAGCTATTCGCTCGCGATCTTGGAGATCGTGCACCGCGGCGACCGCGCCGCCGGTCCGGCACTGATGCGCCGGCTCGAAGCCATCGGAGCCAGTAAGCAGGGCTCGCGCCTCGACGCGTTGCGATCGCTCGGCCTCGTTCGCGAGCCCGACGACGGCTCCTTCGCGCTCACGCCGGCTGGCCACGCCGCCGCTTTGTTGGCGCGCGCCTTGCTCGTCCTCGTCAACGTTCGCGAGTACGGCTGAGCCATGTGGCTGCTCTCGAGCATGACGGCTTTCTCGGCGAGCGTAATCGTCCATGCGGCGGCCATGCGCTTGGCCGGGTGCGCCGGCGCGGTGGCGGTCTTTGTGGGCGTCGGAGGCGTAATAGGCGTGGCGCTGATCGGCTATTGCCTCGTAAGCTACGGCTGGACCCCGGCGACCCTTGCTGCCAGTCTCACTTACGCGTTCTTCTGCGAGCTCTATATTTTTCTCTTTACCTTGGTCGGCAACAGCGTCTCGATCGGGCTCCTGACCAAGCTCGCGAGCCAGCCGCTCAAGCCCGCCGCCATCGTCGACTTCTATCGCAAAGAGGCGATGATCGCGCGGCGTTTCGAGCAGCTGGGGCGCGGAAATCTCCTCAGCGCCGGACCCGCCGGCCTCGAGCTGACCGTGCGCGGTGCGAGAATTGTGCGCATTTTTTCGTTGGTGCACGCCTTGCTGCACCGGCCGAACAGGTGGGTGTCGAGGATGAGTTGTGAGGGCGACGATGCCTCCTGAAGTGAATCCCGATCGGGTGCAAGGGACAGCCAACCACGGCTTCGAGGTCACATTTTTGGTCCCCTGCCTGAACGAGGAAGAGAACGTGGTCGGGGCGATCGAGACGATCATGAGCGCCATGCGGCGCGTGGGGTGCAGCTACGAGGTCTTGGTATTCGATGACGGCTCACGCGATAACACTTCCGGCGTGGTTGCCGCATTCCAAGCCGCAAATCCGCAGGCGCCGGTCCGGCTCTTCCGCAACGAGATCAACCGCGGCCTTGCCTATAACTTCGTGGAGGGCGCCTTTCAGGGACGAGGCCGCTATTATCGCATTGTTCCGGGGGACAACGTCGAGCTGGTGGAAACGATCGAAAAAATCATTCGCGCCCGGGGCACGGCCGATATCGTCGTTCCGTACTTTGTGAAAATCCGAAATCGACCGCTGCGACGGAAAATCATCTCCAAACTGTATACCTGGCTGGTCAATCTGGCGAGCGGATATCGGCTCGCCTACTACAACGGCAATCCATTATATCTGCGAGCGCATGTGATGCGCTTTCACGTCGAGTGCACGGGCTTCGGATACCAAGCCGAGTTTCTGACGCGCCTCATCCGCGAAGGCGTGACCTACAAGGAGATCCCTCTGATCGCTTATGACCGCGAAGGATCCGCAGCGATCAGTATCAGGAATGTCCTCTCCGTTACCCATTCCCTCATCACGATCGCACTTCGGCGGCTGCAAATTGTGCTGTTCGAGTGACGCTCCGCAGCACCATGACGTCGCCCACAACTGGGCGACGGTGTCGTGGGCGCGTGCCTTGGCATTCTCCGGCAAGGCGGTTCGGCACTGCCCTGATCGGCGGTAGACGCATCATGCCAGTGTAGGGAATGACAATCGCGAGATCGCGTTCTACCTGCTGAGCGTGATGAGCAGTGCTCTGCGAATACGCCGCAATACGGCCGTTATCGCGGTAAGAGCCACGCGTGCTATTCGGCTTCCCACTCGCTCCGCGATGCCGTCACGCTGGGACCATCGGTAGTTTGCCCACCAGAGGCCGTAGACGACTGCGAACGGCCAACGTCGTGGTTTGAGCAGAAGGGCCTGCAGCATCAGCCCCCCGAACGGCGAGAGCAGCGACGGGCAGCGCAACGCCGCGATTCCGATGTCACGCCAGCGTTTCGTCGTAAGCTTGTCCGCGAACCGGCCCAGGATGGCGCGCTGCTCCTTGTGCTTGGCCATGCCCTCGGAGGAGTAGGTCTGATGACGCTGCCGCATCAGCGCGAGCGTCTCCGGAATGCAGCAGGCGCCGTGTCGCAGTGCGACCACCAGGAAACCGAAATGGTCGGCGTGCCAGCGCAGCTCCTGGTTGAACCCGCCGGCATCGAGAAGGGCCGTGCGTCTCGCCACCACCGTATTGGCAGAGATCCAGAGATAACTCTGCTGCAGTCGCTGCCGCAGCATCTCCGGCGAGAAGAAGCGCGGGGTCGTTCCGAAATCGAATGCTAGGCCATGGTTGTCCTCCGTGAAGGGCGTGATTTCGTCCGAGCCGTCTTGGAACACCGCGAGACGCGAAAATGCCATCCCTGCGGCCGGGTATTTCAGAAGGCAGTCGACATTGCGCTCGATGAAATTCGGCATCAGCCGGTCGTCGGCTGCCGCCCACGCGATGAAATCACCGCGCGCTTCATGGAGCGCGCGATTGATCGAATACAGCAATCCGCGATTGGTTTCATTGGTCAATACCCGAATGAACGGAAACCGCCGGGCGAAGCTGCCGATGATCTCCAGGCTGTTGTCGGTTGAGCCGTCGTCGAGGACAATCAACTCGTCCGGCGGGCGGGTCTGGTTGCAGATCGCGGTCAACGAATCCGGCAGATAGCGGGCATCATTGTAGTTGCACAGCAGCACGGACACCGTGAGCGGGCCGCGGGCGGGCGCCGTCGTTCGCACCGCTTGGTGCGTGCGCGCCGGAACGGCTGTGATCGGCTGCAGCCCGTAATGATCGAGGCTGGACAGCAGGCCGGTGATTGCGTCGTGTCCGGAAGCATCCAGTCCTAATGGTGCGGAGAAGTTCGGATGCAGATTGTAGGCGCGCCGAAGGCTGGGACGGCATCGCTGGGGAGTCGAAGCCGGCAACGAGGTTCCCACGCATGCCGCCTCGTACAGCGGTTGGTGAATCTCCGGTCGAGGCCAATATTCCGTGAAGGGCACGCCTGCCATCTTCTGCTCGGCGATGAATGCGAGCGCGCCATCGGGAGCGTGCTGGACCATGTAGCGCAGGTGAATGACATCGATCACGCCGTGCGCTGCCGTCGCATCGAGCTTGTTGTCGGAGCGGCCGAGCACGGCTTGCGCAATCAACTCGCGGTAGTTGCTGTACTCGGCAAAAAGTCCTTGCGGGTCCTTGGCAAACCATTCCAGCGGATGCCAACGCTCATAGCTTTCCGAGGCATCCATGCTGCGGCCATGGCTGAAACATGGGACGCGGATCATGTGCCCTTCCACGGCCGCCAGCGCGCTTCCGAGTAGCTCGCGCCCGAGAGTGCTGGTGATCGGCTCGAGCGTATCGAAGATCCGCTGCAGGACGGGCGTGCGATAATTTCCGTAGGTGGCCGCTTGATAGCGCGCGAAAAGCTTGGCCAGCCGCGCCAATGGCGTGGCGTCGTCGATGCTGGAGTTGAAATAAAGAATGTTCCCCAGATCCATGTCGCCGTTGGCTTGGCAAAGAAACGAGAAGGAATAGCCCTGGGCCACGGAGGCCTGTGGATTGGATCGCAGCGCGGCGAGGCAGCGTCGCACGCCATCCAGCACGACCAGGTCGTCATCCGCGCACAATGCGCAGAATTCCGTCGCTACCTTGTGTACTCCTTGCCGGAACTTGTCGAACGGATGTGTCTCGGTCGGGAACTCGTGGTAATCCACCTCGAGATCGGCGGCCCGGACAGCCTTGCGGGTGGCGATGCGTTGACGCGGCTGGCTGGAATCAAGGACCAGGATGCGGTATCGCGGCTGCTGTGCCGCAAGATAGCTCAGCAGCGCTGCCAGCTGCTTCGGTCGATTGTAGGTCGGAATGACAAGACTGAAATCTTGCATCGCCGCCTTCGCCTTGCTCATCTGACGCGCCTGAGCCAAGCGCCGGGCCAGGCCGTAATGGTTCGTTCGAGCTCGCTCTCATTGAAGCGCCATCTGGGCTCCTCGAGCTTGAACTCGGGATGCCGGGCTGCGAAGTCGCTGGCGGCCTGGGTGGGATTGTCGGAGGCCCATTCCGGCTTGCCGCGCGGGGTATCGTGCACGACGCCCATGATGCCGTCAGTGGCCACGATGTAAGAACCAGGGCTCACGAGCGGCGCGTAGGCCTCGAGCTCCTTCCTGACATGATCTCTGGTGTGATTCGAATCCAGGATGACCATGACCTTGTCGCCGGGGCGAATGAGCGCGCCGGCGCGTCGGATGACTTCGGGATCGGTGGAATCGCCCTCGATCAGCGATATGTAGCTTGCAACCTCGTGCTTTTCGATGGCCCTGCGGTTCTGCGGTCGGATCTCGATATCGATCCCCACCACGCGACGCTCGCCGTCCATCGCCTTGAACAGCGAGGCGTAAAAGATCAGCGAGCCGCCATGGGCGACGCCGGTCTCGATGATGACGTCGGGGCGCGAGGTGAAGATGGCCTCCTGCAGTCGGACCAAGTCCTCCGGATGCTGGATGATCGGACGCCCGAGCCACGTGAAAGTATATGAATACTTCTGGTTCCAACTGGCCTTGAGCCACAGCTCCGAGATCAGCTCGAATGCTCTCTTGCCGTAGAGATCGAGCTGCCGGCCGTCGGCCGTCAGCGTCTTTTCCGCCGTGTCGATGACGATCCGCATGAGCCGGCGCCTCCGCGCTATCCACTGAGCGCGGGCGATGACTGTCCCGTTCCCTGGAGCAGTCGTTCCAACCCGACCTCGATCGAAGTCGGCGCACGCCAGTCCAGGACGCGTTCGGCCTTGCCGGTGTCGGCGACAAGCGCCGGCGGCTCGTCGTCGCGCGGCGGCCGGGCACCGAAGCGGACGAGCTCGCGGGCGTGGAGACGGGCTGCCGCCCATTCAATGACTTGCCGCACTGGGACCCCACGGCCGGTTCCGAGATTGTATGCGCCGTGCGCCTGCGCCGCTGCGGTCAAGCGCGCGAGAAGATCGGCGATGTCGGTCACGTAGACGAAATCTCGAACCTGGCTGCCGTCGGTTACGTCGATCGGTGTACCAGCGCCCAACGCGGCGAGCAACGAGGGAATAAGGCGCTGCGGCGCGTCGCCGGGCCCGTACGGTAGAAACACGCGCGCCCATGCGGCGGAGAACCGGTAGCGGCGGGCGTAGGCCTCGGCTGCCATCCAACATGCCGCCTTGCACTGGCCGTAGAGGGATGCAGGACGGATCGGCGTCGCCTCCTCGATACAGCGGCCGGTCGCCGCATCGTATTCTGCCGAGCTGCCGACACCGACGAAACGCTGCCCGCCCTGTTCGCCGAACGCCCTGAGCAGAGCGAGGCTGGCTTCCAACCAGTCCACATTCTCCGGCGCATTGCGATAGCGGTCGGGCGTGGTCATCCAGGCGAGGTGCAGCAGGTGCGAGGGCCGCAACCTCTCGATCGCCCGCTCGACTGCACCACGCGCCAGCAAGTCGAGATTGTGCCAAATGATTCCATTGCTGGACGCGTCGTTGCGGGTCCGGCTCACTGCGTGAACGCGAAACCCGCGCCGCGACAGCGCATCCAGGCAATGGCGGCCGAGAAAGCCTGAGCCGCCGGTGACGAAAACAGTCCCGATTTCGGGGAGGTCTGGCACCACAGCGAAATCCATTATTCGAAATTCGACAATCCGCCCGCCGCATCGACGTTCTCGCGGCAGGGCGCGGCAACGGCAGAATTGCCGTGGATGCAGGCGCATACGCGCAGATGGTAGCTCTCGTACGATTCGATCATAGCGTGTATCCTACCAAAGCGCCACGACACCCGAAACAGCGGCGCATCGGGGGAACCAGAGGGCATTATGGCAAAGGGGCGCGGGCGGGAAATTCACCGCGTTCGGCGCGGAATTGCAGATCGTCCGGAACCTGTCGGCGCTGGTGCGCGGGTCGGGTCGCTGGGGGCCTCTGGGAACGCTGGACAAGCTTTGCTAGAAGCAATCCGATCATTCCAGCCTTCCGATTTTGCCCCGGTGCCGGCCCTGGTCTCACATGCTGTTCAGGCCGTTGGACATTCCCGGACTTTTTGTCATAGAGCCTGAGCGAATGGAAGACGAACGGGGCTTTTTCTCCCGTTTGTTCTGTGCCGATACTTTCCTCGAGCGCGGCCTTTGCGTGAACTACCCGCAGTGGAGCACGTCCTACAACCGCCGCCGCGGCACCTTGCGCGGTCTGCACTTTCAGGCCGCACCATACGAAGAGACCAAATTGGTGTCATGTACGCGTGGCGCGGTGTTCGACGTGGTCGTGGATTTGCGGGCCGGATCGCACTCGCGCGGCAAATGGGTCGGCGTAGAGCTCACTGCCGAGAATCGCTGTGCCCTGTACATCCCCGCTGGTTTCGCCCACGGCTTTCAGACCCTGACCGATGACTCCGAAGTACGCTACCAGATCTCCGAACGCTATTACCCAGAGGCGACGCGCGGGGTGCGTTGGGATGATGCCGATCTTGCCATCGCCTGGCCGAATGCCGAGCAGCGCGTGATTTCCAGCCGCGACCAGGCTCTGCCTAGATTGCGCGACCTATGAGCAACATTCCCACCCGCGGTCCGCGCCTATCCGTGGTGATGCCGAATTATAATCACGGCCAGGTGCTCGGCGAGGCGCTCGCCGCCATCTCACGGCAGACCGTGCCGCCCTGCGAGGTCGTGGTCGTCGATGACGGCTCGACCGATGACAGCGTCGTGCGACTTCGGTCACTCGCGGCGGACATGCCGTGGCTGCGACTTCATCTGCATCCCGGCAATCGCGGCGTGAACGCCGCCTGCAATACCGGTCTTCACCTCGTCAGCGGCGACTTCGTGCTGTTTTCCGCAGCTGATGATCGCCTGGACATCCGGACGGTCGAACGGGCGTCGGCCGCGGTCGCCGCCTTTCCGCAAACCGGGATCGTATTCTCGGACCAGGCCGAGATGAGCGCGGACGGCGCGAACGCGCGAACTATCCCGCTCGACCTGCCGGCGGCGCGCCGGTATTTCTCCCCCAGCGAATTCGTTCGCCTGATGCAAAGCCATTTTTTCTATTTTCATGTCTCGAACGTGTGGTTCAACGCGGCTCTGTTGCGTGAGCTTGGCGGATTTCCGCTCGACGTCAGATGGCACGGGGATTTGCTGGCGGCTTACGCTGCGGCATTCGAGCGCGGCGGCGTCTACGTGCCGGATGCGGTCTCGTATGTCCGCCTCTCGCCGGCATCGTATGGAGCAGCGGGAGCGCGCAGCCAGGCGCAGGCAGACGTGTTGCGCGCCTGGCTCGCGACCACCAGGCAACCGGGGTGGCAACGTCGGCGCGCCGCATTCGTGGCAGCCGCGATCTGGCCCGACTATCGCTTGCGAGCGCTGCCCGCTCTGCTTCAAGATCCCGGTTACATCAGCCTGCGGCTGGTCAGGCGTCTTGCGTGGCTGTCGCTTTGGGAAAAACTGGCTCCCTTCTTCGGCGCCAGCCTTCGCCGCCGCGCCCGCACTCTGAGAACACGGTTCCGTCGGCGATCATGGAACACGCGATAAGGCCGTGAAGCTCGTGCAAGGCAGCGCGCTCTTTCTCGACCGTGATGGCATCGTCAATGTCGACTGTGGCTATGTCCATCGCGTGGATCAGTTCGAGTTCGTCCCCGGAATTTTCGAGCTCGCTCGTTTTTGGGCCGAATTGCAGCGACCGATCGTCATCGTGACCAATCAGTCAGGCATCGGTCGCGGCCTGTTTGATGAGGACGCGTACGCGGGTCTGATGCGTTGGATGTGCGATCGCTTCGAGGCGCAAGGCGCCGCCATCGCCCGCGTCTATTACTGCCCCTACCACCCCTTGCATGGGGTGGGCCAGTACCGTCGCGATCATCCTTGGCGCAAGCCCAATCCCGGAATGATCTTGCAGGCCATCTCGGACCTTGGACTCGACCCCGGGCGCTGCGTGATCGTGGGAGACAAGATCAGCGACATCGAAGCCGGCGCGGCGGCCGGAGTTGGTTTGCGGGTTCTGGTCGCGCGGCAACCCGGCACGAGCTTCGAACGAGCCCTACAGCATGAGGTGGTTGCGGATCTTGGCGAAGCGCTGGAACTGTTGCGGTCGCGGTTTGCATCGTCTGCGGCGCCGCATGCTGCGCATGTGCCCAAGACAGCGCGCGGTTGCTGCTGCTCGTACGCTGCGCGATGCCGCCAACGCCATTGTGAGCGCCGCCGGTTAAACCCCGGCTCATCCTCGCCTAGCTGATTGCTCTTGGGCTCCTTTCCTGGCTCACGTTCCTACAGGCGTTGGCGACCCCAGCAGAGCGTGGGCCAAGATTTATTTGCGTTTTCTGTTTCGGTGTGCCTTTCGCAGGCGCATCCAAGGCCCACCGTCATTTTTCGAGGAGTTCAATACCGGCGGAGCGCCGGAACATTGGATCCGATCGGGCTAGCACGGACCGAGCAGACGGCTGTCGCATGCCGTGGGCAGCGCTTTCTTCGATAACGATCCGCGGATCTGGACTTGTCGCAGTCGCGAACGGAAGCGTACTATTCACCTCGGCAATACACCGCTGCTCTCCGACCGCCAACGCGGAGATCGGCGCTGAGCAAGCCGGATAGCGGTGGTGATCGTGTTTGGAGAGGGATCCGAATTTCTGATTTGCCCGACGGTTATCGGTGTAGAGGGTCGCGGCTATGCAAGATCGGCCTATGCCGCGCATGTGCCACTCGGCAATCAAGGCGTTGCTGTTGGCGTGAAATCAAGTTCGTTGGAGCACTCAAGTGAGCGCAGGTGCTGAGCCCGTGTGATGTTAAATGAAGCCTGCAGAGGAACGCCAACTCATTCGCCATCGGTCGCAGGGATAATTCGGCCGCTGGTCAGCCTGGTATTCCCGAGAGCGACTCCAGCATTATCCTGAGCCATTATCGGACCTTCTGGTAGTGACGTTCTCGTTCCGAGGCGCCAGGGGAGGAGAACCGATATCGGGCGGGCTCTTCGGCTGGAGCAATCGCCATAGGGCCAGCGTCAGAGCGGCCGCCGTGCCCGCTCCCAAGAATGCCCAGATCAAGAGCAAAAAGTTGGCATTCATAATCATTTCCCTACCAGCGGCTCATCCCAATCAGCATGATATAGATTCCCGGCAGCGATCATTAGGAGGCCTTGTCGCCGCCTAACTGGCCTAACGCCCTGCTCAACCGCACGTCTGCGCGAAGTCAAACTAACCGTCGTGGTCACAGCACCCTGGACTTGCGCCTCACCCTACTGGCTACCCTATACTTTCAAGCTGTGTTGCCTCAGCGCATCCGGGCTGGACCATCAATGATGCAGGCCTCTAGATATGGAACCTCAAGACGCTGTTCTCAGTAAGACCGACCCTGCTGATGGTTGTGCTACATCGATGCCCTCGGGAGCGAGGTTTCCTAGCGGCATTGCTAGCGAAGCTTACGCACCTGACGCGATGGATGTGCGCTCGCTTTGAGGCGGAAGGTGCCCCCATCGCCCGCGTCTATCACTGCCCCTACCACCCTTTGCATGGTGGGTGAGTACCGTCGGGATCATCCTTGGCGCAAGCCCAATCCGGGAATGATCTTGCAGGCCATCTCGGACCTTGGACTCGACGCCGGGCGCTGCGTGATTGTGGGAGACAAGATCAGCGACATCGAAGCCGGCGCGGCGGCCGGAGTTGGTTTGCGGGTTCTGGTCGCGCGCCAACCCGGCACCAGCTTCGAACGAGCCCCACAGCATGAGGTGGTTGCCGATCTTGGCGAAGCGCTGGAACTGTTGCGGTCGCGGTTTGCATCGTCTGCGGCGCCGCATGCTGCGCATGTGCCCGAGACCTAGGCAAATCAGCGCTTGAACTTGACGGTTCACTCGGCCATTACCGTTGCCGAGACAGGCTTCGCGGCCGATGGGAACCGTCCCGCTTCGGGCAGTACGTGCCGAATCGAATCCGAGCTGCATGAGCACCGGCGTGGCGAGAGATCTTGAGACCACGAGCCCGTCGCACGGGGGCGGCGCCAAGAAGCTCGCGTTTTTCGCCGCCAAGCTGTTCGTGACTGGGGCATGCTTCTGGTATCTGTCCCGACAGATCGATCTGAGCCAGGTTCTATCCGCGATCCCGTTAATGGATTTTCGCTGGGCCGCATTTGCCATCTCGATCGTGGTGCTGCAGCTCCCGCTCCTGGGTCTGCGTTGGCGCAATGTCGTTGACGCCCTGGCGGCCTGCGACGACCGCATGACGCGTACCGTCATGATCTCGATCACCGCCATCGGCGTCTTCTTCGGGCAGGTCTTGCCGAGCGTAGCGGGTGAAGGGGTGCGCGCCTGGATGCTGGCGCGCATAAGCCGAGATTGGCGTAACGCCGTGATGAGCGTGATCATCGATCGCGGCGTAGGCGTCGGCCTGCTGCTCGCGCTCGGCTTCGCCATCCTGCTGCTGCCGTCGGGCCTCACGGCGCTCGGCGGATATCGGGCCATTGTCGTCGGCTCTTACGGCAGCCTTTTGCTCGCGAGCGCATGCTGCCTGCTGTTGGCGCCCAGGATCGCGCCGCTGCTTGCGCGCTGGCGCTATTCCCGTTGGTTGGCCGCGCTGGCAATTGACAGCCGGGAGGTGGTGCTGGGTCGGAACGGGCCGGCGATCCTGACGATCGGATGTCTCATTCACGTCCTCACCATCGCCGTGATCTGGTCGCTTGGACGGGCGCAGGGCCTGATGCTGCCGGTCACCGATACCGCCGTCTTGTTCACGGTCATGATCGGGGTGGCGATTGTCCCGATCTCGGTCGGGGGGTGGGGCCTACGGGAGCTCGCGGTCATCTCGCTGCTCGGCAATTACGGGATCGCGCCGGGACGGGCATTGCTGTTCTCGGTCTGCTTCGGCCTCGTCCTCGCGATCGGGTCGCTGCCCGGCGCGCTCGCGTGGCTGCTTTACGCGTTCGCGCCATCATGGCGCACCGCCGAGCGCAGCGGATGAAGCTGGTCTTGCCTCCACTTTATCGGACTCGATAATCGGGATGCTTCAACGCCGCAGGCGCGGCGTCTGAAGCTCGCGGCGGATGCTCTCATGCGAATAGCGATGATCGGCGCTGGTTACGTGGGGTTGGTTTCGGGGGCCTGCTTTTCCGATTTCGGGCACGAGGTAACCTGCATCGATCAGGACGCAGCAAAGATTGCGCAGCTGCGCAGCGGAGGCGTTCCGATCTTCGAGCCTGGTCTCGAAGCCCTGGTGGCGGCCAACGTGGCTGCCGGCCGGTTGTCGTTCGCAACCCGGGCGACGGAGGCCATTCGATCCGCCGATGCTGTTTTCCTGGCGGTGGGAACCCCGTCCCGCCGCGGCGATGGTTTTGCCGATCTCTCCTATATCCATGCTGCCGCGCGGGAGATTGCAGCCGAGCTGTCAGGGTTCACCGTCGTCGCCGTCAAATCGACGGTTCCGGTCGGCACCAATGACGACGTGGACGAGATCATCCGCAAAGTGCGCCCCGACGCGGATTTTGCCGTCGTATCCAACCCCGAGTTCTTGCGCGAGGGAGCGGCAATCGAGGACTTCAAGCGCCCGGACCGGGTCGTGGTGGGCACCGACGACGAACGGGCCCGTCGCGTCATGCGCGAGCTGTACCGTCCGCTCTTCATCAACGAGACGCCGATTCTCTTCACCGGCCGGCGCGCAGCCGAACTCATCAAATACGCCTCCAACGCCTTCCTCGCGACCAAGATCACCTTCATCAACGAGATGGCGGATCTGTGTGAGAAGTGCGGGGCGGACGTTCAGGAGGTCGCGCGCGGGATGGGGCTCGATCGGCGCATCGCACCCAAGTTCCTGCATGCGGGGCCGGGCTTCGGTGGGTCTTGTTTTCCCAAGGACACCGCCGCGCTCAGCGCCATCGGACAGCGCCACGGCACACCTGTCAAGATCGTGGAGACCGTGGTCGCGGTGAACGCCGCGCGCAAACGCGCGATGGCAGCCAAGGTGGTGGCGGCCTGCGGTGGCTCGCTCGAAGGAAAGACGGTCGCCGTGCTCGGCCTCACCTTCAAGCCCAACACCGATGATATGCGGGAGGCGCCGAGCCTCACGATTGTGCCTGCTCTGCAGGAGCTGGGCGCGCGCGTGCGGGCCTATGATCCTCACGGCATGGACGAGGCGCGCAAGCTGATGCCTCGCCTCGATACCGCCAGCGATCCTTATTCCTGCGTCGCAGGTGCCGATGTAATGCTGATCCTCACCGAATGGGATCAATTCCGCGCGCTCGATCTCGACCGCGTGAAGGCCTCACTGCGCAGCCCGGTGATCGTGGACCTGCGCAATATCTACAAGCCGGCCGATCTGGCCGCCAAGGGTCTCACCTATGTCGGCGTGGGGCGGGGCTGATTCACGCGTCCGGCCGTAGCCGGCTGCTCAAGCAAGCGCCGGGCCGGGCGTCCGGGAGAGCTTGACGCCCGCAGCCCGCAGCGGAGCTCATGCCGAGGTGTTTCTGCTGCGGTTGCGCCGCCTGGGTGCGAGCACGTCGCGCGCTATCCGCGTCCGTAGACGTCGTCGAGGCGCACGATGTCGTCCTCGCCGAGATAGCTGCCGACCTGGACCTCGATCAGCTCGAGCGGAATCTTGCCGGGATTGGCGAGCCGGTGAACGCTCCCGGCCGGGATATAGATCGACTCGTTTTCGTGCACGCTGCGCGCCTCATCGCCGAGCGTGATTTCGGCTGTTCCCTTGACCACGACCCAATGCTCGGAGCGGTGAAAATGCTTTTGCAGCGAGAGCTTGCCGCCCGGCTTCACGACGATGCGCTTCACCTTGTACCGCGGGGCGAGGTCGATGTCCTGGTAGTAGCCCCACGGGCGGTAGATGCGCCGGTGCTCGACCGCCGCGCGCTGATTGTGCGCCTTGAGATGCTCGACCAGCGTCTTGACCTGCTCCGCCTTTGCGCGCGCGCCGACCAGCACTGCGTCCGCGGTCGAAACCACGATCACGTCATCGAGCCCGACCACGGTGGTCAGCAGCGAATCTTCAGAGCGCACGAGACTGTTGCGGCTGTCCAGCATGACCACCGGCCCCTCGGTCGCGTTGCCCGCCCGGTCGTGATCCAGCAGGTCCCATACCGTGCTCCAGCTGCCGACATCCGACCACCCGAGATCGGCGGGGACGACGGCGGCGAGAGCAGTGCGTTCCATGACGGCGTAATCGATCGACTTCTTCGGCGCGCGCGCAAAGGGTTCGGCTGCCAGGCGCAGGAAATCGAGGTCGCGCGTGAGGCCGGCGACCGCCGCCTTGGCCGCCTCCGCCATGAGCGGCTCGAAACGCTCGATCTCGCTCAGCATGGTAGTGGCGTGAAACAGGAAATTGCCGCTGTTCCAGAGATACCGTTCCGCCATGTAGCTCGCGGCCGTCGCCGCGTCCGGCTTCTCCACGAACGCTTCAACCGCGAGCACCGAGGCGCGGTTGAGCTTTTCGCCAGGACGAATGTAGCCGTAGCTGGTTGCCGGATGGGTGGGCTCGATGCCGAAGGTGACGATGCGTCCCGCCGCCGCTGCCGCGGCCGCGCGCCGGCACGCTTCGCGAAATGCGTCCGGCTTGCGCACGACGTGATCGGCCGCCAGCACCAGCACCAGGGCATCGCGGTCGCGCTCGGCTGCGAGCACGGCGGATACTGCCACGGCGGGACCCGAGTCGCGTCGCGCCGGCTCGAGCACGATGTCGGCCTCGATGCCGCGCTCGCGCAGCTGCTCGGCCACCACGAAACGGAAATCGGCATTCGTGATGACGATCGGGCGCGCGAACAGCTCGGGATCGTTAATCCGCGCGAGCACCTGCTGGAACGTCGAGTCGGGTCCAATCAGTGGAACGAACTGCTTCGGCATGCTCTCGCGCGAGACCGGCCACAGCCGCGTCCCGGCGCCGCCGCACATGATGACCGGCACGATTTGAGCGGGCATCCGCCAGATTCCTCGATAGCTGCGACAGTTCAAGCCGCCTGGTGACAATAGGTCAAGCGGCAGAGCGGGACGAAGGCTTGCGGCGGGTCAAAGCCGCCATAGCTCGATCCCTGCTGGCCGCTCGAGCGGATCCAGCGCGCTCTTGACATCCAAGACAACACCACGGCCGTGCTCGAGCAAGCTGGTGATCAGCGGCCAGCCCGCGGCCCGATAGCAATCGTGCGCCACCGCAAGGATGACGGCGTCTGCTGGAGTGGGCTCGGCCTGCAAGACCAGACCGTATTGCTGCAGCGCTTCCGCAGGATCGGCCAGCGGATCATGAACCTGGACATTTACGCCGAACGATTGCAGCTCGCGCACGATGTCGATGGCCCGCGAGTTGCGGATGTCGACGATGTTTTCCTTGAACGTCAATCCCAACAGCGTCACCCGCTGCGTGTGCGTGCCGGCCTTCAGCAGCCGCAGGCATTCTCGCGCTATCCGCACGCCGACGGAGTCGTTGATGCGGCGCCCGGCCAGGATCACGTCGGGATGATAGCCCGCCTTCTGCGCGCGATAGGTCAGGTAATAGGGATCGACCCCGATGCAGTGGCCCCCGACCAGCCCGGGGGTGAAGCCGAGGAAGTTCCATTTGGTGCCTGCCGCCGCTAGCACGTCCGTCGTATCGATGCCGAGCCGGTGGAGGATGGCCGATAGCTCGTTCATGAAGGCGATATTGAGATCGCGCTGCGCGTTCTCGATGACCTTGGCCGCTTCCGCGACCTTGATCGACGGAGCTTTGTGCAACCCGGCGGTGACCACCGAGCCGTACACGTCCGCGATGATGTCCAGAGTACGTGGGTCCTGCCCAGCCACGACCTTCGCGATGGTTTCGAAGCGATGGGCGTGGTCGCCTGGGTTGATCCGTTCCGGCGAATAGCCGACCGTGAAATCGCGCCCTGCCGAGAGTCCGGAGGCCTGCTCAAGGACGGGCACGCAATCCTCCTCGGTCGCGCCCGGATACACCGTCGATTCGTAAACAACGATATCCCCCTTCTTCAAGGACCGGCCCACCGTCTTCGACGCGCCCAGCAGTGCGGTCAGATCCGGGCGGCGTGCCTGATCGATGGGGGTGGGGACCGTCACGATGAAGAAATCCGCGCGCGCGAGTTCGGCGGCATCGCAGGTGAAGTGTAGAGCGGCACGGCCAAGATCGTGCGGGTCGACCTCGCGCGTGCGGTCGTGCCCGGCCTTGAGCTCGGATATGCGTGCCGCATCGATGTCGAATCCGATGACTGGGGTGCCCTGGCGGCCAAAGGCGGCGGCCACCGGCAGCCCGACATATCCGAGACCGATGACGGCGAGCTTTCGTCCGTGCGGCACAACCCGACCTTGGCGCGTCTCGATGGAGGCGGCTCTCTTTACCTTGCGCAGGGTATCGTCCGCAACGGACACTCAAGCCGCACGCGCAAGCAGACGGCGATAGAGATCGACGAGCTCGCGGCCGATCAGCTTGCTCGAGAATTGCTCCTCCGCCAGTCGACGGCTGGCCGCACCGAACTTGCACCGAAGCTCGGGATTGAGCGCCAGGTGCTCGATGGCATCGGCCAACGCCTCGGCGTCGTCGATCGGCACCAGCAGCGCATTGACGCCGGAACGGGCAATGTCGCGGCATCCCGGCACGTCGGTCGCCACCAGCGGCCGGCCGCACGCGGCCGCTTCCAGAAGGCTCAGCGGCATCCCCTCGCGGTGTGACGGCAGCACCGCAATGTGCGCGCGGGCCCACAGGCCTGCGATATCTTCCACGAAACCGAGATACGTGAGGTTGGGGCGCCGGCTCCAGCCTTCGATTTCATGCGGCGGAATGGAGGTCGGATTCGCCGGGTCCGGCACTCCGGCGATCAGCAGGCTGATATCGCGGCCGCGCTGACGGAGACGCTCGTGCGCCGCCAGCAGGGCGCGCATCCCTTTCGAGCCGACCAGCCGACCGACGAATGCCACCGTGACCGGACCTTGCGGCTCCGGCTTTGGCGTCAGGGCGTCGGTATCGACGCCGGAGCCCGGGATCAAGGCGATCCGCGCGCCGGCAACTCCGAGCTGCTCGATCGCGGCCCGGTCGTCCAGGTTCTGCACCAGGACCGCCGAGCGCGCACGATTGAGCAGCGGGCTCAATCCCAGCGCCAAGACCATGCGCCCCGCGCGCATCTTGAGCGAATCGCTGATGAACATCGTGCCAAGGCCCGTCATGGCGTTGAGGCAAACGACGTCGAGCCCGGTGGCAGCGAGAGAACCGACCACGGCTGCCGGGAGGGCGACATGGTGCGCGAGGTCGGGCTTGATGGCGCGATAAAGCTTGCGCACCTCGCGCACGACGCGCACGAGGTCGCGCGGATCGAAGCTGCCGCGCCGCCAGGTAATGGGATGCAGATGAAACCCTTCTGCTTCGATTGCGGCGCGATGGCGGTTGACGCGGGTTGCGACATGGACCTCAAAGCCCGCCATGCGGGCCGCGCGCGCCATCGGCAGACGGTGGGATATGAAATACCAATCCTCGGTCACGAGATAGATGACGCGAGGAGCTGCGCGCTCGGAGCGGCCGCTAGGAGCCCGTGCGCGCGCGGTGCTTTCCGGGATTGCGGCCGACAACTCCGCGACGGCGCCGACGATGTGGTAGAGGCTCGTCGCTCGCGCAGGTTCGGAGACCAAGGTGTCGTCGGCCGTCAACTGATCGAGCCACAGGCCAGGCACGGGTGCGGCGAGGAAGCGCCGCAGTCCAGCAATCGCCGCGGCGATCTCCTCATCGGCGCGGCGGTGGGCGACGTAGGCGCGAATTCGCTCCGCCTGCGCCCACAGCCGTGCGGTCGGATCGTGGACGCGGCCGTCGGCGAGGACGGCGTTGATCGCGACGCCGCGGCGCGCATCGAGCCCGTAGCGGTCGGCAAACGCGACCAGGCGCGCAGCCGCATCGGGTGCGGGGCGCCCGCTGAGCCGTGCCCAGCGCTCGAGCAGAAAGGCCCATTCGTAGTGGTGGCCCGGCTCGCAGATCTGTCCATCCGGTCCCGGGGCCGGAGACCAGTCCTCGCCGAAGAATTCGCGCAGCGCGCCGGAGGCCGCATCGATGAATTTCTCGCTAGCGAGCACGGCAAGCCCGTCCGCCATACGCTGCCAAGCCGGGTCATTCTGGTCGAGGGCGGTCCACGCCAGCGCCGATTCGAGCAAGTGCATATGCGGGTTGGAGCGCCGCGGCAGGCGCTTCCCGAGATCCTCGGCAAAGCCGCCCTGCGGATGAGCGTAACATCGCTCGAGCGTGGCGCGCAGCGCCACTGCGCGCTGGCGCCAGCCGCCTTGCTCCCCGAAGGCGGCATGGCCGCTCGCATAGGCCAGCAATGCAAAGGCTTGGTTGTACAGGTCGAAGCTTGGATCCCGGACACGGCCGTCGAGGTCAACGACGGACACAACCGTGGCGTCCGCACCGACGAAATGCTTGTGCAAGTAGTCGAGCGCCTGCCCCATGGCCTCGCGCCAAGGTCCGTCCCAGCCGAGCCGACCCGCCTCGCTATACGCGAACGCCTGCCGGGCGATGACTCTTGCCCGGTGCGGACGCGCCAGCGGCGTGCCGTCGAGCCCGATTGCCTCGTGAAACCCGCCGCCTACACGGTCCGCCCCGTCCTTCCACCACCGCGGCAGTGCCTCGTCGAACAGCCAGCGCCTGAGCGCCGTTGCCTCGCTCAGGGCGTGGCGCATGGGGGCGGCTCGACTTGACGGCGGCTGCGCCGAGGCTTGTCCGGGCGTGAAACGGTCATTGTGTCCGCTGATGCTCGTGCGGCAGGAAGCTCTTGGCATTTTTCGTTTTATACTGCACGAACCGGGATCAGCCGAGTGCCAGGCGGGGCACCGCGTTCGGATCTAACGGCGGCATCCCCGCCGCCGGAAAGGGCGTAGCTTGCGGCAGCCTGTTCTCGTCACCGGCGCGGCCGGCTTTATCGGTATGCACGTCGCGCGGCGGCTGCTGTCGGACGGATATGACGTGGTCGGCCTCGATAATCTCAATGCCTATTACGATCCGCGTTTGAAAGAGGCTCGCGTCGCGCAGCTCACGGCATTCCCCAATTTCCGGCTGGAACGGATCGATATCGCCGACCGAAAGTCGATGCAGGAATCGTTTGCAGCCCATCGTTTTTCCGATGTCGTGCATCTCGCCGCGCAGGCCGGCGTGCGCCATTCCTTGCTCGACCCGCATGCTTATGTCGACGCCAACCTTGTGGGCTTCCTCAACGTGCTCGAAGGCTGCCGGCACACCGGATGCCGGCATCTCGTATACGCCTCGTCCTCCTCGGTCTACGGTGCCAATAGCCGCGTGCCGTTTCGCTCGTTGGATAACGTTGATCATCCGCTGAGTCTCTACGGCGCGACCAAGAAGGCGAACGAGCTGATGGCGCATGCCTATTCGAATCTGTTTGACCTGCCGGCGACGGGGCTGCGCTTCTTCACGGTCTATGGGCCCTGGGGCCGGCCGGACATGGCGATGTGGCTGTTCGCCGATGCCATCCTGCGCGGACGGCCGATCAAGCTGTTCAATTACGGCCGGATGCGGCGCGACTTCACCTACATCGATGATGTGGTCGAGGCCATCACGCGGCTCATCCCGCGGCCGCCGCCGGGAAATCCCGTGTGGTCCGGGGACGCGCCCGACCCCGCCACCAGCCGCGCGCCGTGGCGCATCTACAACATCGGCAACAACCATCCGGTTGAGGTGACCGAGGTGGTCAGCTTGATTGAGCGGGCGCTGGGCAAGCCGGCGATGCGCGAGCTGCTGCCGATGCAGCCGGGCGATGTCCCGGAGACCTGCGCGGACGCGAGCGATCTGGAACGCGCGGTCGGGTTTCGTCCCATGATGCCGATCGAGGAGGGGGTGCGCCGCTTCGTCGATTGGTTCCTGCAATTTGAGCGGAAGTGACGGCTGACGGATGGCCCGCAACCTCGCCTGTTGCTGTAACTCTTTGATTCAAAACGTGTCCACAGCTTCAAACGGGGCCATCGCCAGCCGCCTGCGGGCATGCTAGGCAGGGATTCGCTTCGGGCGCCGGCAGGGGGGATTTCGTCGATCATGGTGCAATCCGCCAAATGGGGCCCAGCCAGCCCGCTCCGCGTCGGCGTGGTGGGTGTGGGCGTCATGGGCAGCAACCATGCCCGGGTGTTCGCCGACCTTCCCGGGGTCAAGCTGGTCGGCGTCGCTGACCCCGACAGCGGCCAACGCGATTTCGTTTCCAGGGCGCTGGGCTGTCCGGCTTGCAGCAACGCCGAGGGGCTGCTGGAGGCCGGCGTGGATGCCGTGACGATCGCGGCCCCCACGCATCTGCATCGGCGGCTCGCGCTGTCCTGCATCGAGCGCGGCGTGCATGTGCTGGTGGAGAAGCCAATCGCGCCGTCGGTGGAAGACGGGCGCGCGATCATCGCCGCGGCGCGGCACGCCCGCGTGGTCCTGATGGTCGGACACGTCGAGCGCTTCAACCCCACCGTCGAGGCGATCAAGGATGCCATCCGCGACGAAGACATTCTTTCCATCGCCATTACCCGGGTCGGCCCGTTTCCGCCGCGCATGTCGAACGTGGGAGTGGTGATCGATCTCGCCGTCCACGATATCGATCTCATCCGATGGTTTACCGAGTCGGATATCGTCGAAGTACAACCGCAGCTCTCCAATGCAGTTGCCGAGCGCGAGGACATCGCGCTCCTGCAGTTCCGCACCAGCTCCGGCGTGCTCGCCCACATCAACACCAATTGGCTGACACCGTTCAAGGCGCGCAACGTCACCGTTGCCACGCGCAACAAGTACATCATGGGGGACCTGTTGACGCGGCAGGTCACCGAATGCTTCGGCTTCCAGCCCGACGGCAGCTACTCGATGCGTCATCTCTCGGTCGGCCACGCCGAACCGCTGCGCGCCGAGTTGCAGGCCTTTGTTGCCGCGGTGCGCAACGGCACGGATGCCGCGGTGACGGGCGAGGAGGGCGTGGCCAGCCTCGAAATCGCCATCCGCTGCCTGGAGAATCGGGCAATGCCGAGCGTCGCACGCCGCCGCCCGGCTCCGCGACGCTTGACGGGCTGACGGGACCCGCGGCGCCGACCCGATCGATCCTTTGGCCACGATGAACCAGCACGCCCGCCTCGATCGCGCTCCAGTCCCATTCATCGACGTTGCGGCGCAACGGCGACGGCTCGGCCGCGCCATCGACGACGCGATCGGCCGTGTGCTCGGGCATTGCCAGTTCATTCTCGGACCCGAGGTGCGTGAGCTGGAAGCGGCCCTGGCCGACTTCTGCGGTGCACGCCATGCGGTGAGCTGCGCCAGCGGCACGGATGCCCTGGTCATGGTGTTGATGGCCAAGGGCATCGGTCCCGGTGACGCGGTGATTTGCCCGAGCTTTACGTTCACCGCGACCGCCGAAGTGGTGGCGCTGGTCGGTGCTACGCCGGTGTTCGCGGACGTGGGGGAAGCGACTTTCAATCTCGATCCGGAGAGCCTGCGGCGGGCATGCGCCAGCGCTCGCTCGCTCGGCCTTCGTCCCAGGGCGGTGATTCCGGTCGACCTCTTTGGCCAGCCTGCAGACTACGATCACATCACGCCGATCGCCGAGGCGCATGGCCTGTTCGTGCTCGATGACGCGGCACAGGCCTTCGGCGCGACCTACGGAAACCGCCGCGTGGGCGCGCTCGCGCCGGCGACGGCGACGAGCTTCTTTCCGGCCAAGCCGCTGGGCTGCTATGGCGACGGCGGGGCGGTGCTCACCGACGACGATGAGCTTGCGCGCATCTTGCGCAGCGTGCGTGTCCACGGCGAGGGCAGCGGCAAATACGACTGCGTGCGCATCGGCCTGAACGGACGCCTCGATACCATCCAGGCGGCCGTCCTGCTGGAGAAGCTGAAGATTTTTCCCGACGAGATCCTGGCGCGCGAGCGTGCGGCCCGCCGCTACTCCGCCGGTCTCGCCGATGTTGCGACCGTGCCGAGGGTGGCGCAGCGATCGAGCTCGGTCTGGGCGCAGTACACGATCCGCCTTGGCCCCGGCCGGCGCGACGGGCTGGCGGCCGCCCTCAAGTCGCAGGGCATTCCGACCGCGATCCACTATCCGGTCCCGCTCCACCGCCAGGAGCCGTACCAGCGATTTCCGGTGGCGGAGGGTGGTGCGCCAGTCAGCGAACAGCTGGCCGCGGAAGTGATCAGCCTGCCCATGCACGCCTACCTCGACGAGGCGACCCAGGATCGGATCATCGGCGCGGCGCGGCGCGCGCTGGGTGGATAACGAACTATCGCCCCGGCCGCGGCTATGCGCCGCCAGGCGGGAACCGGCACTACGGCCTTCGAAGCCGGCGAACCGCCGCCCGCATCGGCCCGCTGGGGCGGCTATGATCGGGGGCTCGATTCTCGCCACACCGCTGCGCAATAGGCCACGGCGATGATCGGACGCATCTTCACCGTCGGCGGACTGACGCTGCTGTCGCGCCTTACCGGCTTTGCGCGCGACATCGTGCTGGCGGCGGTGCTCGGAGCCGGGCCGATAGCGGACGCCTTTTTCGTCGCGCTGCGGCTGCCCAACCACTTCCGCGCGATCTTCGCCGAGGGCGCCTTCAATGCCGCGTTTGTGCCGGCGTATGCGCGCATCCGCCAGCAGGGCGGGCCCGATCCGGCCAAGCTGTTCGGCGACCGGGTGTTCACGCTGCTGTTCGCGAGCGAGATCGTGCTGCTCGCCGGCGCGCTCCTGTTCACACCGGCGGTGATTTCGCTGCTGGCACCAGGATTTTCCGACGACCCTCGCCGCTTCGCGCTGGCGGTTGATCTCACCCGAATCACGTTTCCCTACCTGTTGCTGGTTTCCCTGGTGACGCTCTACGGCGGCATTCTCAATGCGCTCTCCCGCTTCGCCGCAGCCGCGGCCGCGCCCATCCTGCTCAACCTGTCCATGATGGCGACGCTGTTGACGGCGGCTTTATTTCCCACCCCCGGCCACGCTGCGGCCTGGGGCGTGCTGATCGCCGGCTTCCTCGAGGTCCTGCTGGTCGGCGGTGACGCCTGGCGCCAGGGAGTGCTGACGATGTTCCGCTGGCCGAAGTGGGACGACGACGTTCGTCGCTTCTTCAAGGCGCTCATCCCAGCGACCATCGGTTCGGCCGGAGTGCAGATCGCGCTGTTCGCCGACACCATCATCGCAAGCTTCCTGGCCGCCGGCGCCTTGTCCGCGCTGTACTACGCCGATCGGCTCAACCAGCTCCCGATCGGCGTGATCGGTATCGCGGTTGGGACCGTGCTGCTGCCGGAGATGGCGAGCCGGATCGCTGCCGGCGACGAACGCGGCGCACGTCGCGCCCAGAACCGGGCGATCGAGCTCACTTTGCTGCTTTCGATCCCGTGCCTCGTCGCGTTCTTATTGATCCCCGACCTCATCATGCGCGCGCTGTTCATGCGCGGGAAGTTCACGGCGGCAGATGCCACCGCGGCCGGACGCACGCTTGCCGCCTATGCCCTCGGACTCCTTCCATTCGTTCTCATTCGCAGCGTGACGGCGCCCTTTCTCGCCCGCGGCGACACCGCCACGCCGGTCAAGGCGTCGCTCACGGCGGTTGCAGTCAATGTCGCTCTCAAGATCATGCTGATGGGACAGCTGGCGCAGGTCGGACTTGCGCTCGCCACCTCGATCGGCGCCTGGCTCAATCTCGGACTGGTCGTCTGGTTCGCCGTGCGCCGCGATTATTTCGCCTTCGACGCGGGCCTGCGGGGCGCGATCGCGCGCTTTGCCGCCGCCGGTCTTGCGCTCGCCATCGTGCTGTGGCTGACATACGGGCCGGTCGCGCGCCTGTTCGCGGACTGGCACGCCTGGCGGGACGAGAGCACGCTTGCCGTGCTCGCGCTGATCGGTGGCGGCGTCTACCTCGCGGCCGTGCTTGCGCTGTTCGGACGCCAATGGCTGGCAGCGCTGCAGGCGCGAAAGCGGCGCCCCCAAAAACCGTTGCCTCCGACGCTTCCGCTGGCCGAGTGATCAGCCGCGCTGCCGGCGCTCGTCCGGCACCAGCGACACCAGGTGGCGGCTGCCGTTGCGCAAGAGTTCGATTTCGACCCGGCGCCCGATTTTGTCGCCGGCGAGGTTGCGAATGAGATCGTCGGCGCCAGTCACCGCGCTGCCATCGAGCGCCAGGATGATGTCTCCCGCGACGAGCCCGGCCCGCGCCGCCGGGCTGTCCGGCTCGACGGTGGCGATCATCACCGCGCTTTCCTGGGCGATGCCGGCCGCATGTCGCCGCCGGCGCGAGAGCGCGAACTGCTGCGCCGCGATGCCGATATAGGCGCGCCGTACCCGACCGTGCCGCACCAACTCGCCGAGCACGAAGCTGGCGGTGTTCGATGCCACCGCAAAGCAGATGCCTTGCGCACCCATGATGACGGCGGTGTTGATGCCGACCACCTCGCCGTGCGAGGAGACGAGCGGGCCACCGGAATTGCCAGGGTTGAGCGCGGCGTCGGTCTGGATCACGTCGTCGATCAGCCGGCCCGAACGCGCCCGCAGCGAGCGGCCGAGCGCCGACACCACGCCCGTGGTCACGGTCGACTCGAACCCGAGCGGATTGCCGATCGCAATCACTAGCTGGCCGCGCTTGAGCAGCTTGGAATTGCCGAGTGTGGCCGCCGGCAAAGTTACCGGCGTGTCGACCCGCACGAGGGCCAGATCCGTGTCGGGGTCGTCGCCGACCACGCGCGCGGTCAGGCTGCGTCCCTCGACGGTGGCGACGCCGACCGCCGTCGCGCCGTCGACGACGTGGCTGTTGGTAAGGATGAGGCCGTCGGGCGCCACGACGACGCCCGACCCGGTGCCGCCGTGGCGGCGCTCGCCGCCTGGCCTGACATCGAGCCGAACCACGGCCGCGCCGACGCGGTCCACGACATCGATAACGGCGCGCGAATAGGCGTCCAGCAGAGCCTCGTCCTCGGGCGGGACGGGTAGCGGAGAGCTTGAAGAAACCGAAGCTGGTCTGTCGAGCATGAGACTAACCCTGGCGCGGAAATGCGTCGCCGGCAGGACCAGGCGCCGTGTGCAAGAGCAAGGTGGACTTGGGGCTTGATCGCAGATATGGGGTGCTCGATGCCGTCGGGGAAGAGCACGGCCGCCGTTCACAAGCGCGCGACCCCCTGGGCCGGAGGAGCGGTCCTGCCCATATATCGCCGGCATTCCTCATGATCTTGCCCGCCAGCCCCATGTCGCCCGCCCCCCGAGTCCTCGCTGCGGTGCTTTTGATCGGTTTGGCGCCCCTGATCGCGTCCTGCGGTCGAAGCCAGCAGCAGGCGGCGCCACCGCCGCCGAAGGTGACGGTCGCCAAGCCGGTCAAGCGCACCATCATCGATCAGGACGAATATGTCGGCCGCTTCGTCGCTATCGACGTGGTCGAGGTGCGGGCGCGCGTGTCCGGTTATCTCGACAAGGTGCATTTCGAGGACGGCCAGATCGTGAAGAAGGGCGACCTGCTGTTCACCATCGACAAGCGGCCGTTCCAGAACACGCTCGATCAGGCGCGCGCCAATCTGGAAACCGCCAAGTCCAACGTCGTCTTCACCCAAGCCGATCTCACGCGCGGCCAGCAGCTCCTGCGCGACCGCACCATCAGCGAGCAGATCTTCGAGCAGCGCTCACAAGCGTTTCGCAACGCTCAAAGCGCGGTCGCGGCGAGCGAAGCGATGGTCCGCCAGGCTGAGCTCGATCTGGAGTTCACGGAACTGAGAGCTCCTATCACCGGTCGCATCGGCGACCGGCGCGTGACGCCGGGCAATTTGGTGACCGGCGGCACCGGCGGCTCGACCACGCTGCTGGCCACGATCGTCTCGATCGATCCGATCCGCCTCGAATTCACCTTCGACGAGGCGTCGCTGCTGCGTTACGAGCGGTTGGCCAGGGACGGCACGACCGACGTGACCGGCCGCGGCAACGTGCCGGTCAGGCTCAAGTTGATCGACGAGCCGGACTTTGCGCACTCCGGAAGGATGGAGTTCATCGACAACGTCATCGACCGCGCCACCGGCACGATCCGCGGGCGCGCGCAATTCTCCAATTCCGACGGACTGTTCACGCCCGGCATGTTCGCGCGCGTGCAGGTGCCCGCTTCGTCACCGTACGAGGCCCTCATGGTTCCGGACGCCGCCATCGGCACCGAGCAGGTGCGTAAATTCATCTATGTCGTCGACCAGGACGGCGTTGCTCGGCAGCGGTTCGTGAAACTGGGGCAGGTGGTGGATGAGCTGCGCGTGATTAAGGAAGGCGTCTCGCCCGACGACCATGTCGTGGTGAACGGTTTGATGCGGGTGCGCGCGGGGCAAAAAGTCACGCCCGAGGAGCAGGCGGCACCACCGCAGGCGAGCAGCAGCCCGCAAGCCAAGACCAATTGACGGGGCTGGCCGGCCCATGCGCATTTCGCATTTTTTCATCGACCGCCCGATCTTCGCCGCTGTCGTCTCCGTGGTTTTTGTGATCCTCGGGGTGGTATCGTTCGTGCGGCTGCCGGTCGCGCAATATCCGGAGATCGCCCCGCCCATCATCAACGTATCGGGCCAATATCCGGGAGCCAGCGCCGACGTCGTCGCCTCGACCGTGGTCACCCCGATCGAGCAGCAGATCAACGGCGTCGAGAACATGATCTACATGTCCTCGAATTCGACGGCGGACGGTCGATTCTCGATCGCCGTCACCTTCGATCTTGGCACCAATCTCGATGTCGCGCAGGTGCAGGTGCAGAACCGGGTGGCGATCGCGCAGCCCCGCCTGCCGGCCGACGTGCGCAATATCGGCGTGACCGTCACCAAGAGCTCGCCCGACCTCATGATGGTCGTGCATCTCTATTCCCCGGACAAGTCGCGCGACAGCTTGTTCATCTCCAACTATGCCACGCTTGCCATCACCGACACAGTCACGCGCATCGACGGGGTCGGCTCGATCACCGTATTCGGCAGCCGGGATTATTCGATGCGCATCTGGGCCGACCCCGATCGGCTGCAAACCGTGGGCCTGACCGCCAGCGACGTCGTGCAGGCGCTACAGGCCCAGAACGTGCAAGTGGCGGGCGGGGTGCTTGACCAGCCGCCGATGCCGAAGCAGGGCGCGTTTCAGCTCGCCGTGCAGACGCTCGGACGCCTCGCCAACCCCGGTGAATTCGCCAACATCGTGGTGAAGCAGACCCCGCGCGCCGTGGTTCGTCTCAAGGACGTGGCGCGCATCGAGCTCGCCGCGCAGGACTACACGTCCAATTCCTATCTCGACCGCGATCCCGCCGTCGCCTTGGCGATCTTTCAGCGACCCGGCTCGAACGCGCTGGCGACGGCGAAGAACATCACCGATACGATGGAGCAGCTAGCCAAGCGGTTCCCGCCCGGGATCAAATACGCCATCGTCTACAATCCAACCCAATTCATTCAGGAGTCGGTCAACGCGGTGACCGAGACCATCGGCGAGGCCATGCTGCTCGTGGTCTTGGTGGTCATCCTGTTCCTGCAGACCTGGCGCGCCGCCGTCATTCCCATCGTCGCCATTCCGGTGTCGCTGATCGGCACCTTCTTTTTCATGGTGCTGTTCGGGTTTACGCTGAACAATCTGTCCCTGTTCGGGCTAGTGCTGGCGATCGGAATCGTGGTCGACGACGCGATCGTCGTGGTGGAGAACGTTGAGCGCAACATCGAAGCCGGCTTGTCCCCGCGTGAAGCCGCCTACAAGAGCATGGACGAGGTCGGTGCGGCGCTGATCGCGATCGCGCTCGTGCTGTGCGCCGTGTTCGTTCCTTCCGCGTTCATCACCGGCATTTCCGGGCAGTTCTATCGTCAATTTGCTCTCACCATCGCCGGCGCGACGATCATTTCGCTGATCGTGTCCTTGACGCTATCGCCGGCGATGTGCGCGTTGTTGCTCAAGCCGCGTCGCGCCAGGCAGAGCCGGGCATGGTGGCTGTGGCCGCTCCGCGGCTTCTTCCGCGGCTTCAACTGGGGCTTCGAGCGGCTCGCCGGAGGTTATCATTGGCTGATCGCGCGCGCCGTGCGGTTCGTCGTCATCATGCTGATCGTCTATGTCGGCATCCTGGCCTATGGGCTCAACGAGTTTCGCAAGACTCCGACCGGCTTCATTCCGCAGGTGGACCGCGGCTATCTGATCGTGGTGGTCCAGCTGCCGCCGGGCGCCTCGCTGTCGCGGACCGACGCGATCCAGCAGCGGGTCGTTGACGTCTGCCTCAAGACATCTGGGGTCGCGCACGCGGTCAACATCGTCGGATTCAACGGCGCAACCTTCACGCAGGCTCCGAATTCGGGCGCGGTCTTTCTTACGCTCGCTCCCTGGGACGAGCGCGCGCGCGATCCCAAGCAGTCGGCCGCCGGTATCACGGGTGAGCTGTTCAAGCGGCTCGCCGGCTTTCAGGAGGCGTTGATCCTGGTGATCCAGCCGCCGCCGGTCGCCGGCATCGGCAATGCCGGCGGCGTTCGCATGATGGTCGAGGATCGTGCCGCCCACGGCTCGCAGGCCCTGCTTGAGGCCACCCGTGCGATGGTGAGCCGGGCGGCGCAGACCCCCGGCCTGACGCAGGTGTTCACCCTGTTCGAGAACTCGACTCCGCAACTCTATCTCGACATCGATCGCACCAAGGCCCAGCTGCTCGGGATCAACGTCGCCGACGTGTTTGCCGCGCTTCAGGTCTTCGTCGGCTCAGCTTACGTCAATGATTTCAACCTGCTCGGGCGCACATTCCGCGTCACCGCGCAAGCCGATGCTGCCCACCGGCGCGATCCCAGCGACATTCTGAAGATCCGCGTGCGCAATTCGAGCGGGGAAACGGTGCCGCTTGGGTCGTTCACGACGGTCCGCGACATCGCGGGCCCCTATCGGGTGCCGCGCTACAACCTGTATCCCGCAGCTGAGCTCGATGCCACGGCGGTACCGGGCTTCTCACAGGGCCAAGCCATTGCGGCATTGGAGAAGATTGCGGCTGAAACGCTGCCCGATGGGTTCGGATACGAATGGACGACGCTGGCCTTTCAGCAGATCAAGGCAGGGAGCACTGCGCTTTTTGCCTTTGTCCTCGCGGTCGTGTTCGTCTTTCTCGTGCTCGCTGCGCAATTCGAAAGCTTGACGCTCCCGCTGGCAGTGATCCTGATCGTGCCGATGTGTCTCGTGGCCTCGATCAGCGGTGTGATCCTGCGTGGCCAGGACAACAATATCCTGACCCAGGTAGGATTCATCGTGCTGATCGGGCTCGCCGCCAAGAACGCGATCCTGATCGTGGAATTTGCCAAGCAACTCGAAGATCAAGGTCGCGATCGATTGACGGCCGCGGTGGAGGCGGCGCGGCTGCGGCTGCGTCCCATCTTGATGACGTCGCTTGCGTTCATTTTCGGTGTCATGCCGTTGGTTTGGGCGATCGGCGCAGGAGCGGAATTGCGCCAGACCCTCGGGACGACGGTATTCGCGGGCATGATCGGGGTGACCGCGTTCGGGCTGATCTTCACGCCGATCTTCTACGTGGTCTGCCGCTGGATCGCGCAAAAGGCCAAGCGCCGCCGGCGCGCGACGGTGGCGCCGCCGGCACCGCCCGCGCCTGCGCAATAGGCGCGCGCCATGCCGCCGGCCAAATTCGGTTTCGGCAGCGCGCTCCGGTGATGAATGCCGTGCTCGACACGCTGTGGCGAGGTTATCCCATCCGCCACCAGGAGATGGCGGCGAGGCCGCAGCGGCGAGGCCGGGATTTCGAAGGCCGGGCAGCCCTGTTCACGAAATCGTGATCGGCGCCGCGCCGTCCGCAATTGTCCAATCATCTTGGAATAACAAAAGTCTATGCGGTGTTTACCGCGGTGCCCACCCAACCGTGCCACCGGCGCGGACACCAATTCAGCGAGGGAGCAAGAGATGATCCGTAGCGCGCTTGCCGTTGCAGTGCTCGCATTCGGCGCCACCGCACTGGTGGCCCAAAGCGATCCGATCGCCGCCCGCAAGGCCCTGATGAAGGCGAACGGCGACGAGAACAAGATCGCCACCGAGATGCTGGAAGGGAAGCGACCGTTCGATCTCGAGCAGGCCAAGAAGGTATTCGCTACTTTTGTTGAGGCCGGCGAGAAGGCCCCGGCGCTGTTCCCCGACAATTCCAAGAGCGGCGATACCGCAGCGTTGCCGCCCGTTTGGGAAAACAAGGCGGATTTCAATGCCCGCCTTGCCAAGCTTGCCAGCGACGCCAAGGCTGCCGCCGCAGCCACCAAAGATTCCGGTACCTTCAAGATTCAGATCACCGAGGTGCGCAAGAACTGCGGCGGCTGCCATCAGACCTACCGCAAGAAGACGTCGTAATCATTTTCCGGCGGCATTGGGGGCGGCCGTCTGCGTGACGTGCCGCCCTTCGCATGCGCCCGCGCCAGTACCCATGCCAGCCATCAACGGAGACGAGGGCCGATGCTGCGCAAGCTCGTGATTCTTGCGGCGATCCTCGTGCTGATCGGGGCTGCGGTGTTCTGGTTAATCACCGTCCCGGTCACGGTGTCCGCGAATGCGCTCCCGCCGCACACCCCCGATCTCGGCAACGGCGAGACCATGTTCCACGCCGGTGGCTGTTCATCGTGTCACGCCACTCCAAATCAAGAGGACAAGACCAGGCTCGGCGGCGGCCGCGGGCTGAAAACGGCATTCGGCACGTTCTTCGTTCCCAACATCTCGTCGGACCCGCACGACGGGATCGGCGCCTGGAGCGAGGCCAATTTCGTGACCGCCATGTGGAAGGGCACTTCACCCGCCCGCACGCACTACTATCCGGCGTTTCCCTACACTTCTTACCAGCATATGCGGCTCGAGGACCTGCGCGATCTGTTCGCCTATCTCAGGACGCTGCCCCCGGTGCAGGGCAAGGTTCGCGATCACGAGCTGCCGATCTATTTCGGCATCCGCCGCATGCTCGGCGCCTGGAAATTCCTGTTTCTCGACGGCCAGCCCTTCAAGTCCGCGCCTGCGAAATCGGCGCAATGGAATCGCGGCGCCTACCTGGTCAACGGCCCCGGCCACTGTGCGGAGTGTCACAGCCCGCGCAACGCGCTCGGAGCGGTCGTCGACAGCCAGCGCTTCGCCGGCGGTCCGGATCCGGAAGGCGGTGACGGCTGGGTCCCTAACATCACCCAGGCAGGGATCGGGGATTACTCGGAACGCGATATCGAGCGCATCCTCGAGAGCGGGGATATGCCCGACGGCGATTCGGTTGGTGGAGCGATGACCGCCGTGGTCGACAACACGTCTAAGCTTCCTCCGGAGGACCGCGCTGCCATTGCGGCCTACGTGAAATCATTGCCGCCGGTGCAAGGTCCAGAGCACCCCGACAAGACCAGCACGGGGAAATGAGCGACCGCGGCTCGACGCGCGTGCGCGAGCGATGAGCCGTCCGCCCGCGCTCGGCTTTAGTCCATCGTCCGAAGCTACGCCACCTTGCCGACGATGGTCTTGAGCTCCGCCCCCGAGAAGGCGCGCAACGTCTCGGTGCGTACATTGCCGAGCTTGCCGATGCTCAAGCCCAGCGCGGTCATCGAGACGTCGTCCGGCGCCTCGAATACGGCGATGAAATCGTATTGTCCAAGCGTCCAATAGGTCTCCTTGAGCGCCGCGCCGGCCTTCTTCGCCATTGCGGCCACGGCCTCTGCGCGCTTGGGACTATCCTTGACGTTGCGCAGGCCTTGATCGGTGAAGCTTCCCAGCACGATATAAGTCGGCATCTCGCGTCCTCCCGGATACGGCGGGGTCCGGCTGCAAGCGCTATGCGCGCGCTCGGCCCGCCCGGCAGGCGCAGAATACCCCGCCTTTTTCCGACCCGCGTCAAGGCCGCCTATCGCTTCGCCCTGAGCTGCTTCGTCGCTGGTCCTGCTCAGAACGCCTTGAAGGTGATGATCGTGCGCGTGTCCTGGATACCCGGAATGGTCTGCACCTTCTCGTTGACGAAATGACCGATGTCGGTGTTGTCCTCCACGTAGAACTTCACCAGCAGATCGAAGTCGCCGGCGGTGGAATAGATCTCGGACGCGAGCTCGGCGTCCGCCAGCTTGTTCGCCACGTCATAAGATTTGCCGAGCTGGCATTTGATCTGGACGAAGAACGGGATCATTCGCGCCTCCCTGCCGGGCCCGCGGGCGGAGGCGGCAATGCAGCAAATACGGCCGTGCGAGGCAAGGGCCGGGCCTCGTGCGCACTGTGCATTCTCCCGCGGACAACATGGCGCGCTGAGCGCGGTGGCTGCGCGGCGCCTCGCACATCCGCTCCGGCCGGAGCCCGCCTCCACTTGCCACGACCTCAGCGCGTCCGTAGATTCCATGCCGCGATCTCAATGGGGTGCCCGGCGGCCGTGACGCCGGGCTGAGAGGCGTTGAGCCAACCCGTCGAACCTGATCCGGATCATGCCGGCGGAGGGAGCTTGAGATGCATGCCTTGAGTTTGCTCACATCCGAGCTGTCCGACCCCGCGCCGCGCCGCTTCGTGATGCCATCGAGGCCGCGCGGGGCCCGCGAACTTGCCCGCGTGCTCGCGCCGCATTCGGGCCGCGCGATCGGGGTGCTATGATGCGCGTCGACCTGCGCCTCTATGCATTGGTCGATCCCGAGCGCGCGAACGGCCGCGATCTCGCCGAGCTTGTGCGCCTCGTCGCGCAAGGCGGCGCCACCTTGGTGCAGTTACGCGACAAGCACGGTGACACCCGCTCCATGATCGAGCGCGCGCGATCGATCAAGGCGGCGCTCGCGCCTTTCAAACTGCCGCTGCTGGTCAACGACCGGGTCGACGTCGCGCTCGCGGCGGGTGCCGACGGCGTGCATGTGGGACAGGGGGACATGCCGGTCGCCGATGCTCGGCGATTGCTCGGCCGCGGTGCGGTCATCGGACTTTCCGTCAAGACCGTCGCACAGGCGGAGGCGGCGCCCCTCGATCTGCTCGACTATGCCGGCGTCGGCGGTGTGTTCGCGACCTCATCGAAAGACAATCCTGATCCGCCGATCGGTTGCGCTGGGCTGGCGCGCATCGCTGCGGTCTTTCGGCGCCGAGCGCCGGACTTTCCGCTCTGCGGCATCGCCGGCATCGATGCGAGCAATGCCGCCGACGCCATCGCCGCCGGCGCCGACGGCGTGGCGGTGATCTCGGCGCTTTCGCTCGCGCCCGATCCACAGAGGGCGGCGCAGACGATACGCGCCGCCGTGGATGCGGCGCTCGCGCGGCGCCCACCCCGATGACGCCGATCGCGCTGACCATTGCGGGCTCGGATTCCGGCGGCGGCGCCGGCATCCAGGCCGACCTCAAGACGTTCTCGGCACTCGGCGTCTACGGCGCCTCCGTGATCACCGCGCTGACCGCGCAGAACACGCAGGGCGTGAGTGCGATCCACGACGTGCCGGCAGACTTCATCGCTGCGCAGATCGACGCCGTGTTCTCCGATCTCGCGGTCAGTGCGGTGAAGATCGGCATGGTGTCCCGGCGCGCCGCTATCGAAACCATCGCGGCCGGCCTCGAACGCTGGCGGCCACGCGCCGTGGTGCTCGATCCGGTGATGATCGCCACCTCCGGCGACCGCCTGCTTGCACCCGATGCGGTCGACGTGCTCAAGCGCGTACTGATTCCACACGCGCTCGTCATCACGCCCAATCTGCCGGAGGCGGCGGCGCTGCTGGAGGCCCCGATCGCCACCGGCGAGAGCGAGATGCGCGCGCAAGGCGAGCGCCTGCTCGCGCTCGGAGCGCAGGCGGTGCTGGTCAAGGGAGGCCACGGCAGCGGCACTGAAAGCGTCGATCTCCTGATCGAGCCGGCGGCGTGCACGCGCCTCGCCGCCGACCGGATCGCAACTCGCAACACCCATGGCACCGGCTGCACGCTGTCCGCGGCGATCGCCGCCGGCCTTGCCAATGGGATGGCGCTCGCCGCGGCGGTGCGCGCCGCCAAGACTTATGTCACCGACGCGCTCGCCGCCGCCGGTCGCATCGAGATCGGCGCGGGCCATGGCCCGGTGCACCACTTTCATGCCTGGTGGTGAAGGCGCTGCGATGGCCCGTTCGCGAGCCGCGCGCAGGACCGGCGCGCTCACGCCTTGAGCTTGACGATCTTCTGCTGCTGCTCGCCCAGCCCGTCGATCCCGAGCGTGACCACGTCGCCGGCGCGCAGGAATTTCGGCTCCGGCTTCATCCCAAGTCCGACCCCTGGCGGCGTGCCGGTGATGATGACGTCGCCAGGCTCGAGCACGAAGAACTGCGAGCAGTACCAGACGAGGTGCCGGCAGTCGAAGATCATCGTGCCGGTGTTCCCGCGCTGGCGCTTCTCGCCGTTGACGTCGAGCCACATGCTGAGATTCTGCGGGTTCTTGATCTCATCCTTGGTGACCAGCCAGGGGCCGAGCGGCCCGAACGTCTCGCTGCTCTTGCCCTTGATCCACTGTCCGGCGCGCTCGATCTGGAACACGCGCTCGGATACGTCGTTGGCCAGGCAATATCCCGCGACCGCGTCGAGCGCCTTGTCTTTGGCGAGATAGCGCGCGCGTTGCCCGATGACGATGCCGAGCTCGACTTCCCAGTCGAGCTTGCTCGAGCCTTTGGGGATAAGGGTGTCGTCATTCGGCCCGCAGATGCAGGTGGTCACCTTGTTGAAGATGATCGGTTCTTTCGGGATCGGCATGCCGGCCTCGGCCGCGTGGTCGGAGTAGTTGAGCCCGATCGCGATGAAATTGCCGACCCCGCCGACGCATGCGCCGAGCCGGGGATTGCCGCGCACGAGCGGAAGCTTGTCGATCGGGGCCTTGCGGATGCGGGCAAGACCCTTGGGCGAGAGCGCCTCGCCCGCGATGTCGGGGACCACCTTCGAGAGGTCGCGGATTCGCCCTTTGGCGTCGACAATTCCCGGCTTTTCGCGGCCGCGCGGGCCGAAGCGGACAAGCTTCATGGAGCACTCTCTTTCTGCGTGGAGCTCAAGGGGCGCTGGCGCAAGGGAGCGGATCATGCGTCGGAGCCCCGCCCTCGGCAAGGCGAGGGCAACGTCGGGTGGGGCCGGGCATCGACACGCGGCGGCTGCGAGTGTGGCAAGATGGTGGCTGGCGGTCCGACCGCTGTTGCCTGTTGGCAACACGCTGCCGACATTACGCCGAAAGGCTCCGATTATGCGATATTTACGTTTGCAATCGGACACGGGTCCGGACACGATTACCTCATGCACCTGACTCGTGCGCCGAGCTGCAGGCGATGCGGGCTCAGGAGCGACAGAAGGCGCGCCGCGCTTCCCACGCGGCTACGCCGTGCTGATAACCCGATCTATTCGGGGGCGGGACGAGGCCGGCGCAAGCCGGCCTCGTTCGCTTTCGGGGTGCTCACATGGCGCCGGGGAAGGCGCCACCGTCGATCAGCAGGTTCTGCCCCGTGATGTAGCCGGCCTGGGCGGAGCACAGGAACGCGCAGGCGGCGCCAAATTCGTCGGGCTGGCCGAAGCGCCTGGCTGGCACGGTCGCGATGCGCTCCGCCTTCGCCTGCTCGATCGGGATGCCCTTGCTGTTGGCATTGGCGGCGATGTTGGAAGCGAGCCGCTCGGTATCGAACGTGCCGGGAAGCAGGAAATTGATAGTGACGTTGGAAGCGGCGACCGCGCGCGCCACCCCGGCGAAGAAGGCGGTGAGGCCCGCGCGCGCCCCGGAAGAAAGATCGAGCCCGGCCAGCGGCATCTTTACCGAGCCGGAGGTGATATTGACGATGCGTCCGAATTTTCGCCGTACCATCGGGTCGATCACCTTCTGCGTCAGCTCGATCGCCACCACCATATTGGCGATGACGCCATCGATCATCTGCGCGCGCGTGAGCTGTCTGAAATCGCGGAACGGCGGTCCCGCATTGTTGTTCACCAGAATGTCGGGCTCGGGGCAGGCGCCGAGCAGCGCCGCCTGACCTTCCGGCGTCGCGACGTCGGCTTGCACGGCACTCACCTTGGCCCCGGTCGCTTGGCGCAGCTCCGTGGCGGTCGCATCGAGCGCCTTTCCGTCCCGCCCGTTGATGATGACTTCGCAACCCGCCTGCGCGAGCGCCCGCGCGCAGGCGCGACCCAGCCCGCGGCTAGAGGCGCAGACGATAGCCTTGCGGCCGGCAATTCCGAGATCCATGGCTGATCCTGGCGCGCGAGATTGGAAACAGCGCAATTCTACAATACTGCGCCCGCGCACTGTCCATATGCTGGGTACGCAAGTCGACCAGGAATCAGAGCGCGTCTGCTGGAAAGCTGCCGGCTGTGGCTGCGGGAACGGCCGCTAGATCGCCCCGCGCGACTCCGCGGCTCGCATCTGATTGCCGCGCCAGACGAAGTCGCGGCCGGCCCAGCCGCCGATCCACAAGACGGGCAAGAGCAGATCGCGCGCTATCCAGGTCAGCGGCGATCGCACGCTGAGATGCCACCCGGCCGCGTGCGCCAGCGCGGCCTCGGCGCCGTACCACACCGCGGCTGCCACCACCACGCCGCCCACGGGCAATCCGGAGGCGGTGAGCACCCACGCCGCCGCCAGCAGCGGGCCGATGCCGCCCGAGAAGATTTCGAGCGCGTAGTAGGGCTTGAACGAGGCCTGCCGCAGCCGCGCCCAGCGCAACTGGCGCGCCCATACGTCGCGCGCGGATCTGCAGCCTAGCGGCTGCTCGAACGGCGCATCGACCAGGCACACGCGCAGCCCCAGGCGCCGCACCAGCTTGGTCGATGCGGCGTCCTCCGCCGGCTCGCTCGCCAGCAGCCGGATGCCGCCCGCGCCTTCGATCTGGCTGCGCCGGTACAGCATCGACTTGCCTTGGGCGAAGCCGATGCCGACGCCCGCCGCCGCGTATTGCCAGCGCACCTCATGGGTATTGAGGAATGCGCATTCGAGCTCGGCCCAAAATCCGTCGGGACGGCAGCCGACCGGCGGCGAACTGACCAGTCCGGCATCCGAGCGCCACGCCGCGAGCAGCCGCTGGATGTAGTCCGGCGGCATCAGCACGTTGCTGTCCGCCATCGCCACCCAATCGTAGGCGGCCGCGCGCCAACCCTTGCAGACGTTGTTGAGCTTCGGGTTTTCGCTGATCGCCTCATTGCCGATCAGGAGCCGCGCCGGAATATGCCGATGCGCGGCAATCAGGCGCTCCACCAGCGGTATGGCGGCATCGCCGCCGGCGGCCGCGCAGAAGATGATCTCGTAACGCGGGTAGTCGAGCTCGAAGCCCGAACGCAGCGTGTCCGCGATGTGATTTTCCAGCCCGCAGATCGGCCGAATCAAACTAACGCCAGGTGCGCCGGCCGCGGATTTTATCGGAGAACGCGCTTGTCCCGCGAACCGGCGTCCGCTTCGCCGCAGAAAACGCGTCAGCCGCAAGAGCTCCAGCGCCGTTTGCGACGGAGCCGACGCGCGTTTGCGGCAGCGCTTCATCGCGATCATGATGCTGCCGATATGAACGCTGGTCGCTGCAACGCAGTATGTGCCGACAGCCCAAATCGCGATGCTCATGGCGGCAGCTATCCCACGCCGGCGGTGACATTGATGTGACGAGCGTCGAATCGTTGCGGCTGCGCTCTTGCCGGGGCCATGATCGCGGCCTACCGTCCGCAACGAATGCAACCATTGCCGACTCCCGCCTTGCCGACCGCCGCCGACGTCGACGCCGCCGCGCAGCGACTGGCCGGCATCGCGCTCCGCACCCCGCTGGTGACCTCGCCCGTGCTCGATGCGTTGACCGGCGCGCGCGTCTTCCTCAAGGCGGAAACGCTCCAGCGTACCGGCTCGTTCAAGTTCCGCGGCGCCTACAACAAGCTGTCCTCGATCCCGCCAGCCGAACGCGCCGGCGGGGTGGTGGCGTTCTCCTCGGGCAACCACGCGCAGGGGGTGGCGGCAGCGGCGCGGTTGCTCGGTATGCCCGCTGTGATCGTCATGCCCGCGGATGCGCCGCGTCCCAAGCGCGAGCGGACGGCCGAGCTGGGCGCCGAGGTGGTGCTCTATGACCGCGCGCGGCAGGACCGGCAGGCGATTGCGCGCGAGATCGCCGCGCAGCGCCACGCCGCGCTGGTGCCGCCCTACGACGACCCCCTCGTCATCGCCGGGCAGGGCACGGCCGGGCGTGAGATCGTCGAGGATCTCGCGGCCCAGGGGCTCGTCGCCGACGTGGTCGCGGTAACCGCCTCGGGCGGCGGGCTCACCGCCGGCATCGCGCTCGCGGTCAAGGCGCGCATGCCGCAGGCGCGCCTCTATACCGCGGAACCCGAAGGCTTTGACGATCACGCCCGCTCGTTCAGGAGCGGCCGGCGCGAGAAGAACGCCGCGATCACCGGCACCATCTGCGATGCGCTGATGGCGCAAACCCCCGGCGAGCTCACCTTCGCCATCAACCGCGCTCTGGTCGGGCAGGGCACCGCGGTCAGCGACGCCGAGGTCGCCGCGGCGGTCGCCTTCGCGTTCCGCGAGCTCAAGCTGGTGGTGGAGCCGGGCGGCGCGGTGGCGCTCGCCGCGCTGCTGTCGAACAAGATCGACGTCAAGGGCAAGGTCGCGGTCGCCGTGCTGTCCGGAGGCAATGTCGATCCGGAGCTGTTCCACCGGCTGGTGGCGTAGTGCGCTCTCCTTTCCGGTGATCGCGGGCCGCGTGCGTGCGCGGATGCGCCGCAGCACCATACCCGGCGCAGGTGCAGGACAAACATTGGACTCACCGCATTAGCCTCAACAGCTCCACATTCGGCGCCGCCTTCGCGTGGCGGCTCGCGCTGTTTTACGCCGCGCTGTTCGCCGCGCTCGGCGTGCAACTGCCGTTCCTGCCGCTCTGGCTCGCGGCGCGTGGCCTGGACGCGGGCGCGATCGGCGTCGTACTGGCGCTCCCGATGATCGTGCGCTTGTTTGCGATCCCGCTCGCCACCCGCAGCGCCGATCGCCACGATGCGCTGCGGCGCGCGATCGTGATCGCGGCGGCCCTGGCTCTCCTCGGCTACGGCGCGCTCGCGCTCGCGCAGGGAACGCTCGCCATCGCGATCGTGTTCGCGCTCGCCTCGGCCGCCTATACGCCGATCATGCCACTCGCCGACAGCTACGCGTTGCGCGGGCTCGGCGGTCTCGACCGCGCCTATGGGCCGGTGCGGCTGTGGGGCTCGGCCGCCTTCATCGCCGGCAGCTTCGCCGCCGGCATCCTGCTCGACTTTGTCTCCGCGCGCGACCTGCTCTGGCTTCTGGTGGCGACCATGGGCGTCGCGGCGGCCGCGGCGCTTGCGCTCGTCCCGCTCGCTCCGCGCGAGCGCAGCGGACCTGCCGGCGCGCTGCCCTCTGCGTGGACCCTGCTGCGCGACCACGGCTTTCTCGGTGCCGTCGCGGCGGCAAGCCTGATCCAGGCGAGCCACGCGGTCTACTACGGCTTCTCCGCACTGGCGTGGCGGGCCGAGGGTCTCGACGGCACCGCCATCGGCGCGTTGTGGGCGCTCGCGGTGGTCGCCGAGATCGTGCTGTTTGCGGTCTCGTGGCGGCTGCCGCTCGCGCCAACGACGCTGCTGATCGCGGGCGCGGCCGGTGCGCTCGCGCGCTGGGGCGCCATGGCGCTCGGGCCGCCGCCGGCGCTGCTGCCGCTGCTGCAGTGCCTGCACGCGCTCTCCTTCGGCGCCACCCATCTCGCCGCGCTCGGCTGCGTCGCGCGCGCCGCGCCGGCCGAACTCGGCGCGACCGCGCAGGGCTACCTCGCGGTGGCGCTCGGCCTCGCGATGGCTGCAGCCATGGGCGTCTCCGGCGTGCTCTACGCGCGCTCGCAGGGCCTCGCCTATGGCGCGATGGCGTTGCTGGCGGCCGTCGGCGGCCTGTTCGCGCTCGCCGCCCATCGGTGGGCGCGGGCGCGCTGAAGGCTCGAATGCGACCAGCTACAACCTAAGATTTGCACCTTCACTGTAAATAACAGGGCGGAAACAGAGACCGCGTCCTGCCGCAACCAGGACGCGTGGCGGGGATTTGCCGCGCGCACGCAGCCAAAGCCTCCGCACATGTCGGCGAGCGACCAGCCGCGACCTCGTGCCGGCGTATTTGTGGATTGTAGTCAAACTGTATCCCATCCTCGTAACGTAGTCAAGCGACAAATCCAGGGCCTCGGCAGGGCCATTTGAACGCGCCGCGCGTGCCGGCGCGCGCCCGTCAATCGCCCTGCTGTTGCTGGGGCGTCTCCCAGAACAGATCCTTCCAGTCGCCGACCTTCGCCTTCAGGCTGCCGATGCGGTTGAGGAACGCCGCGAAATAAGCGATGCGGTGCGGCTGCGAGGTGAACTCGAAGCCGGGATCGTTGAGCTGGGCGAGGAGATCATCGACGTTGTCGGGGGCCTTCTGCGCCTCTTTCCAGAGCACGGCGGCGGCGCGCTTGTCGGCATTGGCAACCCGGATCGATTGCTCGAGCGCGTTGGCGACGGCCTTGAACAGCATCGGGTTCTTGTCCCTGGTCTGCTTGGCCGCCAGCAGCGTGATCTGCGTCAGCGGTCCGCCGAACACCCTGCGGCTGTCGGTGATGATGTGCGCGCCCGGCAGCTTCAGACCGCGGTCGGTAAAGGGCTGCACCGCGATATGCGCGGTGATCGAGGCCTTTCCGTAGCCGGCGGAGAGCGCGGTGACCGCATCGGGGTGGCCGAGCGCGACGGTGAGATGGTCGAGGCGGTGGGGGTCGTGCCACAGCGCGTCCGCCGCCATCTGCAGCATCATCGCGTTAAACGACAGCCGCACCGTCGGCACCGCGATGCGGTCGCTGTCGGTGAAATCGGCGATGGTCTTAACATGCGGATTGATGGTGTAGAGCGTCATCGCGCCGTTGGAGACCGTCCCCACCGCCTTGACCTCGTTGGCCGTGCCACGGGTCTTTTCCCACAGCGTCAGCAGCGAGGGCAGCGCCGCGGTGCCGTAATCGGCCGCGCCCGAGAGGATGGCGTCGATGACGGGACCGGGACCACTGAGCGCGGTCGCAGTCGCCTCGACCTTGCCGAGCCCGAGCTTGCTCGCCTCCTGCCGCAGGATTCCGCCGCTGACCATGAGGTCGACCGGCAGATAGAGCAGGCCGCGCTGCTGCGCGAAGCTGACCTTGAGCGGCGCCTGCGCGCGCGCGATGGAGGGAGCCGCAACGAGCCCAACCCCGCCCGCCAGTACCACGCAGGTGCGCCGCCGGCTGAGAAGTCCATCGAGCTTTTTCCCTGCCATCGTTTCTACTCCTGCTTCTCGCCATCCCGTCCCGCAGCCCGCGCCGGCCCCGGCCGGTTGCATGATAGGGGCGGGCGCGCACGCCGACAAACCATCCGTCCGCCGATGCCCGCCGGCGGCTCTGCGCGCATACATAGGCCCGGTGGCGCGGCGGCCACGCTTTCGCGGCGGTCGCAACGGGTGTTAACATTGATTAGCGATCGAGCCCGGACACGCGAGCGCCGCATGCAAATCCAGCCCAGCGGGGCATCATTGGGTGCGCGGATCGAGGGCGTTGACCTCGCGCAGCCGCTCTCCGACCGCGAGTTCAAGGCGATCCTGCGGGCGCTCGGCGAGCACGGCGTGCTGTGCTTCCCGGCACAGGGGCTCGCGACCGAGGCGTTCGCGCGCTTTGGCCGCATGTTCGGCGAGCTCGAGATCAACGTCGCCAATCAATTCCACGAGCCGGGCTTCCCGGAAGTCATGGTGCTGTCCAACATGAGGAAGGACGGCCAGCCGATTGGGCTCGCTGATGCCGGGCAAGGCTGGCACACCGACATGTCCTACAGCCGCGAGATCGCGCTCGCCAACGTGCTCCATGCGATCAAGGTGCCGGTGCGCGACGGGCGTCCGCTCGGCGCGACCCAGTTCCGCAACATGCACGCGGCCTACGCGGACCTTCCCGCCGATGTCAAGCTTCGACTCAAAGCGCGCACGGCGACGCACGACTTCGCGAAGTTCTGGGACATGATGCGTGCGCGGCCAGGCTCCAAGCGCGCGGCGCTGACGGCGGAGCAGCGCGCCAAGAAGCCGCCGGTGTCGCAGCCGATCTTGCGCACCCACCCCATCACCGGCCGCACCGTCCTCTACTGCAACCCCGGCTATGCCACGCGCATCGACGGTATGGCGGAAGCCGAAAGTGCCGAGCTGCTCTCCTATCTGTTCCGCCACCAGGAGCAGGAGAAATACCTGTACTCGCACCGATGGGCCGAGGGCGACGTGCTGATGTGGGACAATATCGGCACCGTGCACAACGCGGTCGCGGACTATGCTCCGGACGAGCCGCGCTACATGCGGCGCGTGCAGGTCATGGCGACCAGGGACTATGCCCGCCTTGTGGCCTGAGGCGAGAACTGAGCGAGCGCAGGGAGACGCCATGCGCGGAGCGGAAGGTCGAGCATTGCGGCTGACCGGCCTTCCAGCGCTCGCGGGGATCGCGCTGATGCTCGCGGCCGGCGCGGCGGCGGCGCAGGCGCCGGAAATCCGCTTCGCACGCCAGTTCTCCATGGGCTACCTGCAGTTCAACCTGATGGAGCAGCATCACTTGGTGGAAAAGCACGCCAAGGCCGCCGGCATTCCCGAAAGTGACGTGGGCCACCTTCAACAGCCCGGCGGCGATGAACGACGCGCTGCTGTCGGGCTCGGTCGACATCGTCTCGGGCGGCGTGCCCGGCCTGTTGACGATCTGGGCGCGCACGCAGGGGACGGCGAATGCGGTGAAGGGCGTGGCCGCCTTCTCCTCGCAGCCGATCCTGCTCAACACCCGCAAGAGCGAGATCAAGCGCATCACCGACTTCAGCGAGAAGGACAAGATCGCGGTGCCGGCGGTGAAGATTTCGGTGCAGGCGATGATGCTGCAGATGGCCGCGGCCAAGCAGTGGGGGCAGGGCGCTTTCGCGCGCTTGGATCCGCTCACCGTGGGCATGTCGCCGCCGGACGCCACCATCGCGCTGCTCAGCGAGTCCTCCGAGATCACCAGCGTCTTCAGCGTGCCGCCGTTCCAGTACCAGCAGCTTGAAAAGCCGGGCATCCATACCGTGCTGAGCTCGACCGAGGTGTTCGGCGGCCCGCACACCTTCACGGTGGCGTGGACCTCGAGCCAATTCCGCGACAAGAACCCGGCCCTCTACAAGGCGCTGATCGCGGCCTTCCAGGAGGCGACCGACATGCTCAACAAGGACGTCCGACCGGCTGCGCAATACTGGATCGACAACGTCAAATCGAAAATTCCGGTCGACCAGGTCGCCGCGGTCGCCTCCGGCAAGGATGTGCGCTGGACGATGGTGCCGGAGAGCACCATGCAGTACGCGCAGTTCATGCACGCGGTCGGCTCGATCAAGGTCAAGCCGGCGAGCTGGAAGGACCTGTTCTTCCCCGAGCTGTATGGTCTGCCCGGCAGCTGATGCGATGCCGGCGGCGCACGCGATTGCGGGAGCTGATAGCTCGATGAAGCCTCAAGCGCGCCCCGCTCCGCTCCTGCAGGTACAAGGGGTGACGCTGCAATACCGCACCGAGGATCGCCTCGTCACCGCCACCTACCGCGTCAGTTTCGACGTACACGCGGCCGACCGTTTCGTCCTGCTCGGACCCTCCGGATGCGGCAAGTCGACCTTGCTCAAGGCGGTCGGCGGCTACCTCGCCCCCACCGAGGGCGCGGTGCGGCTCAAGGGGACGCCGATGCGCGGCCCCGGCCCCGACCGCGTGTTCGTGTTCCAGGAGTTCGATCAGCTGCTGCCATGGAAGACGGTCAAGCACAATGTAATGTTCGCGCTTCAATCCTCGGGCAAGCTCGACCGCGCCGCCGCCGAGGCGCAGGCCATGCGCTACATCGAGAAGGTCAATCTCGCCAAGTTCGCCGATTGCTATCCGCACACGCTCTCCGGCGGCATGAAGCAGCGGGTCGCCATCGCGCGGGCGCTGGCGATGGAGCCGGACGTGCTCCTCATGGACGAGCCGTTCGCCGCGCTCGACGCGCTCACGCGGGGCAGGATGCAGGAGGAGCTGCTGCAGCTGTGGGCGGAGACGCGCGTCACCATGCTGTTCGTGACTCATTCGATTCCGGAGGCGGTGCTGATCGGCAACCGCATCCTGCTGCTCTCGCCGCACCCGGGCCAGGTCAAGGGCGAGCTCAACAGCGACGGCAGCGACCCGACCGATCCGGCGAGCGGACGCAAGCTGTCGGAGCGCATCCACGCGATACTGTTCGCGGACCGCATCGAGGAACAGGAGATTGTCCGTCATGGCTGACGTCCACGCGACCTCGACGCTGGCGCCCGCGGCCGCGCCGCGGCGGAGCGAATATCTGCGCGACGTCGCCGCCGGCGACGACCTCGGCGTGGTGGGGCGGCCGCTGTCGCTGCGGCAGCGGCTGGGCGGCCAAGCCTGGCTGCGCAAGGCCTTGATCCTCGTGGTCATCGCCGCCGCCTGGGAGCTTTACGCCCGTGCGCTCAACAATCCGCTGCTGGTGCCGACGTTCACCGCCACGGTCGAGGCGTTCTGGAGCGGCATGGCAAGCGGCGAGCTGCCGCAGAAGGTGGCGAATTCGGTGCTGCTGCTGCTCAAGGGCTATGCCATCGGGCTGGCGCTCGCGATGGTGCTCACGGCGCTCGCGACCATGTCGCGCCTCGGCAACGACCTGCTCGAGACGCTGACCTCGGCGTTCAATCCGCTGCCGGCGATCGCGCTGTTGCCGCTGGCGCTGATCTGGTTCGGCCTGGGCGACATCTCCATCATCTTCGTGCTGGTGCATTCGGTGCTGTGGGCGGTGGCGCTCAACACCCATTCCGGCTTCTGCTCGGTTTCCACCACGCTGCGCATGGTCGGGCGCAACTACGGCCTCAAGGGCCCGCGCTACATCGCGAAGATCCTGGTGCCCGCCGCCTTCCCCTCGATCCTGACGGGGCTCAAGATCGGCTGGGCGTTCGCCTGGCGCACACTGATCGCGGCCGAGCTGGTGTTCGGCGTTTCCTCCGGCAAGGGCGGGCTGGGCTGGTACATCTACGAGAACAAGAACATGCTCGACATCCCGGCGGTGTTCGCGGGCCTCTTGACCGTGATCCTGATCGGCTTGGTGGTGGAAAATCTCATCTTCCGCAACATCGAGGCCGTGACCGTGCGCCGTTGGGGAATGCAGTCCTGAAGGGTGTCGCCGACGGTCCCAGCCGGAAATTCGCCTTGGAGCTGCGTCAACTCCGTTACGCATTGTCGGTAGCCAGGGAGCGCAGCTTCACGCGCGCGGCCAGCCGGCTCAACATCTCGCAATCGGCCGTGAGCGAGCAGGTCAGCCTGCTCGAGCGCGAGATCGGCTTCGCGCTGTTTCGCCGCACGCCACGCGGCATCGACCTCACCGAGCGCGGCCGCACTTTTCTCTACGAAGCCGAACGCCTGATCGGGGACGTGCTCAGCCTTTCCGACACCGCTCGGCGGCTGCGCGGGGCTCCCTCCGACACGCTGACCTTCGGCATGGGGTCGGGAATGGCGCAGATCTTCATGCCGCGCCTGTTCCGCGACCTGTCACGCCGGCTTGCGGCGGTGCGTCTGGAGATCCTCACTGCGCCGACCAAAAACATCTTCAACGATCTGCACGAGGAGCGCCTCGATGCCGGCATCGCCATCGAATCCGATCCCGAGCGCGTGCCCGCCGGCATCGTGACCGAGCGGCTGACGCAGGCGGAGATGGCGCTGATCGCGCACCCCGCGCACCGTCTGGCGCGCGCGCGCAAGCCGGTCGACATCGGCCGCCTGGCGAGCGAGCCGATCGTCATGAGCGAGCTCACCGTCGGCTACGGGCAGGTCGTCCTGTCGCTGTTCGCCGATCTCGGCATCCGCCCCAACATTCTGGCGGTCGCCGACAACATCGAAACCATGAAGGTGATCGTGCAGTCCGGCGCCGGCATCGCCATCGTCCCGCGTGCGAGCGCCGTCAACGAGGCCGTGCTCGGCGTGGTCCGGGTGCTGCCGATCGTGCCGGCGCGGTCGGTCGGCTTGAGTCTGTTTCGCCGGCGTCAGCCGCTGTCGCGAAGGAAGGAGGGCTATCTTGCGGCCATTCGCGACATGCTGAAGGATTGGCTTTGAATTGTGCCGGCCAGCGCTCAATCCGTCCGCGCCAATACCTGCTCCAGCGCCGCAAAGAACCGCGGCCAGCCACCCTGGGCGCCCTGGTAGGCCTGCTGCTGATCCATCCGGAAGCCCGACTGCTCCATGCGCAGGCGGGTCCCCGCGCCGGTAGGGGTGAGCGTCCAGGTGACGACGCTCTCGAGACCATAGGCCGCCCACGTGTAGGACAGCGTCCTGTTCGGCTCGACCGCCAGGACCCGACACTCGACCGCTCCCCAGTCCGCGCGAAGCTGGAACCGGTGGTCCACGACCGGCTTGAAGTCGTTGTTCATGAGCCACTCTTCGATCAGGTGCGGCTGCGTGAGCGCGCGCCAGATCCTTTCCGGCGGAAAGGGCAGCTCCCGTTCGACGACGACGGAGCGCGTTTCGGTGGCGGTCTTGGTCATTGGTCCATCCTTTTGAGCAGATGTTCAAGTCGATCGAACCGGCTCTGCCAGAACCCGGCCATCTGGCTCGTCCAGTCGATCAGCGGGGCCAGTGCGCCGAGCTGCGCGCTGTAATGGGTGTGGCGACCTTGGTGGCGATCGCGTACCAATCCAGCCTGCTTCAGGACCCCGAGATGCTTGGATACGGCCGGTTGCGAGACTTTCGCCCGCGCCGTCAGCGCCGCGACCGTCTGCTCGCCTTGGCGGCACAGTCGTTCGAACAGGGCTCGCCGCGTGGGATCGGCCAAAGCCCTGAACAGCATGTCATGGCGGTCCGGTAGCGGCATCAATAGACAGTTGGTTATTTATCCGGCTCATCGGTTCGTGGAATTAGCTTCGGACTTTGGACTTGTTCAGGGTTACCGCGGCGCGAATGAGAGTCTTCAACGCTTTCTCATCGATCTTGTCGCCCTCGTGGAAGTCGATCGCACGCCGGGTGTTTCCCTCAAGACTGGAGTTGAAGAGCCGCGAAGGATCGTTCAGGGCCGCGCCTTTGGCGAAGGTCATCTTGACGACGCTCTTGTAAGTCTCGCCCGTGCAGATCAATCCATCGTGCGACCACACCGGAACGCCTCGCCACTTCCACTCCTCGACGACTTCGGGATCGGCTTCCTTGACCAAGGCACGCAGGCGGCCGAGCATCTTGCCGCGCCAGTCGCCCAGCTCCTCGATTCTCGCGTCGATGAGCGCGGACGGAGACTTGCTTGTCTGCGCGCCACTTTTCTTCATGCCGGTTTCTCCTGCTTGGCCCCGAGCCGTTCCGGAATGAGGTCATCGCCGACAGAGGCAAGCCGGCTGGGCGGGGCGCGCTTCCCAATCTATAACCCATTGGTTATCGATTTGGAGCGTATAACTATCGAGGTGCGTGTGTCAAACGGGAAAACGGTGGCGCAGCGTCGCCGCAGCCGGCCGCCCTGGTTTGCGTGGGGGGCGGCGCGCCAGTACGCCACTCTATGTACGTTTGTGGCCGCGGCGGGGCAGCGATCGATATCGGAATTTCCGATAATGAAATCGTCAAACGGTCTTGGACTGGAGCAGCGCATCCCGGCAATACTCGGTGGCCGGGCTACCAGCAACTTATCGATCTAGTGTGGCTTTGGTTCAGAAGTCCGCATTTCGGAC
>DATBKV010000189.1:0-18630 GCA_036555745.1 Xanthobacteraceae bacterium | reverse complement strand
CTGCTGAGCGGCGCGGCCTCGCTGACCACCAGCGGCGCGAACGGCGATGCCAGCCTGACCAACAATCTCGCCGGCGGCCTGGTGCTGGGGGCTTCGACCGTGGGCGGCGCGCTCACGGTCGTGAGCACGCTCGGCGACTTGACCCAGTCCGGGGTGCTGACGGTCACCGGCAGCTCGTCGTTCACGACCTCCGCGGCCAACGCCGCCATCACGCTGACCAGCGCCAACCTGCTGACCGGGGCCGTGTCGCTCAACAGCAACGGGGCGAACGGCAACGCTCAGCTCGTCAATGCCAAGGCGACGGTGCTGGGCGCTTCGAATGTCGGCGGCAACCTGACGGTGACGGCGTCGGCCGGCACCAGCCTGACGCAGACCGGGGTCCTGACGGTCGGCGGCACATCGGCGTTCGCGACCTCGGTGGCCAATGCGGATATCACCCTTACCCTTGCCAATCAGCTGAGCGGGGCCGTCTCGCTGACCACCGGCGGGGGAAGCGGCAACGCCAGCCTGACCAACGCCGCGGCGGGCGGACTCTTGCTCGGCAGTTCGAGCATCGGCGGCACGCTGACGGTGGCTAGCACGCTCGGCAACCTGACGCAGAGCGGGGCGCTGACGGTCGGCAAGACGTCCTCGTTCACCACCGCGGCGGCGAACGCAGCGATCGCGCTGACGGACACCGGTAACTTGCTGACCGGGGCGGTGTCGCTCAACACCGCCGCCGGCGGCAATGCCGGCCTGAACAATGCCGGGGCGACGGCGTTGGGCGCCTCCAATGTAGGCGGCAGCCTGGCGGTCATCACGGCCGGCGATCTCAGCCAGACCGGGGTGCTGACGGTCGCGGGCACGTCGTCGTTCGCGACCTCGGCGGCGAACGCGACCATCACGCTCAACAGCTCCAACCTCTTGACCGGCGCAGTCACGCTGAGCACAAGCGGCACGAACGGCGACGCCAGCCTGGCCAACAATGCCGCGGGCGGCCTCATGCTCGCGGCGTCCAGCATCGGCGGCAACCTCACGGCAACCAGCACGCTCGGCAACCTCGGCCAGAGCGGGGCGCTCACCGTCGCCGGCACCTCGTCGTTCACGACCTCGGCGGCGAACGCGGCGATCACGTTAAATAGCCCCAATCTGCTGAGCGGGGCGGTGTCGCTCAACACCAGCGGAGCGAACGGCGATGCCAGCCTGGCCAACGCTTTGGCCACCGTGCTGGGCGGCTCAAATGTCGGCGGCAGCCTCACGGTGACGGATACGGCCGGCAACCTGACGCAGGCGGCAGCGCTGACGGTCGCCGGCGCGTCGTCGTTCACGACATCGGCAGCGAACGCCACCATCGCGCTGACCGACACCGGCAACCTGCTCACCGGCGCGGTGTCGCTCAACACCACGGGCGGGAGTGGGGACGCCAGCCTGACCAACAATCGCGCGACGGTGCTGGATAGCTCTCACGTCGGCGGCAACCTCGTCGTGACCGACCGGGTCGGCGGCCTCACGCAGACCGGCGCATTGACCGTGGCCGGAACGTCGTCGTTCACGACCGCGGCCAACAACGCGACGATCACGCTGGCCGGCGCCAACCTGCTGGGCGGGGAGGTGGCACTCAACACCAGCGGGGGCCACGGCGACGCCACTCTCACCAACAATGCCGCGGGCGGGCTGGTGCTCGCCGCTTCGAGCATCGGGGGCGACTTCACGGCAACCAGCGCACTCGGCAATCTGACGCAGAGCGGTGCGCTGACGGTTGGCGGCACGTCGTCGTTCACGACCTCGGCGACCAACGCGACCATCATGCTGGCCGACACCGGCAATCTCTTCACTGGGGCGGTGTCGCTCGCGACGACCGGAGCGGGCGCTGATGCGCAGCTCGTCAACGGCAGGGCGACGGTGCTGGGCGACTCGAATGTCGGCGGCAACCTGGCGGTAACCGATGCGATCGGCAATCTCAGCCAGAGTGGGGTGCTGACGGTCGGCGGGACCTCGTCGTTCACGACCTTGGCGGCGAACGCCACCATCACGCTCACCGCCGCCAATCTTTTGGGCGGGGCGGTGACGCTGAGCAGCAGCGGGGCGAACGGCGACGCCAGCCTGACCAACAATGCCGCGGGCGGCCTCCTGCTCGCGGCGTCCAGCATCGGCGGCAATCTCACGGCGACGAGCACGCTCGGCAACCTCGGCCAGAGCGGGGTGCTCACCGTCGCCGGCAGCTCGTCATTCACGACCTCGGCCACGGACGCGAGCATCACGCTCAACAGCGCCAACCTGCTGAGCGGGGCGGTGTCGTTGAATACCAGCGGCGCGGGCGGCCATGCCGCCCTGACCAACAACCTGGCGACGGCCCTGGGCGCCTCCGACGTGGGCGGCAACCTGACGGTGACGGATACGGCCGGCAACCTGACGCAGGCGGCAGCGCTGACGGTCGCCGGCGCGTCGTCGTTCACGACCTCGGCAGCGAACGCCACCATCGCGCTGACCAACAACGGCAACCTCTTCAGCGGCGCGGTGTCGCTCAGCACCACGGGCGGGAGCGGCGATGTCAGCCTCACCAACAATCGCGCGACGGTACTGGGCGCATCGGCGGTCGGCGGCAGCCTCGTGGTCACCGACCGGGTCGGCGACCTCACGCAGACCGGCGCGCTGACGGTCGTCGGCACGTCCTCGTTCACGACCGCGACCAACAACGCGACGATCACGCTGGCCAGCGCCAACCTGCTGGGCGGCGAGGTCACGCTCACCACCAGCGGGGGCAACGGCGATGCCAGCCTGACCAACAATGCCGCGGGCGGGCTCGTGCTCGCGGCTTCCAGCATCGGCGGCAACCTGACGGCGACCAGCACGCTCGGCAACCTGACGCAGAGCGGAGCGCTGACGGTTGGCGGGACGTCCTCGTTCACCACGTCGGCGACGAACGCCACCATTACGCTGAACGATGCCAACCGGCTGACCGGTGCGGTGTCGCTGAACACGTCCGGTCCTTCCGGCGATGCGCAACTGAGCAACGATCGGGCGACAGTGCTGGGGGGATCGAGCGTCGGCGGCAACCTGACGGTGACCGACACGGTCGCCAGCCTGACGCAGAGCGGAGTGCTGGCGGTCGGCGGGACGTCGTCGTTTACGACCTTGGCCGCGAACGCGGACATCACGCTCGACGGCGCCAATCAGTTCATTGGCGCCGTGTCGCTGAGCACCGGCGGGGCCGGCGGCAATGCGAGCCTGAGCAACATCGCGTCCGGCGGACTCGTGCTGGGCGCCTCGAATGTGGGCGGCAATCTCACCGTCGTGAGCACACTCGGCGACTTGAGCCAATCCGGCGCGCTGACCGTCGGCAAGACTTCTTCGTTCACCACCGCGGCGGCGGGCGCGGCGATCGCGCTGACCGATAACGGCAACCTGCTGAGCGGGGCGGTGTCGCTCAACACGGCGGCGGGCGGCAGCGCCAGCCTGACCAACTCCGGCGCGACGGTTTTGGGCGCCTCGACGGTGGGCGGTAATCTCACGGTGCGGACCGACGACATCAGCATCAACAGCGCAGTCGCCGGCCAGACGGTCACGCTGCTTCCGTTCACGGCGACTGCAACGATGGGTCTGGGCACCGGGCCCGGCACGCTGTCGCTGAGCCAGACCGCGCTCAACCGCATCACCGCGGCGACCGTCGTTTTCGGCAGCACGGGCTCGACCGGCGCCATGACGGTGGGCGGCACCGTGACGCTTCCGTCGACCATCACCAACCTGACCCTCGTCTCCGGAAGCTCGATCGCCGTCGCGAGCGGCGCGTCCTTGAGCGACACCAACGCGTCCAGCACCGTTCTCATGCAGGCGCCCAGCCTGACGCTGGACGGAACGGTGGCGGTCAACGGCGGCAACGGCGCGCTGGTGCTGAACACCACCGGTACGGCGACGCAATCGGCCGCGATCACCGCGAGCGGTCTTGCATTGCTGGGAGCGGGCGGAAGCTACGCGCTGACCGACGCCGGCAACCTGATCGGGACGCTCGCGGTCAACACCGGCTCGGTGACTCTGAACACCGGCCAGGCCGTGACCATCGGCAACGTGGCTGGGACCAGCGGCTGGAGCACCACGGGCGCTTCGACCCTCACGGCAGCGGGGCCGGCGTCCGACATCACGATCGCGAGCCCGGTGCGCTTCAGCGGCGGCATGCTCAGGCTCAACGCCGGCGGCAGCGCCGCCATCAATGCCCAGGTGAGCGGCGGAGCGGCCGGCGATTTCACCCTTACCGCAAATGGCAATGTCAGCATCGGTGCATCGGGCCTCGTCACCGGCAAGACCGTCGCGCTGGCCGCCGGCGGCGCCTTCATCAACAACCGGGGCAGCGACGCGATCGGCGCCTCCGACCGCTGGCTCGTCTATTCGAAAGCGCCGGACGCGCCGGGAGAGAATTTCGGCGACCTCAACAGCAACAACACGGCGATCTGGAACAATACCTACGCGACGCTACCGCCGCCCGCGGTCACCGTTGCGGGCAACCGCTACATCTTCGCCTTCGCCCCGGGCAGCACGCCGGCGACGCTTACGGTCACGTCGCTCAACGACAGCAAGACCTACGGCGCTACGGCGAACCTGTCGCGCTTCACCGTGTCGGGATTCCAGGCCGGCGTGCCGAACGCCTACCTGCCCGATGCCAACGTCTACAGCGGCACCCCTGCCTTTGCTTCCGCCGGCGCGGCGGCGACCGCCAATGCGGGAACCTACGGCATTGCGCTCTCGCAAGGCTCACTGGTCGCGAGCGCCGGCTACAATTTCGCCTTCAACAACACCGGCCTGCTCACGGTCAATCCGGCCGGGCTGACGATCACCGCCAATAACGTGACGCAGGTCTATGATGGCGTGCCGTTCAGCGGCGGCAGCGTGACCTACGGCGGGTTCGTCAATGGCGAGAATGCCTCGGTGCTGGCCGGCACGCTGGCCTATGGCGGCAATTCGCAGGGCGCCACGAATGTGGGGACCTATGGGATCACCGCGTCCGGGCTCGCCTCATCGAACTACCTCATCAACTATGTCGGCGGAGCCCTGACGATCACCAAGGCGCCGCTCACGATCGCCGCCAACAGCCAGACCAAATTCATCGGAACTCCGGATCCGCCGTTGACCTTCCGCGTGACCAACGGGACCCTGGTCGGCGACGACAACCTCACCGGGGCGCTCGCGCGCGCGCCGGGCCAGGACCTGGGGGCCTATGCAATCACCCAGGGCACGCTGGCATCGCTGAACTACGACCTGACCTTCATCGGATCGACGCTGTTCATCGAGGCGAATCCGGCGGGGATGATCGCGCCGAGCACGCTGATCAATCCCGCCAACGGCACGCCGGTCTTCCCGGCGTATACGGGCGGCAGCGTTCTGCCCAAGCTCGGCACGAGCGGCGCAGCGGGCGTCAACACCAACCAGCCCGTGCTGAAGATCGTGACGTCCGCGAACGGGCAGAACATCAGCCTGGTGCCGGCCGGCCCGCCGCCATAGCGCGGGAGCGGCACTGCTTTGCGGTCTGCTTTGGCTCAGTATTGAATCAGCATGCCGCCGAACGTACGCCAGCCATCGAGCGCCGGATTGGTGCTGGTGCGCCGGCTCGCCTCGACGAAAGCGTAGCTGTTGGGAAAGAAGTCGGCGTAGCGCGAGGTGACAAAACGCATTCCGACGCCGAAGTTCGAGGCGTGCACGCTGCCGAATTCGAGTGCGGTGGGCTCGTAGAAGATGCGCTCGCCGGTCGCCCCGAAGATGTAGCGCGTGACGGTGAGCGCGCCTGATCCGAATGGCACCTGAAAGACACGGCCGAGCTCGGTGCGCACCACCCAGGCGGAGTCGCCCGGCAGCGACCCGGCGGTGAAGCCGGACAGCATCTTCGGACCCACGATGTCGAACTGCTCCGATGTCAGGAGCGGGCGGTGAAACGACGTTTGCGCGTAGGCCGTGGTGGTGACGAGGAAATCCGACGGCAAGCTCTGCATGATGCCGAAGCCGGCATTGAGCTTGGTGAAGACGGCGTCGGCGCCCTGCCGCGACAGCGGCAGTTCCGGCGTGGCGTCGGCCAAGGTGCGCGCGCCCAATGCGGCCAAGCCGCGCGAGACCACCGCGGTGAAGATGATGTTGGTGTTGGTGTCGCGCAGCCGCCAATTGCCGTCGACGCCAAGGCGCACCGGCCGCACCCGGTCGAGGCTGAGCGAGACCGGCGGATTGAGAACGAGCGTATCGACGCGCTCGTCGGTCAGGTCCAGCCGCGCATTCACGGTCAATTGGATGTCGCGCGTCCTGATCGCGTCGTAGGCGAGTATCACGCTGCTCTGCCTGAATATGCCCTGCGTCGCCGCCACCGGGGGCACGCTGGGCGTGGTCCTGCCGTCGGTCCCGGTGTACAACAGCCGCCAGCTGTCGATGCCCAGCGGGAGCAGCACGTTGGCCTGCAGGAACCGGCGCGTCGGGAACATGGTTGCAAAATCATCGCTGGGGAAGCCGGTGGCCGAAACATAGATTTGCTCGCCGGCGCCGAAGATGCTGTTGAGCCCGAGCAGGCCGACCGCCTGGGTGGTGCCGAAGGTCTTCGGCATGGCGTTGTCGCCATAGGCGCTCAGCGTGACCGGGCGGTGCAGGCCGGTCAGAATGAGAATCGAACCGCCCACCTCCTGCCCGGCGGCCAAGGTGGAGCGCAGCTCGAGGCCCGGCGTGTCGCCCGCCAGCACCAGGCGGCGCTCGAGCTCGCGTTCCAAGAGATGGCGTTCTTGCAGCAGCGGCGCGAGCACGGCGTAGACGCGGCCGCTCACGGCGCCGGACAGCGCGCTGACGTCAATTCGCTCGATGAAGCCGTCGATGACCTGCAGCTTGACGCGGGCCTGTTCGCCCAGCTCCTGCGGCACGACCACGACGCGGGCGAGCAGATAACCGGCCCGCACATAGGCCGCCTGCAGCTTGGTGGCGAAGGTGAAGAGCTCGGCGACGGTGACGCGGCGGCCGATCAGCGGCGCCTCAAGCTCGCGCCGGGCGGCGGCGAGCTCCTCGAACTCGCCTTCGACCTCGAAGCCGAGCAGCACCACGCTCAGCTTTTCCGCACCCTGCGGAAATGCCGGCGCTTCAGGCGGCGCGACGGCGGGGATCTGGGTCGCAGCCTGGGGCAGCGCAGGGATTGCCGGCGGCGTGACCTGGCTCGGCGCCGGCGCCAGACGGGAAGCGGGCACCTCTTGCGCGCGCGCAACGCCGAGCGGCCCCGCGAGCAAACAGGCCCACAGGAGCGCTGCCGGGAAGGCTCGCACGCGGATTCGCATGTAACCAGTCCTTGCAGGTAGCGTTTGCGGAAGCTGGGACTTGGAGACATACGACTGCACTCAACGACAAGCTGCCCCTTGCGGGTCCCGACCCGGATCACGCACGAATCATTGCGAATGATAGTTCAGCGCGCGATTCGGCAAGCGCCGGCGCGCGCGCTCCGCGCCGCAATTCGCTTTACCGTGGCAAAACCGCCACAGCGATGAGGGCAATTGGTGTCCCTGCAAACCGGCGTGCGCCTGCGGGCCGGCGGGGGCGGGCTGACGCCGCCGCCACGTCCGCCGCCGGCGCGGGGAGCGTTGCCACGCCCCGCGCCTGCGAGCGCCGGAATCGGGAGCGCCTAGATCCGGTCGGGATACGGCAGAATGAAATTGTCCCGGTTTGGCATCTTCACCTGGGGCAGGGTCTTGGCATCGATCACGTCGTTCTCGCCGATGAGCTTGTTGAGCGCGAGAATGTACGCGGTCAGCGCGTAGACCTCGTTGTCGGTGAGCGAGCGCGGCGACTGGAACGGCATGCCGCGGCGGATGTAGTCAAATACCGTCGTGGCGTAAGGATAGTAGTTGCCGATCGTCTTCGCGGTGTCGATGCCGTTGGTCAGCGGCTGGCCGCCGACCAGCGGCCCGGCGCCGGGCGAGACGCCGCCCTTGCCGCCCTCGCCGTGGCAGGCCAGGCACTGCTGCGCGTAGATGGCGGCGCCCTGCGCGGGCGTGCCGCTGCCGGGCGGCAGATTGGTGCCGTCCGGCAGGATCGCGATGTCCCAGTTCTTGATGTCGGCCTCCGATATCGGCTTGCCGAGACCGGTATCGCCGGCGAACGCGGGACCGGCAGCAAAAGGAAACGCGAGGATGAGCGCGGCGAGAGCCTTACGCGTAGACATGTTTGATCTCCCCTTTGCTGTCGATGCCCCAGCTGGTGATACTGTTGTAGTGCTGGTTGGGGAACGCCAATGGGGTCTTCACGGGTTGGGAGGTCTGGCCGCGCGCGGCCACGAACTCCGCGCGCAGCGGCTGGGCGTTGCCGGCCTCATCCCAGGCGCGGCTCTGCAGCACCGCGGGTTGCCCGTCCCAGCGCCACGGCATGACGAAGCGGGTGAACGCCTTGCTGTGCACCGGTCCCTGCAGCGCGGCTTCGCCCCAGCTCTTGCCGCCGTCGGCGGAAACCATGACCTTGGCGATCCGGCCGGTGCCGGAATAGGCGACGCCGGAGATGGCGTAGAACCCGGGCTCGGTCAGCTGCTGGCCGAACGAGGGGTGGGTGATGAAGCTCTTCACCTCCATCAGGAAGTGGAAGCGCCAGGTCTTGCCGCCGGGCAGGATCTGCGAATAGGTCTTGCTCTCGAACATCGAGTAGGCCGGCTGATCCACGGCCTTGATGCGGCGGAGAAACTTCACATTCATGTTGCCCTGGTAGCCGGGCAGCAGCAGGCGCATGGGGTAGCCGTTCCCCGGCATCAGCCGCTCGCCGTTCTGGTAGATCGCCACCAGCGCGTCGTCGTAGGCCTTCTTGACCGGGACGCTGCGATCGAGCATCTGCGCATCGCCGCCCTCGGCGACCAGCCATTTGGCTTTCGGGTCGATGCCGGCCTCGTCGAGCAGCACGGACAGCGGCACGCCGGTCCATTCCGAGCACGAGCACAGGCCGTGCAGCGCCTGCGCGGTGACCTGCAGCGGCTCGCTCGAGAACATGGGGGCCGAGTTGCCGGCGCACTCCACGAAGTGCATGCGCGTGACCAGCGGGTAGCGCGACAGGGTCTCGAGCGTGAACTCGAGCGGCTGGCGCACCATGCCGTGGATGACGAGCTTGTGCTTGGCCGGGTCGATGTTCGGAATGCCGCAATGATTGATGGAGAAATGCAGGCTGTTGGGGGTGATCGACCCGTTCAGCAGATGATGCGGGGTGCGCGCGTGCGAATTGCGAAACTCGCCGTTGGGATTGCTGAGCGAGCGCACCACGTTCTTCTCGAACGGCGACGGCGTCTGCAGCGGCGGCGTGGCGGCACCGAATTCCTGGCTCCACTTCTCGTCCTTGAGCGGCTCGGCGGCCGCGCCGGTGAGCGCGGCGCCGCTGGTCATGGCGCCGGCAAAGACGATGCCGCCGCCGAGCAGCGCGCGGCGGTCGAGCAGACCATTGCCGGCGACGGGCTCCAGCGGCGGAGACTTGGTTCGACGTCTGCGAAAGCTCATGGATCCTCTCCCTAGTCGATCAGCGGCTCATTGTTGCTGCGCCGTCTTTGTCGAGCCCCTTTCGCGCCGCGGCGGGTCGCCCCGTCGGCGCGCGTCGTTGTTTCCTTTCTGGTCAGCTGCGGCGAAAGACCGGCGTGTGGATGAGACGCGAAAAGATTGCGCCTTTTCCAATTCGGGTGCAACGAATGGGGCAGCGGCGCTGACCTAATCGGCGCCCCGCTCAGCGCGGCCCGTTGCCGTCGAGCAGCCAGCCGAATTTCTCGCGCGCCTTGCGGGCGACCTCCGGGCTCGGCGCGTTGGTGGGCGGAAACTTGTCGCGCCAGTGCCAGGGCTTGCAGGCGTTAATCAGCGCCACCGAATGCGTCATGTTGCCGGCGGCGCGCCGTTCCGGCGGCAGCGCGGGGTCGGCGCTCGAATCCCACGAGCCGGTGATGAACTGGATCGACTCCTTGGGATCGGTGCGCGTGATCATCGCCCACAACAGGTGGTCGAGATTGGTGACGTCGACGTCCTCGTCGACCACGATCACGTATTTGGAGGCGTAGGCGGAGGCGCCGCATTGGGCGGCGACGTGCGCGGCCTGCACCGCATGCCCGGGATAACGCTGCGTGATCGAGAGCGCGTGCAACATGCGCGCGCCGGCGACCTCGTGGCACCACACCGTCTGCACGCCGGGGACGCCGGCATTGGTGACGTTCTGCTTGATGGTGGCCGAGCGCATCACGGCGCGATAGCGCGCCATCTCGTCCGGCCCGCCGCCCATGGGCGGCACGCCGAGCACGATCGGATCGTTGCGATGATAGATCGCCTTGATGTCGAGCACCGGAATCTCGCGCACGCCGCCGGCGTAGTGCCCGGTCCATTCCCCGAACGGGCCTTCGGCGTGGGTGCGGTCGGGGGGCACGTAGCCTTCGAGCACGATCTCGGCGTTGGCGGGGAAGGGCAGCCCGGTGACCTTGCCGCGCACCATCTTGACCGGCCGGCCGCGCAGGCCGCCGACCAGGTCGAGCTCGAATACGCCGTAGGGCGCCTCCAGGCCGCCGAAGAAGAAGGCGAGCGGGTCGCCGCCGAGCACCATCACCACCGGCAGCGGCTCGCCGCGCTTGAATGACTTGTCGCGGTGGATGCGCCCGTGGTGGCCCGCCGCCATCACGATGCCGACGGTTTTCTTGTCGTGCACCTGCGCGCGGTAGGCGCCGGCGTTGAGCCAGTTCTCCTCGGGGTCGCGGGTGATGCTGTAGGTGCCGGTGCCGATGTAGCGGCCGCCGTCCTTCTCGTGCCATTTCGGGGCCGGGAACTTGGTGACGTCGACCTCGTCCCCCAGCATGATGTTCTCGAACACCGGCCCGTCGTCGACGATGACGTGCGGCACCACGCGCTGCTCCTGCAGATAGGCCTCGCGATAGGCGTCGCTCAGCTCCCATTTGGTGAGGTGATCGGGAAAGCCGAGCGTCATGTTGCGGCGCGTGCCGGCGAACATGTTGAGCAGCAGCCGAAAGCCCTTGGCGCAGCCGGGAATGTCCTCGAACACCACGCACGGCCCGTGCTCGGCCCGCAGCACCGCCTCGGCGGCAAGCCCGATGTCCTCCTCGCAGCTCGCGCCCTTGACGGTACGGACCTCGCCCAGCCGCTCGGCCATTTCCAGCCATTCGCGCAGGTCGTCGTAGGCGATGTTGCCGGCGAAATTTCGTTGATCGAGCATGTGGGCGTCACCTTCGCTGCTCAGTGCGGCGATGCAAATGCTTGCGCCCCGGCAAGAAGAAATCGCTTGCGGCGACCTTGCGGGCGGCGGAAACCCTAATGGACAAGCCCCTCCGACACAACGCCGCCCGCGGTTGCGTGCCCTTCGACGGTGCTGGCGCGTGCGGCGGCATTCGATTGATGCTGTCCGCAAATGCCGCTAAGAATCGGGCGCTTGCCGTGCGGATCGGATCGAATGAGAGTGGGCGCACGATGATCTCAACAGCAAGAGTCATAGGTCTCGGATTGAGGCAGGGTGCGCTCGTTGGCATAGCGGCGGCGCAGGTGGTTTGCTTTGGCGGCGCCGCACTGGCGCTCGACCAGGTCAGGCTCGGCAAGGCGGTTCCCAACTCGTTTGCCTTCGCCGCCACCGAAGTCGGGATCGAGGCCAAGATTTTCGCCGGCGAAGGGATCGAGGTCGAGGTCACGAGCTTTCGCGGCGACGCGCAGCTGCAGCAGGCGCTCGCCGCCGGCAGCCTCGACGTCGGGCTCGGCTCCGGGCCCGCGCTCGGCTTCCGCGCCAAGGGCGCGCCGGCGGTCGGGGTCGCGGCCATGTACGGGGCGCCCGCAAATCTCGCGCTCGTGCTTCCGCTCGATACACCGATCAAGACCATCGGCGATCTCAAGGGTAAGCGCATCGGGGTGACGACGGCGGGCTCGCTCACCGACTGGCTGGTGCGGGAGCTCTCGCGCCAGCAGGGCTGGGGCAGCGACGGCATCCAGATCCTGGCGCTCGGGCAGATGCAGGCGCGCCTCGCCGCCATCCAGCGCGGCGAGCTCGACGGCATGGTGATCGAGGCCGCGACCGGCTACGAGCTCGAGGAGGCCGGCAAGGCCAGGAATTTCCTGCTGTTCGGCGATATCGCGAAGGACTTCTACACCCACGTGATCTTCGCCTCCGACGACATGATCGAGCACCGGCCGGAGCTGCTGCGGCGTTTCCTGCGCGGCTGGTTCAAGACCATCGCCTTCGTGAAGGCGAACAAGGATTTCGTGGTGAAGTCGGCGGCCAAGACCATCGACGTCAAGCCTGCGATCGCCGCCAAAATCTACGATGCGCAGGTGGCGGGCTTCTCGACCGACGGCGCCTGGAACCCGGCCGCGATCGACGTGATCAGGTACTCGCTCAAGGACCTCGGCATCCTGCCCGCTGTTCCCGACGCGAAGGCGATCTACAACGACAAGTTCGTGCCGGTGAAGTTCTAGCGATTTTCGTCGAAATGGAATCAGTTAGGGCAGCACGCTCGGTCTGCTCCCTCCCCCGTTGTGGGGGAGGGCTGGGGAGGGGGGTGGTCGGTTTGGCACTGTTGGTGCGTCAATCTCACGACCCCCACCCCCAACCCCTCCCCACAAGGGGGAGGGGAGGACACCGAGTGGGCGGCACGGCTGCGCATCAACACCACTGCAAAACCCTCTTCCTATCTTGAGCATCGTCGGCGTCGACATCGGCGGCACCTTCACCGACCTGGTCGGGTGGCAGGCGGGCGCGATCGTCGCCTCGAAATGTCCGACCGTGCCCGCCGATCCGACCGCGGGCGTGGCGGCGGCGCTGCGCATGGCCGGCTGCGAGGTCGCCGCCATCGACGAGCTCCTGCACGGGTCGACCATCGCCATCAATACCGTGCTCGAGCGCAGCGGCGCCAGGACCGCCCTGCTCACGACCGCGGGCTTCCGCGACGTCTACGCCATCGGCCGCGGCAATCGGCCCGACGCCTTCAACCTGTTCTTTCATCGCCCGCGCCCACTCATTCCACGTGAGCTCACCTTCGAGGTGTCGGAGCGCATCAACGCGGCCGGCGAGGTGCTCGCGCCGCTCGACCCCGGCGAGGTCGAGAGGCTGGGGCGCCGGCTCATCGCGGGCGGGATCGAAGCGGTGGCGGTGTGCTTTCTGCATTCCTACGCCAATCCCGCGCACGAGGCTGCGGCCGGCGCCGTCCTGCGGCGGCATTTTCCGTCGCTGTTCGTGACGCTCAGCCACGAGATCCTGCGCGAATTTCGCGAATACGAGCGCACCTCGACCACGGTGCTCAATGCCTTCGTCGGCCCGCGGGTCTCGCGCTATCTCGGCCGCTTCGAGGGCTTCGCGAGCGAGGCGCGCTTTGCCGGCAGCATCGCGATCATGCGCTCGAACGGCGGCACGATGTCGATCGCGCAGGCGCGGCGCGAGCCGGTGGCGATGATGGAATCGGGTCCGGTGGCCGGCATGATCGGCGCCGGTTGCCTGGCGGCCGCGCTCGGCATCACGCGCGCCATCGGCTTCGACATGGGCGGCACCACCGCCAAATGCACGCTGATCACCGGGGGCAGAGTGCCGATCGAGCAAGGCTACGTCATCGGCGAACCAGCCAGCGGCCAGCCCATGCAATTGCCGGTGGTCGACATCGTCGAGGTCGGCGCCGGCGGCGGCTCGCTTGCCTGGTGCGACACCGGCGGCGGCCTGCATGTCGGTCCGGCGAGCGCCGGCGCCGATCCGGGGCCGGCTTGCTACGGCCGCGGCGGCGAGGCGCCGACCGTGACCGACGCCGATCTCCTGCTCGGCCGCCTCGACGGGCAGTGCTTCCTCGGCGGCCGCATGCCGCTCGAGCGGGATCTGGCGGCGGCCGCTATCGGCCGCATCGGCGCCACGCTCGGGCTCGCGCCGATGGCGACCGCGCTCGGCATCGCCACCATCGCGGATGGCGCGATGGCGCTGGCGGTACGCGCGGTCTCGGTCGAGCGCGGCATCGATCCGCGCGATTCCGCGCTGATCGCATTCGGCGGGGCCGGCCCGCTGCACGCGGTCGCCATCGCGCGCGAGATCTCGATTCCCCGGGTGGTGGTTCCCAAGCTGCCCGGCAATTTCTCCGCCCTCGGCATGCTCATGGCGCAATGGCGCCAGGACTATGTGCGCACGCTGGTCGGCGAGTTCGGTGAGATCGACGCGGCCGGCGCGGCGCGCGCGTTCGCGGAGCTGCGCGCCGCCGGCGATGAGGCGCTCGCGCGCGACGCGCTCGCTCCCGATCAGCGCGCGCGCGCCCGCTTCGATTTCGCCGCCGATCTGCGCTATCGCGGGCAGGAGCACACCATCGCGATACCGATCGCGGGCGCCGACGAGCTCACCGGCGCGGGCGACACGGCGCGCGCGCGCTTCGACGAGCAGCATCACCTGCGCTACGGGCATGCCGCCCCGGATCAGTCGATCGAGGTCGTCAACCTGCGCCTGACGGTGACGGTGCCGCGGCTGGAGGACGCCATCGCGCGCTGGCTGGCGCAGCCCTGGACGCCGACCGAGGCGGCGCGCGAGGGCCGCCGCGCCGTGGTGTTCGACGATCCGCAGCGCCCGCTCGACACGCGCATCTTGTGGCGGCCCGGGCTTTCGGCCGGCGAGCAGATCGCCGGACCGGCGGTGATCGAGGAGCCCAACTCCACGACGTTGGTCGCGCCCGGCGACTGCGCGCTGGTCGACCCGAGCGGAAACATCATCGTAACCTTGGAGCAGCGGGAGTGATGCCTTCGGCGGTCTGTCATGCCCGCGCAAGCGGGCATCCAGTAATCACGGGGCGACGATGTTGGCACAAGCGCGCCAAGTCACGCATGCAGCTGTTTACCGGATCGCCCGCTGCCGCGGGGCGATGACAGCGAGAATGATGCAAGGGCGGAGCGAGCGACCGCAGGCGAGCACGAATGAAACCCAACCCCATCACGATTGAGGTCGTGCGCAACGCCGTCAACGCCTATGCCGACGAGATGGCGACGGCGCTGTGCAAGTCGGCCTACAACATGATGATCTACGAGGTGCGCGATTTCTGCTGCGGACTGATCGACCCGCAGGGGCGCATGATCTCGCAGAACCGGGGCGGGCTGCCGATCTTCCTGGCCGATCTCGGCATCGCGGTGAAGGACGGCATCGCCCGCTACGGGCTTTCCGGCTTTGCGCCCGGCGACGTCGTCATCATGAACCACGGACGCATCTGCGGGCAGCATCTCAACAACGTCGTGGTCTACGCGCCCTGCTTCCACGCCGGCGAGGTGGTCGCGTTCGCCGCCAGCCGCGCCCACTGGGTCGACATCGGCGGCATGCGGCAAGGCTTCGGCTCGGTCGAGACCACCGAGATTTACCAGGAGGGGCTGCAATTCCGCTCGCTCAAGATCTACGAGGCCGGCAAGCGCAACGATACGCTCTGGCAGATCATCGAGGACAACCTGCGCTTCCCCGAAGCCGCGCTCGGCGACCTGCGCGCCCAGATCGCCTGCTGCCAGCTCGGCGTGCGCCGCTTCGGCGAGCTCATCAAGCGCTACGGCCGCGATACGGTCGCGGCCGCGATCCACGCGGTGTGGGACGCGACCGATCGCGCCGTGCGCGCGTTCGTCGCGCGCATCCCGGACGGAACCTACGAGGCGGAAAGCTTCCTCGACAACGACGGCCGCCGGCTCGACGTGACGCTGCGCATCAAGGTCAGGGTGATGATCGAGGGCGAGCGCATGATCGTCGATTTTTCCGAGCTCAACGAGCAGGTGCCCGGGCCGACCAATTCCGGCTATTCCGGGGGACTCGCGGCGGCGCGGGTGGCGTTCAAGAACCTGACCCAGGGCGAGGCGCCGGTGAACGAGGGCTCCTTCCGCGCGCTCGAGCTCATCCTGCCGGAAGGCAAGATCCTCAATGCGCGCTGGCCGGCCGCGCTCGGGCTGTGGAGTATTCCGCTGCCGACCGTGATCGACACGATTCTCAAGGCGCTGGCGCCGGCCTTGCCTGAGCGCATCCCTGCCGCCCACAAGGGCGACATGGGCGGCTGCTCGATCGGCGGCTTCCGGCCCGACGGGCGGCGCTTCCTGCTGATGAACATTTTCGGCGGCGGCTGGGGCGGCCGACCGCACGAGGACGGTGAATCCGCCTCGGTCTCGATCTGCCAGGGCGACGTGCGCAGCGCGCCGATCGAGCTGCAGGAAATGCAGTACCCATTCCTGATCGAGCGCTTCGCCCTGCGCGCCGACTCCGGCGGCGCCGGCCGGCATCGCGGCGGGCTCGGCGTCGAGCTCACCTACCGCGCGCTGCAGACCTGTGTCGCCAACGTCAACTGCGACCGCACCAAGGATCCGCCCTGGGGCCTGCACGGCGGCAGGCCGGGCGCGATCAACGAAGCCGTGCTCGTGCGGGTCGATGGCAGCTCGCGCAAGCTGCTCAAGGAGACCGGCGTCGCGCTTGCGCCGGGCGACCGGCTCACCTTCCGCACCGCCGGCGGCGGCGGCTGGGGAGAGCCGCGCGAGCGCGAGCGCGACGCGATCGAGCGCGACGTCGCGGCCGGCTATGTCTCGGCGCAAGCGGCCCCACGCGATTACGGCTACGCGCCGGCACGCGCGAGCGCGGCGGAGTAGGCGATGACGCTGGCCGAGGAACGGCGCCGACGGCTGCTCGCCGCCATGGCGGAGAGCGGCATCGATGCGATGGTGCTCTATGGCAATGCCTGGCAGGGCGACTATCTGCGCTACGCCGCCGACTTCGGCATCCTGGAAGGCCACGGCATCGCGGTGGTGTCGGCGGACGGCACGACCGAGTTGTTTCTCGACAGCGCGACCGAAACCGAGCGCGCCGAGGTCGAGACGCCGGAGGCCCAGGTGCATTTCTCCACCGATGTCGTGCGCGCGGTGGGCGCGCGGCTCGATCGGGTGGCCAACCAGCGGCTCGCGGCGGCGCCGCGCCGGCTGTTGCCGAGTTGGCTCGCGGATCCAAGCCGCGGCTTTGCGCTCCAGGACGGCACCACGCTGCTCGACCGCCTGCTGATGCTCAAGCTGCCGGCGGAGATCGCCGTGCTCAGGCGCGCGGCGCGGCTCGCGGACGACGCCTATGCGGTGTTCCGCCAGGCCGCGAAAGCGGGGCGCCGGCAATACGAGCTCGTGGCCGAGATCGAGGCCTATCTGCGCCGGCGCGGATGTCCGGACAATTTCATGATTATCGGCTCCGGCGGCAAGGACGTGCTCGGCATGACGCCGCCGTCGGACCGGCGCATCGCTCAAGGCGACCTGGTCACCACCGAGCTCACGCCGGCGGTCGAAGGCTATTTCGTGCAGATCTGCCGCACGCTGGTGGTGGGGCAGGCGAGCGCGGCGCAGCGCCGCGCCTTCGCGGTGTTCCGCGAGGCGCTCGATGCCGGCATCGCGGCGGTGCGTCCCGGCACCACCGCCGCCGACGTCGCGCGCGCCGAGAACGATGTCTTTCGCAAGCACGGACTGGGCGACTACGTCACCAGCAAATGGACGCGCGTGCGCGGTCACGGCCTCGGCCTGTTCTGCGATTCCAAGCCGCACCTGCTGGAGGACGTGGACACGCCGCTCGTTCCCGGCATGGCGTTGATCGTGCATCCCAACACCTATCATCCCGAGGTCGGCTATCTCGTGCTGGGTGATGCCGTAGTGGTGACCGAGACGGGCGTCGAGGTGCTGTGCGGCACGCCGCGCGAGCTGTTTGAGGTAGCGGCATGAGGCGGGCATGCGCCGCGGCCTGATCCTGCGCTCACCGGCGGAGCTGCCGGACGCGGTGCTCGATGCGCGCATCGCGCGGGTGCACGCGGCCATGGGCGACGCGCGGCTCGACGCGCTGCTCCTCTACACCAACAACACCCGCCCCGCCGGCGTGTCCTGGCTCACCGGCTTCGTGCCCTATTGGTCGGAGGCATTGCTGGTGCTGCCGCGCGGGCGGCCTCCCGCGCTGGTGGTCGCGCTCACCTACCGGGTCAAGAGCTGGATCGAGCGCACCAGCCGGGTGGCGGAGGTCGTGCACAGCCCCCGCATCGGGCTCGAGGCCGCGCGCATGATCGCGGGATGGAAAGCCGACGCCACGGTCGGGATCGCCGATCTCGACGGGCTATCCGCCGGCATTGCCGGTGATTTGCGCGAGGGCGGGCCGCGCCTCGCCCTGGGCGACGCCACCGCACTGTTCGCCGGCCTGCGCGCGGCGGCGGATCCGGCTGAGATCGCGCTCGCGATCAAAGCGGCGACGATCGCGCGGCGCGCGCTCGCGCGCGCATCGGAGCGCCGCGCCGGCCTGGCGGAGACGCTGGCGGCGGTGGAGGCCGAGGCGCGCGGGCTCGGCGCGGAGGAAGTTTACCTCGCCGCCGCCCCCGATCTTGCGCGCGATCACCGGCTGCGGCGCGTCGAAGGCGAGGCGGCCCTGGGCGCGCGCTTCGCGTTGCGCGCCACCGTCGCCTACCAGGGGACCTGGATTCGACTGCTGCGCACCTTCCGGCGCGACGCCGGCGCTGGGGCCGACGATGGCGCGCTTGCGCGCATGGCGGCCGCAGTGGCCGAGCTGCCGGGCGCGCGCGGATTTTCCTCGTTTTCATCCTGGCTGATCGAGGGCTGCCTGATCGCGCAGCCGCTCGAGCCGTTGCTGGGCTCGCGTGTGGACGAGCCGCGCACGCCGCCGCCACACGCGCTCGTGTCGGTGCAGGCGAGCTTCGAGAGC
>DATBKV010000188.1:0-4435 GCA_036555745.1 Xanthobacteraceae bacterium | reverse complement strand
CGCCAGCACCTCGGTCGCGATCTGCCCGAGCGCCACGAAATCGACCTTGCGCGGCGAGGTATGGCGCCAAGCGAGCCCGATGGTACGGCCGGGCTGCGGCGGCGCGAACCGCAGAAGCTTGACGCGCCCGTCGCGCACCTCGACATCGACGGCTACTTCCGGGACCAGGGTGACGCCGTACCCGTTGGCCACCATCTGCATCACGGTGGTGAGGCTGGTCGCGCCGAGACCCATCGAACCGCTGCCGCCGCCATCGCGCCTGCTGTCGGGACAGTAGGCGAGTGCCTGGTCGCGCAGGCAATGGCCTTCCTCCAGCAGGATGAGCCGTTGCGGATCGATATCGCGCGCGGACACGCGCAAGGTCTTCGGCCGCGGATCGTGCGCCGGCACTGCGAACAGAAACGGGTCGTCGAACAGCCGGATGGTCTCGACCTCGGCCTCCGTTACCGGCAGCGCCAGCATCAGCAGGTCAACCGTCCCCTGCATCAGCTCCTGAACCAGCACCTTGGTCTGCGTTTCCCGCAGCTCCAGCCGCAAATCCGGGTAGCGCTGCTGCAGGCGCGGCAGCAATTTCGGCAGCACATAAGGCGCGAGCGACGGAATGACCCCAAGCGTCAGCCGTCCGCTCAAAATGCGGCCGGCGTGCCGCGCCAGATCGACGAGGTCGCGCGACGCCGCCAGGATTTGCTCCCCTCGCCGGGCGACCTCGACGCCGATCTCGGTGAGTGCGACCTCTCCCCGGCGCCTCTCCACCAGTTCCGCCCCGAGCAACCTCTCCATCTCGCGGATCTGCATGGAGAGCGCAGGCTGGGTGACCGCGCAGGCTTCGGCCGCGCGGCCGAAATGGCCGTGCTCCGCCAAGGCACTCAGGTAGCGCAGCTGTCGCAGGGTGATCACCGCCATAAGATATTATTATCGAAAGCCCCAGGCAAACACGGCTAGAGCTGAGCCGTTGGGGGCGCCGGACGTCCGCCGGTGTGGCCGCGATGGCGGAATAGCGGCCGGCGGCGCTTGGCCGGCCCCCCGGCGCCGGCCGCGGGCGGTGGCAGTTTTAGCAGCTACTGTGCCGCGTCTTTGGCGATCGCCTGCTCGTTCGCGGCGGTCTCGTCCTTGAGCGAGGCGGGCTGCGGCATCGCAATGACGTTGTAACCCGAATCGACAAAGTGGACCTCGCCGGTAACTCCGGTCGAGAGGTCGGACAGCAGGTAGAGCGCGGCGCCGCCGATCTCGTCGAGCGTCACCCCGCGGCGCAACGGCGAATGGCGTTGCTGGAACGCGAACATCTGGCGCGCATCGGTGATGCCGGCACCGGCCAGCGTGCGGATCGGGCCGGCCGAGATGGCGTTGACCCGGATGGCGGCGGGGCCGAAATCGACCGCGAGGTAGCGCACCGACGCTTCGAGCGCGGCCTTGGCGACGCCCATGACGTTGTAGTTGGGCATCGCGCGTTGGCCGCCGTTGTACGTCAGCGTCAGCATCGCGCCCCCTGCCGGCATCAGGGCCGCCGCGCGCTTGGCGACCTCGGTGAAGGAGAAGCACGAGATGATCATGGTGCGCAGGAAGTTCTCGCGCGTCGTATCGGCGTAGCGGCCCTTGAGCTCGTTCTTGTCGGAAAAGGCGATGGCGTGGACGACGAAATCGAGCGAGCCCCACTTCTCGGCGATCGCGGTGAACGCGGCGTCGACAGAGGCGCGCTGCTCGACGTCGCACGGCAGCACGATCGAAGCACCCACCGACTCCGCCAGCGGCTTGACCCGTCGACCGAGCGCCTCGCCCTGATAGGTGAAAGCCAGGGCAGCGCCCTGGGCGGCGAGCGCGCGGGCAATGCCCCAGGCGATCGAATGGTCGTTCGCGACCCCCATGACCAAGCCGCGCTTGCCCTGCATCAACTGTGTCATCGCGCCCAGACCCACCTTGTCGTCGCCCCTCACTTGCCAGCGTCCCCGGCAACCTTCGCTACGGCCTCAAACGTCGACGCGCTTGAACACCACCGAGGCATTGGTCCCGCCGAAGCCGAACGAGTTCGACAGCACGCAGCCGAGCTTCACATCGTCGCGCCGCTCGCGCATGATCGGCATGTCGGCGAAAGCCGGATCGAGCTTCTCGATATTGGCGCTTTCGCAAATAAAGCCGTTGTTCATCATGAGCAGGCAATAGATCGCTTCCTGCGCGCCGGCGGCGCCGAGCGAATGCCCCGTGAGCGATTTGGTCGCGGCGATCGGCGGACATTTGTCGCCGAACACCTCGCGGATCGCCTCGATCTCCTTGAGATCGCCGATCGGCGTCGAGGTGGCGTGCGGGTTGATGTAATCGACTGGCGCCTTCACCTCGTTGAGCGCCATGCGCATGCACCGCACCGCGCCTTCTCCCGACGGAGCCACCATGTCGAAACCGTCGGAGGTGGCGCCATAGCCCGCAACCTCGGAGTAGATGCGTCCGCCGCGCGCTTTGGCATGCTCGAGCTCCTCCAGCACCAGCACGCCCGCGCCGCCGGCAATGACGAAGCCGTCGCGATCGGCATCGTAGGCGCGCGAAGCCTTGCTCGGCGTCTGATTGAAGCTACTCGACATCGCGCCCATCGCATCGAACAGCACGGATAGCGTCCAGTCGAGCTCCTCGCAGCCGCCGGCGAAGATCACGTCCTGCTTGCCCATCTGGATCACTTCCGCGGCGTTGCCGATGCAGTGGTTGGAGGTCGCGCAGGCAGACGAGATCGAATAGTTGACGCCCTTGATCTTGAACCACGTGGCGAGCGTCGCGGAGGCGGTGGACGACATCGCTTTGGGCACGGCGAAGGGACCGACGCGTTTCGGGCTTTTGTTCCGCGCGATGTCGGCGGCCTCCACGATCGCACGCGTCGAAGGTCCGCCCGAGCCCATGATGATGCCGGTACGCTCGTGGGAGATTTCCTTCTCCTCGAGGCCGGCATCGCGGATCGCCTGCTCCATCGCGACATGGTTCCAGGCTGCGCCTCCGCCCAGGAAACGCATGGCGCGGCGGTCAACCATGTCCTCGGGATCGAGAGTGGGAGCGCCGTGGACCTGACAGCGGAACCCAAGCTCGGCATATTTGTCGGCGCGCGAAATGCCCGACCGGGCCTCGCGCAGGCTCGCCAGAACCTCCTGGGTGTTGTTGCCGATGGACGAGACGATGCCCATCCCGGTCACGACGACCCGTCTCATGCGCGCCTCGTCCGCATCTCGGTTGGCGCAACGGAATGCGCCCGCCGCCGGTCAACCCCCGCTCGGCTGCATCACTTCGCCGCGGAACAGACCGACCTTGAGATCCATGGCCCGGTAGATGATCGAGCCATCCGCCGAGAGCCAGCCATCGGCGATGCCGAGCACGAGCTTGCTGCGCATGACCCGTTTGATGTCGATGCCGTAGACGACGTTCTTGACGGTCGGAAGCACTTGGCCGGAGAACTTCAACTCGCCCAGCCCGAGAGCGCGGCCTTTGCCCGGTGCCCCGAGCCAACCCAGAAAGAACCCGAGCAACTGCCACAGCGCATCGAGACCGAGACAACCCGGCATGACCGGATCGCCTTTAAAGTGGCAGGGGAAGAACCAGAGATCCGGCTTGAGGTCGAGCACCGCGCGAACCAGGCCTTTGCCGTATTCGCCGCCAGCTTCCGCGATCTCGGAGATGCGGTCGAACATCAGCATTGGCGGAAGCGGCAATTGGGCATTTCCGGCGCCGAACAGCTCCCCTCGGGCGCAGGCCAATAGGTCATCGTATCCGAAGCTGTTGCGCCGGTTCTCCATCCGCGTTCCTGCTCTAGGCAGCCTGATCAGGCCCAAAAACCTCGAATTCCTAACATAGGCGGTCGGGGGGGCAAAGCCAGCCACCGGCCGCCCAGGCAAGATCAGATTAGAATTGCCCCAGGATAGTTGCGAGGCAGTTGCATCTTCGGAGGCACATGTTACAAATGCAACAATCTGTCGCCGGGGACGCTGCGAGAAGGGTTTCGTTGTGCCATGACGCCGTCGCGTACTATCGTTTTCACCGACACGCCCGCGCGGCTCGAGCAGCAATCCGCGGGTACCATGGCGCGATCGGCGCTTACCGGCTGTCCCTGGCATGACGTGAAGTCGATGCTGCGCGATGTCGGCCTGCGTCCGACGCGTCAGCGCATGGCGCTCGGCTGGATCCTGTTCGGCAAGGGCGATCGGCACATCACCGCCGAGATGCTGTATGAAGAGGCGACGAAGGCCAAGGTTCCCGTCTCTCTCGCGACCGTCTACAACACGCTACACCAGTTCACCGATGTCGGGCTGTTGCGGCAGGTTGCCGTGGATGGCTCGAAAACCTATTTCGACACCAACGTCTCCCAGCACCATCATTTCTTCGTCGAGGGCGAGAACGATCTCCTCGACATTCCCGATGCCGACGTCGTGGTCGGCCGCACGCCGATCCCGCCGGAAGGCTATGAGGT
>DATBKV010000187.1:0-4163 GCA_036555745.1 Xanthobacteraceae bacterium | reverse complement strand
CGGGTGAGCGTCTCGTCCATGGGCACGTGCACGTCGGCGTAGCGGGTGATCCCCTTCATGTCGCCGAGCGCCTGCTTGACCGCCTGGCCGAGCGCGATGCCGACGTCCTCGGTGGTGTGGTGGGCGTCGATGTGCAGGTCGCCCTTGGCCTTGACCGCGAGGTCGATGCGGGAATGGCGCGCCAGGAGATCGAGCATGTGATCGAGAAAGCCGATCCCGGTCGCGATCGCCGCGCGGCCGCTGCCGTCGAGATCGACCGTGACCTCGACCTCGGTTTCCTTGGTGGTGCGCTTGACCGCGCCCTTGCGCATGAACGCTCTCTCTCCCGCAGCGGGCCGCGCGCCTTTTATCAGGGGTTGGCCGGCGGCGCCACTCTCGCGGCCGGCGCAACACGGCTGCAATTGCGCGCGCCATGCGGCGATGCTTACATGACGGCCCAGTATCGAGGCGCGCATGCAGCCCCCTTCTCCCGAGCTCTGGCACGGCACCACCATTCTCACCGTCCGCAAGGGTGGCAGCGTCGTGATCGGCGGCGACGGGCAAGTCACCATCGGCCAGACCATCGTCAAGCCCAATGCCAAGAAGGTGCGCCGCCTCGGCAAGGGCGACGTGATCGGCGGCTTCGCCGGCGCCACCGCCGACGCCTTCACCTTGTTCGAGCGGCTGGAAGGCAAGCTCGATCAGTACCCCGGCCAACTCACGCGCGCCGCGGTCGAGCTCGCCAAGGACTGGCGCACGGACCGCTACCTGCGCCGGCTCGAGGCCATGATGATCGTCGCCGACACGCAGGTCTCGCTGGTCCTCACCGGCACCGGCGACGTGCTCGAGCCCGACGCCGGCGTGATGGGCATCGGCTCCGGGGGCAACTACGCGCTCGCCGCCGCGCGTGCACTCATGGATTCGGCGCTCGATGCCGAGGCGATCGTGCGCAAGGCAATGGATATCGCCGCCGACATCTGCGTCTACACCAATCGCAACGTCACGCTGGAGAAGCTGTGAGCCCCGCGGCGCCAGCGCATGTTCCGGAAAATTGAGCACCGGTTTTCCGACAAGGACATGCGCAAAATCAAACAATCTAGGGCGACCTGCGGCGCTATTGCGCTCGCGCGCACCCGGGGCCAAATACACCGCTCATGACCGATTTTTCGCCGCGCGAGATCGTCTCCGAGCTCGACCGCTTCATCATTGGGCAGCACGACGCCAAGCGCGCGGTGGCGATCGCGCTGCGCAACCGCTGGCGGCGCCTGCAGCTCGACGAGCGGCTGCGCGAGGAGGTGCTGCCGAAGAACATCCTGATGATCGGCCCGACCGGCGTCGGCAAGACCGAGATCTCGCGCCGCCTCGCCAAGCTCGCCGGCGCCCCGTTCCTCAAGGTGGAGGCGACGAAGTTCACCGAGGTGGGCTATGTCGGGCGCGATGTCGAGCAGATCGTGCGCGATCTGGTCGAGACCGCGATCACGCAAACGCGGGACAAGAAGCGCAAGGACGTGCAGGCGCGCGCGCAGCTCGCCGCCGAGGACCGCGTGGTCAACGCCCTGGTCGGCGAGAGCGCCAGCGCCGCCACAAAGGATTCCTTCCGCCGCCGGCTGCGCGCCGGCGAGCTCAACGACAAGGAGATCGAGATCGAGGTGCAGGCGAGCGGCGGCGGCATGCCGCTGTTCGAGATCCCGGGGATGCCGGGTGCGCAGATGGGCGCCATCTCGATCGGCGATATTTTCGGCAAGCTGGGCGGCGGCCGCACCAAGACGCGGCGCGTCACGGTCGCGGAATCCTACGACATCCTGATCAACGAGGAATCCGACAAGCTGCTCGACAACGACCAGCTGGTGCTGGAAGCGATCAAGGCGGTCGAGCAGAACGGCATCGTCTTCCTCGACGAACTCGACAAGATCGCGGGCCGCGAAGGGCGCATGGGCGCCGACGTGTCGCGCGAGGGCGTGCAGCGCGACCTGCTGCCGCTGATCGAGGGCACGACGGTCTCGACCAAGCACGGCACGGTCAAGACCGACCACATCCTGTTCATCGCGTCGGGCGCGTTCCACCTCTCGAAGCCGTCCGACCTGCTGCCGGAGCTGCAGGGCCGGCTGCCGATCCGGGTCGAACTGCGTCCGCTCACGCGCGACGACTTCCGCCGCATCCTCACCGAAACCGAGGTGTCGCTGATCAAGCAATACGTCGCGCTGATGGAGACCGAAGGAGTCAAGCTCGACTTTACCCCCGACGCGATCGACGCCATCGCCGACGTGGCGGTGCAGGTCAATTCCAGCGTCGAGAACATCGGCGCGCGGCGGCTGCAGACGGTGATGGAGCGCGTGCTCGACGAGATTTCGTTCGCCGCCCCCGACCGCCACGGCGAGACGGTGACGATCGATGCCGATTACGTGCACAAGCACATCGGCGATCTCGCCAAGAACGCGGACTTGAGCCGGTTCATTCTCTGAGCCACCGACCGTTGTCCTGCAGGACGCAGCCGCTGCGCGGCGCCCGCACTGACGAGCAATCGGCCGATCGGTTTCACTTCCGCCGAAGCCGCGTCATAATGGCGAGCACGCGTCGGGAGGAAAGCCATGCGCCTGGGCATGTTCATGATGCCGGTCCATCCGCCGGACCGCACCTTCTGGAGCACGCTCGAGGAGGATGCCGAGAAATCCGTGCTCGCCGACCGGCTCGGCTTCGACGAGGTCTGGCTGGGGGAGCATTTCTCCGCCACCACCGAGCCCATTCCCTCGCCGCTGATGTTCTTCGCGGGCCTCATCCAACGCACCACCAATGTCGCGTTCGGCACCGCGGTGATCAATCTGCCCAATCACCATCCCGCGATCGTCGCCGCCGAGGCCGCCCAGTTCGACCATATGAGCAAGGGCCGCTTGATGCTGGGCGTCGGTCCCGGCGGGCTCGTGTCCGACTTCGAGCTGTTCGGCAATCCCGACGTGCATGCGCGCAACCGCATGGTGGTGGAGGCGGTGGACTTCATCACGCGCATCTGGTCGCAGGATCCGCCCTACGAGCTTGAGGGCGAGTTCTGGTCGATCGCGATCAAGAACGGCATCGTGCCCGAGCTCGGGGTCGGCTACATGCCCAAGCCCTACCAGCCGGGCGGGCCGCCGATCTCGATCTCGCTGGCGAGCCCCAACTCCCCCTCCGCCGCCACCGCTGCGCGCAAGCGCTGGGGCATGATCTCCGCCAACATCATCCCGACCTATTCGGTGGCGAGCCACTGGCGCGTGTACAGCGAGGCCTGCGCGGCCGCCGGCATCGCGCCGCGCGGCGACAGCTGGCGCGTTGCGCGCAACGTGCTGGTCGCGCCCTCCGACGCCGAGGCGCAGGAGCGCGTGTTCGGCGAGGAGGGCTCGAACCGCTATTTCTACACCTATATGCGCGAGGTGCTCAGCCGGGTCGGCCTGCTGGTGATCCTCAAGCCGCGGCCCGACATGGCGGACGAGGCGGCGAGCGTCGAGGCCATCACCCGGGAGTGCGTGATCTACGGCTCGCCCAGGACCGTGCTCGACAAGCTCGTCGCCTTCCGCGACGAGGTCGGCCCGTTCGGCACCCTGCTGATGACCGGGCTCGACTGGGGCGGGCGCAATGCCGCCTGGGAGCACGAGTCGATGCGGCTCCTGGCGCAGCAGGTGATGCCGGGATTCCGCCAGCACGTCACCGCGCGCGCCGCGGAGTGACCGAATCGACGGCGCCGCGGCGCCTACGCCACAGGCGCCGGATCGCCGTGCCGCAACGCGGCCAGCAGCGCCGCCAGCTCGTCGCGAATCTTCGGACCGTGCGTGCGCATCTCCGTGTATTCGTCCGCGCTGATGAGGTCGCTCAGCCCGCGCGTGAAGCTCGGCCATTGGCGCGCCATCGCCCACCACGCGGCAACGCGCGGGCGTTGCGCCGTCCACAGGTCGAGCAGCCCGAGATAGTCGAGCCGAGCGGCAAAGGGCATGAGATTGATGTCGGCAAGGGTCGCACGCGCGCCGACGATCCACGGGCCGCCCTCGGCCAGCGTCGCCTCCAAAAGCCCGAACGCGCGCTCGTAGGCGGCGACGGCGTGAAGAACGAACGGGGAGCGGGTGCCCAGTTCATAGGTCGACTTGAAGCGGTCGCGCCGGCGCGGATCACCGATGTTCCGGAAGCGCTTCTGGCGCAATTCCTCCGGCATGCTCCTC
>DATBKV010000186.1:0-2442 GCA_036555745.1 Xanthobacteraceae bacterium | reverse complement strand
TTGCAGAGTTTCAGTTCATTCCCGCGCAAGCGGCAATCCAGTTCTTGATTCTTGGTCCTCGCCTTCGCGGGGACCAACGGAGTTGGCTGCATCCGTATCCCGCTCCCGCAATTCGGTCTTCAGCACCTTGCCATAATTGTTCTTCGGCAGCGCATCGACGAACACGTAGTCCTTCGGGCGCTTGAAGCGGGCGATGTGGTCGAGGCAGAGCGCATCGAGCGCGGCCGGGCTCGCGCCGCCCACCACGTAGGCGACCACCACCTCGCCCCATTCGCGGTCGGGCCGGCCGATCACCGAGACCTCGCGCACCTCGGCGTGGCGCTGCAGCACCTCCTCGACCTCGCGCGGATAGACGTTCGAGCCGCCCGACACGATCAGGTCGTTGGAGCGGTCCTTGAGCGTGAGGTAGCCGTCGGCGTCGAACGCGCCGACGTCGCCGGTGTGCAGCCAGCCGCCGCGCAAGGTCGCGGCGCTCGCCGCCGCGTTCTGCCAGTAGCCCGCCATCACCACGTCGCTGCGGGTGAGCACCTCGCCGGTCTCGCCCTGCGGCAGCGGCCGGTCGTCGGCGTCCACCACCATCACGTCGACACCGGCGAACGGCCGCCCGGCGGAGCCGAGCCGCGCCAGCCAGCGCGGGTGCTCGCGGCCGGCGACGTCCGCGCGCGACAGGGTCGTGATGGTCATCGGGCTCTCGCCGAGCCCGTAGATCTGCGCCAGCCGCGGCCCGAAGCGGTCGAGCGCGGCGCGCGCGTCCTCGACATACATCGGCCCGCCGCCCCAGATGATGGTGCGGATGTTGGCGAGCGCGCAGTCGCCGCGGTGCGCGACCAGCCGCTTGATCATGGTCGGCGCGCCGAACAGCGACGCGCGGCGCCACGCGGCGAACAGGGCGAACACCTCGTCCGGATCGAACGCGCCGGACTCCGGCGCGACGTTGACGCCCAGGCGCATCACGTGCGCCGCGATGTAGAGGCCGGAGCCATGGCTCATCGGCGCCGCGTGGATGATCGCGTCGCCGGGCGCGACCGCATCGACCTCGGCCGCGTAGGCCTCGCTCATGCGGGCGAGGTTGCGATGGGTGAGCATCGCGCCCTTCGGCCGGCCGGTGGTGCCCGAGGTGTAGAACAGCCAGGCGAGGTCGTCGCCGGCGCGCGGCGCCACCGCGATCGGATCGGCGGCGAGCAGCGCGTCGTAGTCCGTGCCGCCGATCGCGATCAGCCGCTCGAGGTTTGGCGGCGCGTGCGGCGCGATCTCGGTCTCGACGTCGCGCGACGCGAAGCACACCCGCGCGCCCGACTGCGCGATGATGTAGCCGAGCTCGGCGCCGTGCAGCCTGGCGTTGGCCGGCACCGCGACCAGGCCGGCATGCCAGGCGGCAAACAGAAGCTCGAGATAGTCGGGCGAGTTCTTCGCCGCGATGACGACGCGCTCGCCGGGCGCCATCCCGCAGCGCGTGCGCAGCGCGCCGGCGAGCCGCGCCGCGCGGCCGGCGAAGTCGCCGTAGGTGCGGTGTACGCGCGTGCCATGCCCGACCGCCGGCCGGTCGGGCTGCGCGAGGCCCGCGCGATGAAGCCACAGCGCGATGTTCATGCGAGCCGCGATCGATCCGTCATGCCCGCGCTTGTCGCGGGCATCCACGTCTTCACCATATCGACGCGGAAAAAGACGTGGATGGCCGGGACATAGGCGAGCGAAGCGACGCCGTTCTTCGAACGGCTATGCCCGGCCATGACGATGTGGCAGCTACATCGCATTGATCCAGCCGAAGTGGATCGGGAACCCCTCGCCCGACAGGAGCGAGATGGTCTCGTACAGCGGCAGGCCGACCACGTTGGTGTACGACCCGACCATCTTGACGATGAACGTGCCGGCGAGCCCCTGCGCCGCGTAGCCGCCGGCCTTGCCGCGCCATTCGCCCGACGCGAGGTAGGCCTCGATGTCCTGCGGCGACAGCCGCTTGAAGCGCACCCGCGTCTCCACCAGCCGCTGGCGGAACGCCTCCTTCGGCGTGACCAGGCAGATCGCGGTGTAGACGCGATGGTTGCGGCCCGACAGGTAGCGCAGGCACTGCGCCGCCTCGTCGAGCAGCTCGGCCTTCGGCAGGATACGGCGGCCGACCGCGACCACCGTGTCGGCGCCGAGGATGAAGGCGCCCTTGAGCTCGTCGTCCTTCTGCACCAGCGCGAGCGCCGCCTCGGCCTTGGCGCGCGCGAGCCGGTTGGCGCAGGCGCGCGGCAGCTCGCCCTTCTTCGGCGTCTCGTCGAGCTCGGCCGGGCGCAGCGCATCGGGCTCGATGCCGGCCTGGTTGATGAGCGCGAGCCGGCGGGGCGAGCCGGAGGCGAGCACGAATTTGGGACGGCCGATCATCAGGTCCGGTTGATTCGAGCGTGGCGGGTCGGCGCGAAAACTAGCGGATGACGTGTGACGCCACAACCACGGACC
>DATBKV010000185.1:0-69437 GCA_036555745.1 Xanthobacteraceae bacterium | reverse complement strand
TGCATTGCGCGGCAAGCGCCATCACCTGCGCGGCGTGTCCCGCGTACATCTGCTTGATGGAGACCACCGTGATGCCCCAGCCGGCAGCCTCCGGAATCGACCACACGCCCTGGATGCCGGGTATCCCGAGCTTCTCTAGGTCGGCCCAAATGCCGGCCGAGCGCAGCGCCGCCCAGAACAGCCCGGCCTCGTTGGCGGCGCCGTCCGCCATCAGCGCGCAGGTCAGGGTCGGATTGTCGCGATAGCGCATGCGCTCGACCCGCATGTAGGGCGTGGCGCCGCTCGGGCGTCCGTAATAGCCGGTGAACTCGCCGAACGGGCCCTCGGCGAAGGTTTCGTCCGGATAGAGAAAGCCCTCGAGCACGATCTCCGCCCGCGCCGGCAGCGGCAGGCCGGTGAGATCGCTGGTGAAGACCTCGATCGGGGCGCCGTTGATTCCGGAATAGTACTCGTACTCGCACTCGGTCTTCGGCAGGCTGGTGGCGGCGACGAGAAACAGCAGCGGATCGATGCCGTAGGCCGCGGCGATCGGCATCGGCTTTCCCATCTTCCACCACTTCTCGCGATCGATGGTAGCGTCCTTGCCGGGCGAGGTGTAGACGCCGACCTCGCGCGGGCCCTTAATCATCATGCGATAGGTGCCGACGTTGATCCGCCCGGTTTCCGGATCCTTGGTGATCACCGCATCACCGGTGCCGAGATACATTCCGCCGTCGAGCGGCCACATGCGCTGGGCCGGAAAGATGCGGATGTCGACGTCGGCGCCTTCGCGAATGTTCTGATTGCAGATCGCCTGCTCGGGCGCCACCTCGCGCGGCGGCATCTTCCGCCCGAGCTTCTGCTGCAGGATTTGCACGGCCTTGAGCGGATGGTCCACCGGCTGCTCGCCGATCATCAGGCAGAAGCGCGACAGGTTGCAGCCGATCATGTTGTAGAGCGCGCGGTGGCCGGGGTGGCCCTTGATGTTCTCGAACAGCAGCGCGGGCGACTTCCCGCCGCCGACGAGGTAGGTGATGGTCGCCGCTTCCAGATCGGGATCGACCTGCGCGGTGATGCGCTTGAGCTCGCCGAGCGCCTCGACCTTCTCCAGCCAGGCGTCGAGATCGCTCGAGTTGGCGCCGCGGGCCACCTTTCTGGTTTCCGTCTTGGCCGCGGGCTGTTCGCCGCCGGCTGCGCCCACCGTCACGCTCATGTCCATCTAGCTCTCCCGTCGTGTTCGGTTTGCCGCAGTCTAGCGCGCATGGCGGCACCGCCGATACCGCCGAGTCGGTCGAAAACCTGCGGCCGATGCCCTCGCCGGGATGGAACTCACAACTCCGCGCTGCATGGCAACCGGAGCAAGCGACACAAACAAAAAGCCCGGCGTCTCGGCCGGGCTTCGCAATGAAGGCGGATACCGGTCGATCAGATGCCTGCCATGACGCTCTCAAGGCCGAGCAGGTGAGCGAGCGATCTGAGCTCCCGGCGCTGGTCGTCATTGAAGCTCATGACCAGCGGGTAGCCTGCGGATTTGAGGCCTTCGACGTTCACCTTGCTCATGTCGAGCGAAGCGGTGCGGCTGCCGCCGTTTGGCCGCTTGCTGTATTCCATCTTGCGCAGCTCGGCTTCGACTGCCGGCCAGTAGCGCTCCTGCTCCGGGGTCAGATTGAGGCGCTTCTTGATGCCGGCAATCTGCGAATCGTTGAGCACCGCGTTGGAGTGGTGCAGCGGCTTGGCTGCTCTGGCGGCGGCCGACGGCGCAGGCCTGGGTATCGGCACCGTCTCGACCGCGGGGGTAGGCTCAAGCTCGGATTCCACGGGCGCGAATGCGGTGGTGCTTATTGGATCAGCAGCCCTCGGGCTGAACAGCACCATCCTGCTGTCGGCGGATGCCAGCGCGATCTTTTGAGGTGCCGCCTCCTCGGCCGCTTGCGTCCAATCGGCCGGGAAGCGCAGGTTGACCGTTTCGGCCGGCGGCATCCCGGCAATCCTGGCTGCCACTGCAGATGGTGCTACTGATGGCTGCGCGGACAGGCCCGCGCGCGCGTTGTAGCCGGCTGCCAGTCCGCCGACCGCCGCCCCGCTCAGCAGCGCAAGGCAAGCAACCAAACTCCGGCTGATGTACTTCGAGCGCCCCTGCATATGCCCCCACACCAAATGACCCCGATGCTCCTCATCTTGTTGCCAAACGGAGCGTAATTATGGCTGCGCCGGGACATTTCTTCGGCTGTTATTGCTGTGCTGGGAAGCGCTTAGGCCGCCGATGCGGAATAGAACCGGCGCCGCTGCCGTCCGCAGGGCCAATCGCGAAAAGGGCCCGGCATTGCCGCCGGGCCCTTCGCATCGTTGCGTCCGGGGGAGGCGGCGGCCTACGCTGCCTCTTCCTCCACCACCACGTCCTCGTCCTCGGCCTCGCCGTCGGCAGGCTTGGGACCGCGCCGCGGCCCCTTGGCGAGAGCAGCTTCGATCTCCTTGATCGCTTCAGTCTCGGTGATGCGTTGCACCGCCGAGATTTCGCGCGAGAGACGGTCGAGCGCGGCCTCGTAGAGCTGGCGCTCCGAATAGGACTGCTCCGGCTGCGTGTCCGAGCGATAAAGGTCGCGCACCACTTCGGCGATGGCGACGATGTCGCCGGAATTGATCTTGGCCTCGTATTCCTGGGCCCGGCGCGACCACATCGTGCGCTTGACGCGGGCGCGGCCCTTGAGCGTCTCCAGCGCCCGCTTGACCAGCGGCAGCTCGGCCAGCTTGCGCATGCCGACCGATGCGATCTTCGCCGTCGGCACCCGCAACGTCATCTTGTCCTTGACGAAGTTGATGACGAAGAGCTCGAGCTTGGCACCCGCAACCTCCTGCTCTTCGATGGCCACGATCTGGCCAACGCCATGCGAGGGATAGACGATGAACTCGTTGGTCTTGAAGCCTTGACGCTGGGTCGTCTTCTTGCTGGTCATGCCGGGAGCAACTCCTTCGTCCGGCTTGCGACGGACGGGTGTCTTGGCCACGGGGGCCCCTCGTCGCGTCGCCGCGCGCGGAGCCTGCGATGCCCTCCGGCGAACGCCGGCTGAGGTCTTCTTCGTCCGCCGGGTGGCGGCGGTGGTCCTCTTCGACCGATGGCGCGTTTTTCCTGCCACGGCTTGTCGCGTGGATCTCACGTCCCTAGTTGGGGTTTCTCGAAAGCAACCCGAAAAATAATGCTCCCCATGGGGAGCGGCTCGGGTGCGGGGGTTTTGCTCATTTTTTTAATATATAGCACATTTTTCGTAGAAATCAAAGCCTTGCGGCGGCGCAAACGGCCGATTTCGGGCATTTCAGCATTACATTTTTGTCACGCCTGGTTAACGAGCCGGCCTAATCGCCGGTTCCACCCTTAGGCGAGAAGTATTTAAGCTTGTCCGGCACCTGGTCCCAATCCTTGGCGTCCGCAGGCGGCTCTTTCTTCGAGGTGATGTTGGGCCAGGCCTTCGCGTATTCGGCGTTGAGCTTGAGGAACTCCTCCAGCGCCGGCTCGGTATCGGGCTTGATCGCCTCGACCGGGCATTCCGGCTCGCAAACCCCGCAGTCAATGCACTCATCGGGGTGGATGACCAGCATGTTCTCGCCCTCGTAGAAACAATCCACGGGGCACACCTCGACGCAGTCCATGTACTTGCACTTGATGCAACTTTCGACGACGACGTAGGTCATTCCTCGCTCTCCGGATGCGGGCTGAGTACCGCATGGGCCGGTGGCAGGCAAGACATTGACGTTGCGCGCCGTTCTGGCGGGCTTGGCGTCCGCAGCCTTGCGGCGGCTCGCGACCGAGCCATCCAGCCGGAGCAGCCGCGTCGCCGCCTGCGTTGCCAGCGCCCCGCCCCTGGTGCGCCCGCGGTGCAGCCGCGCAGATCGTCACTCGGTCTCCTCGCCGTGCAAGCGCTCGATGGCGCGGCGATCGCGTTTGGTCGGCCGCCCCGCCCCGGCCGGCCGCAGGCCTGAGGACGGCGGTGGCGGTTGTTCGGCCGGACGCGCAGGCTCGATCATCTCGCAAAGGGCGCGCGCGTCAACTGCCGAGCCGCGGCGCTGGGCAAAGCCCATCACCTTGAGCACGCGTACGCCGCGATCAAGCGCAACCGTAACCACATCGCCAGTCCGCACCGCTCGGCTCGGGGCGTCCGCGCGCAGGCCATTGATGCGCACGTGGCCTGCCACAGTCAGAGCCGCCGCCTGTGAGCGCGTGCGCACCACCCGCGCGTGCCAGAGCCACTTGTCGATGCGCTGGCGGTCAAGACTGGCCGTTTCACAGGGCGGCGTCGAAGTGTGGATCAAGGTCGTGCGCCGCCGTCAGCGCGGCTCCTTGGTACTGGCCTCGAGTTGCTCTTTCAGCACAGCAAGCTTGGCAAAGGGCGAGTTCGGGTCGGGCTGGCGATCGCGGCGGTCCCCGTCGCCTCGCCCCTTGATGTATTTCGCGCGCAGCGCAGGATCGCGATCGGGGCGATCGGCGCGTGGGCCGCGGTCTGGTCGCTCGCGGGGCGGCGGCCGCTCGCCGCGTTGCGACCGATCGAACGCCTCGCCGCGCGGTTCGCGCGCAGCGCGATCCGAGCGGGGGGACCGCCGGTCGGCGCGACTAGCAGGCCCTTGACGCTGGCGGCGAGGCTCCCGGTGCTCTCCGGCTGCGGGTCCGACCTCGGCGGGGCGCTCGGCGAGCCGGGCGCCAGCGGCCTCGGGCGCGGCTGCGCCCTCGGGCGCGGTACCCGCTGGCGAAGCGCCGATCGGGCGGCGCCGATGCCGCCCGGCCTCCGCGTCGCGCCGCGGTTTCCTGGCCTGCTCGTCGCGCCGGCCGGGCCGCCACACCTCGATGAATTCGGCGGGCTTGGCTTGGAGGTCGGGAGCCGGCTCCGGTCCCGCCGCCGCGCCCGAGGGTTGCTCGACCTCAACCTCGCCCAGTGCCGCCGCAGTCTCCGCCGTTGCTACGACCGGATCGCAGGCCGCGACAGGTGAGGCTCCTTCGAGGTTGCCCGACGTCCCGTCCGTTAACGGCCCGAGCGCCATAGCCGCCGCCCCCGCGGACGCGGCGACGTCGTCTGCGGCCGCCGGCGGAGCCGACAACAATGCGGGGGCCGCATCGCTTGCGCGGTCCGTGGCGTCGAGCGCCAGCTGCAATTGATCCTCGACCACCGGCGCGGCGACTTCGTCGATCGCCCCGGTGCCCGCTGCCTGGCATGGCGCCGCCAGCGTCGATGGCGCTGGTGCCGGCGGCGCCTCTGCCGGCTTTGGCCGCCTTTCCATACGATAGCCGAGCGAACGCAGGACCGAGGCGAAATCCTCGCCCGAACAACCCGCCAGCGACATCATGCCGGGAGCGACGGTGAAGCCGAAGCCGTCGATGGCGCCCGGCGGCCGGGGGCCGCTGGCGCCGGCCCGCCATGCCAGCGCCGGGCGGATCAGATCGGCGAGCCGTTCCAAAATGTCGGCCCGCACCGCGCGCGCGCCACACAGGCGATAGCCGGCGATGCGGTAGAGCGGCTTGGCAATTCCCTGATCCGCGGCGACCGACGTGCGGCCGCTGGCGGCGAGCTGCTGGATCGCGTCCAGCCCCTTCGCGTCCGCGCCGCCATGCCGGAGCGCCCACAATTGGGTGGCCAAGGCTCGCGGCGCCGGTTTGAGCAACGCCGGGAGGTAGATGTGGTAGGCGCCAAAGCGCACGCCGTACTTCCGCAGCGTGGCGCGCGCGGCCTGATCCAGCCCTTTCACGTCCTCCGCAACCTTTTGACGATCGAGCACACCCAGCGCCTCGGTGAGTTGGAATGCCAACCCGCGCGCGATGCCGGTGACATCGTCGGCGGCCGCCAGCCGGAACAGCGGCTCCAGAAGCCGCTCGATGTGAGACTTGAGCCAGAGCTCGAGGCGGGCTTGTACCGCTTCGCGCGGTGCGCCGGTGAGATGCTCGTCCGCGATGATGCGCAGGCGCGGCTTGAGCGCGTCCTCGCCAGCCAGCAGTTTGCCGACTGGCTGGCCGAGCCATCTGACGGTGCCGTCGGTCGCCAGTACGAATTGCCCGTCCGCCCCGTGCGCCAAGCGCGTGGCGCGCGCATCGATCTCGCCGGCCAGCGCCTTTTGTGCGGCACCAGCGAGCGCTTTCGCCTCCGAGCCGGCGCTCGATGCATCGGGGATGAACATGAACCCGTCGAGCCGGCCGATGGAGTGTCCCTCGACCACGACTTCGCCGCCCTTGCCGATGTCGGTCTCGAGCACCGTCTTTTCGCGCAGACGCCGCATCAGCACGCTCGTGCGCCGATCGACGAAGCGCTCGGTCAAGCGCTCGTGCAGGGCATCCGACAGCTTGTCCTCCACGGCGCGGGTGACGCCCTGCCAGTGCTCGGGCTCGGCCAGCCAATCCGGGCGGTTAGCGGCGAATGTCCAGGTGCGGATATGCGCGATCCGGTTGGAGAGCGTGTCGATGTCGCCGTCGACGCGGTTGGCTTGCTCAACCTGATGGGCGAACCACTCGTCGGGAATCACCCTCTCTCGCATCAAAAAACCGTAGAGCGTGGTGACGAGCTCAGCGTGGGTTGCGGGCGAGATCTTGCGATAGTCCGGCACCTGACAAACGTCCCACAGCCGCTCGACGGCGTGGGGCGTCGTCGCGAGCGCGCGGATATCATCGTCGCGCGCCGCATGATCCAATACCAGGATATCCTCGGCGACCGGCGCGCGGGTGAGGCCATTTTCCCTTGGCACGTCGGCAAGCGAGGCTTGCAGCGCGCCCACCGACGAGAAGTCGAGATCGGTATTGCGCCACTGCAGCATCTTGACCGGCTCGAAGCTGTGGGCTTCGAGAGCCTGCGCCAGCTCGGCCTCGAACGGCGGACATCTGCCGGTGGTGCCGAAGGTGCCGTCGCGGGTGGCGCGTCCGGCGCGGCCGGCAATCTGCGCCAGCTCGGCGGGATTGAGCTTGCGGTATTGATAGCCGTCGAACTTGCGGTCGGACGCAAACGCGACGTGATCGACGTCGAGATTGAGTCCCATCCCGATCGCATCGGTGGCGACGAGATATTCCACGTCGCCGCTCTGATAGAGCGCCACTTGCGCATTGCGGGTGCGCGGACTCAGCGCCCCGAGCACCACGGCGGCGCCGCCGTGCTGGCGCCGGATCAGCTCGGCGATGGAATAGACCTCCTCGGCCGAGAACGCCACGATCGCCGAACGGCGCGGCAACCGCGTGATCTTCTTCTCGCCCGCGAACGAGAGTTGGGACAAGCGCGGCCGGGTGAGCACATGGGCGCCAGGAAGCAGCCGTTCGACCATCGAGCGCATGGTGTGCGCGCCCAGCACCAGCGTCTCCTCGCGTCCGCGACGATTGAGCATGCGGTCGGTGAACACGTGGCCGCGCTCGAGATCGGCGCCGAGCTGCACCTCGTCGATTGCGAGAAAGGCGACGTCGAGCTCGCTCGGCATCGCTTCGACGGTCGAAACCCAGTAGCGCGGATTCGGCGGCTTGATCTTCTCCTCGCCAGTGATGAGCGCGACCGCGTCGGTTCCCGCCCGCGTGGCGATCTTGTTGTAGACCTCGCGCGCGAGCAGCCGCAGCGGCAGCCCGATGATGCCCGAGGAATGCGCGAGCATGCGCTCGATAGCGAGGTGAGTCTTCCCGGTATTGGTGGGACCGAGCACGGCGGTAACGCCGGTCCCGCGCGCACCGGGCCCGCGATTGCTCATAGGAGAAAAGGAAATCGGCATTAACGCTCGAGAGCTGGGCGACGTTGGGGTTGCGTGATGCTCTCCGTCACTCTGCAGCAGGCGCAGCGAAACTCGCTGGGATCGAAGATAACAGATCGCGTGTGTTTAGGTTCCTGCCGGTCGGCAGCGCCCGAAGCCCGCGCGTGCATCTCGCAAGCGCCAAGATACATGCTTCCGCCATCGCCGGCAAATAGCCGAGAGCCGACCAAAGAGCTTGCCCTCGGCGATGCCGCTCGAGGGAAGATCGCGCGCGATCGTCCTGAACTCGGCGCTGCTCGTCTCCCGGAGCGAGCGGCCGCGAGGGAGCTGTTGCGCACACCGGTGGCGCGACCGACGCGCCCGCTGCATCTGCTGACCCTGCCCGATGCGGTGGCAAGGTGCGATTGTGTGCATGTCCACCCGAGCGCGTCGCATCGCCCTCCCGGTGCTGGCGAGCTTCTTTCAACCGATGGAAAAGCGCCGGGAAAGCCCTGTGTTTAAGCTGTGGAACGAGTCTCGAACGAATCGCGCCCGAATCGCTGACTCGACTGCTGTCAGAATTCGTTCACGGCCAGATGTCGTAGGACATGTCCAGCCCCCCACCATATCGTGTAACGCGCCGTCGAGGACAAGCGCGCAGGCGAGACGATCATGTTAACGGGCATGGCGTGGCCGATCCGGCCTGAATATCGGTCGCGGGCGCGCTCGTCACTGCGTCTTGGCGCTGGCCCTGGTGGACTGCGGCAGGGTGACGAACTGGGTCGCCTGCACGACGCCCAGTCCGATCGGCGTCGGCACCGACGCGCGGTAGGGAACCATCACCCGCGTACCGGCGATCGGGGCGAGCCACATTTCGATGTCGCGCAACTGCACGAGATACTTGATCGCCGCACGATCTCGCACATAGCCGGCGATCGGCGAGAAGCGAACGGCGCAGACCACGACCCCGCCCTGATAGCCCTTTTGCGACCTCACCTGCTCCAATCGTTTGAACGTCAGCTGCAGGTCGTAGCGCATCCGGCCGTCGAAGATCGCAAGCGTGCGCTGACAAGCCTGCGGAACGAGCGTGTCACCGTTGCCGGGAACTCGGATCAGCGATCCGGTCATTGGATCGCTGATTCCATGCCGATGGGCCTCGGTGAGGGGAACGCGATCGGGGCCCGCAACAGTCGGCGGTTCGACGCGGAATTCTTTGACCGCGCCGGCGCTGATCACCATCCGCACTTCGTCGGTCTTATGGTCGGCAACGATACGAGCCGCGTAGTTCGAGGGGATCGGCTGGCCACCGGAGACGCCTCCGCGCGCTGTGCTCTCCCCTACGCCGCTGGTGAAGATCTGCAGCAAGCCGGAGGTCGCCCCGTTTGCCGAGGCACTGAAATAGTCATTGCCGATGCTGATCACCCAGGCGCCGTGGCCGATGGGAAGGCCGGCAAGACTCACCGTGTAGCGAGCATCGAGCTTGCCCTGACCGAGAACCAGGCTTCGCCCGGCATCCGCCACGGTCACGGCGAGCGCGGTCGCTGCCAGCACAATTGCGCGACCGGTAAGGCGATATGAAACCACGAAGCGCGATCCCTGCTGCCGCGTCGCTCTTGTCAAAATCGACTACTGGAGCAAACCCGTCGCGGTGGCGGCACTTGGTCGATTTTCCAGGTATTCCTTGCCGCGGCATCTTGGCTCGATCAAGGCAGTCGCGAGACCGCGCAGACAGCCCGCAATGCGCTTCCGGGGCCGAGCCGAAACGCGGCTTGACGCTCTTGCATGCCGTGACTATAGGTCCGCCGGCCCGTCGGCCGTCCCGCCCCTAATGCGCGGCTGCTTGGTTGGCAAACTCCGAGCGCATGTCCTGGGCGGCAGGAATGGTTTTCCGACCAGGACGCGCAAACCAAAGTATCCGAAGCGCGTCCGGGCGGGCTGCAGGATCGTTCAGAGGCTTTTTCTCATGTCACGGCGGTGTGAACTGACCGGCAAGGCCGCACAGGTTGGGCACAAGGTGAGCCACTCCAACATCAAGACCAAGCGGCGCTTTCTGCCCAATCTGCTCAACGTCACGATGATCTCCGATGCGCTCGGCCGCTCGGTCAAGCTGCGGGTGTCCGCACATGCGCTCAAGACAGTCGATCATCGCGGCGGTCTCGACGCGTTTCTGATGAAGGCAAAGGACGACGAGCTCTCCGAAAAAGCGCGCGAGCTCAAGCGCCAAATCCGGAAAAAACAGACCGCGGCGAGTTGACCCCAGTCGGTCGCATGCCATCCGCCTGGGCGGTCTTCTCCGATGGGAGTCACGGCTCCGCCAGCGCAAATTGCAGCAGCAACGTGCGCTGGATCGCAGAGAAGTTGTCATCGGAAATGAGCGTGAGCACGATTTCGCCATCCGCGGTGCGGTGCACGCTCAATCCCTCCATGTTGTCGATCTCGTAGCCGAGATCGGCTTCGAACAGAACCGGGCCGTCAACCAGCGCGCCCGGCTTGATCTCGGCGAGTGCGACGCGCCGCAAGCGCACGGCCAAGCCGCTGCTCCAGCTGAAACGCCGCTCCAACAGCAGGACTCCGCCACCGGGCAGCAGCGCGGCATCGGTGACATCGTAACTGGAGCTGCGCCGGACGGCGAATCCTCCAGGCTTGGGCCCGCCGATCAGGAATGCCTTGATGTTGCCGGCGCTGTCGAGGCCGCGCTCGGAGACTGCAATGAGCGTGCCGGCCAGCGTCAGACCCTTCGGGATGAACACCAACGCCTCGAGCCCTCTGTTGGCGGGCAGCGAGCGCAGCTCGGGCGGCAATGGGATCGGGCGACCGCGGGCAAGCAGGCCGTCTTTCCCGTAGTTGAAGCGGACGATCTGGTGGACCCGCTCGATTCCCACATAGAGCGTTCCGCCCTCCTGCGCGATCGACTCGGTGTCGTACCAGCCGCGCGCAGCAAGCGGGCGACCATCGAGGCCGAGAATTGGAGCCATCTCGGCATCGGCGATGCCGCTCGGGCGCTTACCTTGGTAGACAAGTCGACCGCGGAACCACCAGCCCTTGTCGCTGAGCGCGATGAAATGCGCGCCATCGGCGGCAACACGGATGGCCGAAATGCCGCCGAAGTTGCGATCACGCGAACGCAGCACGAGGCCGCCGCGGAATTCGAGCAGCCCGAATTGCCGCCGTGACGGGTCGCGGACGTCGAAAGCAGCAATCGGCTCGGTGCTCAGCTCGATCTTGCCGGAGGGCGAGGTCTGCGCATCGGCCGCGCCCCCAAACGCCAGCATGGCGGCGAGCAGCGCCGGGACCATGGCTCGAGGCGGCCATGGACGACCGCGGCGCTCAGCCTGCGCGCTCCTCACGCGTCGAGCCTCGACATCCGCCTTGGCTGGGCCGGGGCCTCCTCGTCGAACAGTTCGGCCAGCTTTTCGGTCATCGCTCCGCCGAGCTCCTCGGCATCGACGATGGTGACCGCGCGCCGGTAATAGCGGGTCACGTCATGGCCGATGCCGATGGCGATCAATTCGACAGGAGAGCGCGTCTCGATGTCCTCGATCACCCAGCGCAGGTGTCGTTCGAGATAGTTGCCCGGGTTGACCGAAAGGGTCGAATCGTCGACCGGCGCGCCGTCGGAGATCATCATCAGGATCTTGCGCTGCTCGGCGCGGGCCAAGAGCCGTTTATGCGCCCAGTCGAGCGCTTCACCGTCGATGTTCTCCTTGAGCAGGCCCTCGCGCATCATCAGGCCGAGATTCTTGCGCGCGCGCCGCCACGGCGCGTCCGCCGACTTGTAGATGATGTGGCGCAGATCATTCAGCCGCCCCGGGTTGGCGGGCTTGCCGGCGGCAAGCCAGGCCTCGCGCGACTGGCCGCCCTTCCACGCGCGGGTAGTGAAACCCAGAATTTCAACCTTGACCCCGCAGCGCTCGAGCGTGCGCGCCAGGATATCGGCGCAGGTAGCGGCGACGGTGATCGGGCGTCCGCGCATTGAACCCGAATTGTCCAGCAGCAGCGTGACGACGGTGTCGCGGAAGCTCGTCTCCTTCTCCTGCTTGAACGAGAGCGGATGCAGCGGATCCACCACGATGCGCGACAGCCGCGCGGGGTCAAGTAGCCCCTCCTCCAGATCGAACTCCCAGGCCCGGTTCTGCTGCGCCATCAAACGGCGCTGCAGCCGGTTGGCGAGCCGCGCGACCACGCCTTGCAGATGCGAAAGCTGCTTGTCGAGGTAGCCTCGCAGCCGGTCGAGTTCCTCCGGCTCGCACAGGTCCTCGGCCGCCACCGTCTCGTCGTGCTTGGTGACGAACGGCCGGTAGTCCGGGCCGCGCGGCTCGTTCTGCCCGTGCCGACGCGTGCGCCGCGGCTCGGCCGGAGCATCGGCGTCGCCCATCTCGGCATCGTCGGCCATCTCGGCGGAGAGCGCCTCGGCCGCTTCGGCACTGGAGTCGGACATGTCCTCGCCGGCCACATCGGCTTCCTCGACGCGTGTCTGCGTGTCCTCGGCGTCGGCGCCCTGGCCGTCCTCGCCCGATTCCTCCTTGCGTCGCTCCTGCTCGCCCTCCTCGCCCTCCTCATCGTCCGACTCGGTGCTGCGGTCCTCGCCCATGTCGAGCGCGTCCAACAGGTCGTGGATGACATCGCCGAAGCGCGCCTGGTTCTCGATCAACCGCTCGAGGCGATCAAGATCGCGTCCGGCACGGTCCTCGATCAGCGGACGCCAAAGATCCACGAGCCTCTTGGCCGCCGGCGGCGGCGCCTCGCCGGTCAGCCGTTCGCGCACCATGAGCGCGACGGCTTCCTCGATCGGCGCATCCGCCCGGTCGGTGACCTCGTCGAACTTGCCGCGGTGAAAGCGGTCGTCGAGCATGGCCGAAAGATTCCGGGCAACGCCGGTCATGCGGCGCGCGCCGATCGCCTCGACCCGGGCCTGCTCGACTGCCTCGAAGACCGCGCGCGCCTGTTGCCCGCCCGGTATCAGCTTGCGATGCACCATCGGGTCATGGCACGCGAGCTTGAGAGCGATCGCGTCGGCGTGGCCGCGCACGATCGCCGCATCCGAGCCGGTGAGCTTGCGCGGCGGCTCGGGCAAGCGCGCCTTGCCGCCCACGATCCCGGGACGCTCGGCGGCAAACGAGACCTCGAGCTCGGGCTTGCGCGCGATCGCGCGCACACATCCCGTCACCGCGCGCTTGAACGGCTCGGTCGGACTTTCCCTGGCGGAACTCTTGCTCTTGAAGTTGGAGGGCATTTGCAAAGCAGCTCAGCTCGAGAGAGTTTCGCCGCAAGCGGCAACCGGCTCATAAATCGCTTGAAATCGAGCGGCGCCGCTTGGCGACGCAAGTCAGACCTCGCTACGCATTCGTTCCGCCGGCGAACCCGGACGGCGGCAGACGGCGACATCCAATTCAGGTCAGGGCCACGTTCACGGACGATTCCGGCAATTCCGCTCCGAAGCAGCGCTGATAGAACTCTGCCACGATCGGCCGCTCGAGCTCGTCGCATTTGTTGAGGAACGTGAGGCGGAACGCGAAGCCGATATCCTTGAAGATGTCGGCATTCTCCGCCCAGGTGATAACGGTGCGCGGGCTCATGACGGTCGAAATATCGCCGTTCATGAAGGCATTGCGAGTGAGGTCGGCGACCCGAACCATCTTGTTGACAACGTCGCGGCCCTGGTCGGTGCGGTAGTGCTTGGCCTTAGCCAGCACAATGTCGACCTCGTTGTCGTGCGGCAGATAGTTGAGCGTGGTGACAATCGACCAACGATCCATCTGCGCCTGGTTGATCTGCTGCGTGCCGTGATAAAGCCCGGACGTGTCGCCGAGGCCGACCGTGTTGGCCGTCGCGAACAGACGGAAAGCGGGATGCGGCCGGATCACCCGGCTTTGATCGAGCAGCGTCAGCCGGCCGGAGGATTCCAGCACGCGCTGAATCACGAACATCACGTCGGGACGACCAGCGTCGTACTCGTCGAAACAGAGCGCGACATTGTGCTGGTAAGCCCACGGCAGGATGCCATCGCGGAACTCGGTCACCTGCATGCCGTCGCGAATGACGATGGCGTCCTTGCCGATCAAGTCGATACGGCTGATGTGGCTGTCCAGGTTGACCCGCACGCACGGCCAATTCAGCCGTGCCGCCACCTGCTCGATGTGGGTCGACTTTCCGGTGCCGTGATAACCGGTGACAATGACGCGACGGTTGTGGGCGAAACCGGCGAGAATGGCCAGCGTCGTCGGTTTGTCGAACCGATAGTCAGTATCGATGTCCGGAACGTGCTCGTCGGCCTCCGAATAGGCCGGCACCTCCATATCGCTATCGAAGCCGAAGACCTGGCGGATCGACACTTTCATGTCGGGCAGGCCGGCGACCTCTGGCGTTGCGGCGGTCATTGATCCTCCGTGATCCCGGAACGACCGAGATCCGTTTCGGTTGCAAGAACGCGGTGCGGCGGCGCGCGAACTTAGCAGAAAGGTGGCGCGCCGCGAAAGCTGTCGGGTCCTGAACAGAAAATCCCATTGTTTCAAATAGGTATGCGTAAAAAAGACGCAATGGCACGCCCCCGAGCGAGGGGCGGGGACGAAGCGGGCCGCCGGCTCGCTCGCCGATCGCGCGGACCGGCACGAAATGGCTGGAAAGGTTGGCGGAAGCTCGTCGGCACCTTCGCCATGTGGTCGTATTTTTGCACATGTCGCCGTGACGCCCGCTCGCGGCGCCTATTTGGCGACTGCGCGACCATCATGGCTGCATCGCGCCCGACGCAATTCGAATGTCGGCCAGATCCGCCTCAGCGCAGGCCCGTCGATTTGAGATAATTGTAGGCCTGAATGATCTCGCGCAGCCTGTCCTCGAAGGAGCGATCCCCGCCATTGGCGTCCGGGTGGTGACGCTTCACGAGTGCCTTGAAGCGCGTTTTGACCTCCTGCGCTGAGGCATCGGCCTCGAGGCCCAGAATGTCGAGCGCCTTGCGCTCGGCGTTGCGCACGAGGCGGGGCTCGGACAGGCGTTTCGCGGAGCGCGCGCCGACCGATCCGCCGAGCTCGCGGAACACGCCGAGCGGGTCATCGGCATCCGCGAATTGTGGACCAAAGCGGGACGAGTGCGAGCGCGCACCAGATCGTCCGCCGGCCATGCCCATCTTCCAGGTGGGGCGATGTCCAATGACCGCGTCTTTCTGGTACTTCGCAATGTCGTCGGCGCTCATCCCGGCAAAGAAATTGTACGCGTGGTTGTACTGGCGCACGTGATCGAGGCAGAACCGCCAATATTCGCGCTCGCGCAGCCGTCCCTTGGGCGCACGATGGGTGGCCGGCGCGTCGCAATTCGGCCAATCGCAGGCCGGGCATTGCGCGCGCTGCCGCCGGTCCTTGTCGGGCTTGACCCGGATGCGGTCGAACAGGGGCGAGTCGTTTTTCATGACCGATCAATATGCGCGCGCGCCACAGCCGCATGCAAGTACTTGACATGGCATGGGCCGGTCCCCTGCCGATGCGCGGCATTGACCGCGAGCGGCCGCGACCGCTAATGCGGGGCAATCATGGCAAGAAGCGATCTCATCACCGACCAGCTGACGAAGGCTTTCAGGCCGGAGAGCCTCCGCGTGCTGGACGAGTCGCACCTGCATGTCGGGCACGCCGGTCACCGGCCCGGCGGAGAGACGCATTACCGGGTTTATATCGTGGCGGAGGCATTCCGCGGAAAGAGCCGCCTCGAGCGTCACCGCATGGTCAATGAAACGCTCGCGAGCGAGCTGCGAAGCGGTGTCCACGCGCTGGCAATCCATGCCTCGGCGCCGGGCGAGACCGGCACCTGAGCCGACCGCTCCCGCTCGAGGAGATTGCCGACCTCGCACCTGTCGGCCACTGGACGGCGGGTGCTGATCGCCAGCGCGTGAATGCGAGGCAGCAGGAAATGCTGCGCCCTCGCTGGGCACTCGCCGCGCTGTTCAGGCCGGTTTCGCCGCCAGCTGTCGCACCAAAGGCGTGATCCGCAATGCGGTGATCCGGTTGCGCTCGCGCCGCAGCACGCGAAAGCGAAATCCGTGGAAGGTGAAGGTCTGCCCGGGCTCCGGGATCGAGCGCGCCTCGTGAATGACGAGCCCGGCGACGGTGGTCGCCTCGTCGTCGGGCAGGTTCCATTCCATCGCCCGGTTGAGATCGCGAATCGGGACGCCGCCGTCGACATTGACCGAACCGTCGGGCTGCGGCCGTACCCCGGGCACCACCACATCATGCTCGTCGGTGATGTCGCCTACGATCTCCTCCAGAATGTCCTCGAGCGTCACCAGGCCCATCACCTCGCCGTACTCGTCCACGACCAGAGCAAAATGCGTCTTGCGGCGGCGGAAGGCCTTGAGCTGTTCCGACAGCGGACGGATCTCCGGCACGAACCACGGCGCCCTGGCGATCGTTGCGACGTCGATTTTGGCGAGATCGCGCTCGACGACCTGGATTGCACGCAACAGATCCTTGGCATGCAGGATGCCGATGATGTTCTCGGGCTTTCCTTTCCACAAAGGGACCCGGGTGAGCTCGGAATCCAGCACCGCCTTTACCACCTGCTCCGCCGGATCGTCGGCGCAGACCGTGACCATCTCGGTGCGGTGGATCATTACGTCGGACACCGTAAGGTCGCGCAGATCGAGCAGGCCGCTGAACATGTCGCGGTCCAGCCTCTCGACGCCGCCCTCACGATGCAGGAGGTCGACCGTGCCCCGCAGCTCCTCGTGCGGGGAGAGAATCGATTCGCTCTCACCCGTCCTCATCCCGAACAGCCGCAGTACCGCCTTCACCAGCCACCCGACTGCAATCAGGACAGGCGTGAGCAGCCGGACCGTCCAATCGATCGGGCGCGCAACAATCAAGGCGATACGGTCTGGCGCATTGAACGCCGCGGTCTTGGGCAATACCTCCGCAAACACCACGATCATTCCGGTCATGACCACCGTGGCGTAGATCACGCCCACATCCCCGAACCAGGCGAGCAGGACGCCAGTGGCGAGCGAGGATGCCGCGATGTTCACCGCGTTGTTGCCGAACAGCAGCGCGCCGATCATGCGTTCGCGGGCGTCGAGCAGGCGATTGACGATCGCGGCGCGGCGATTTCCCTGCTTCTCCAGCCGATGCATGCTGGCGCGCGACGAGGCGGTCAGCGCGGTTTCGCTTCCTGCGAAGAACGCCGAGAGCAGAAGGCAGATCAGAACCGCCGCCAGGGCGAGCCAATCGTAAGTGGCCATCAGCGAGCGAGCTTCTCGATTAGGAACGCATGGACGTCGGCGGGATCAACGTCGGTGGCGATGAAGCTTGCGCCGATCCCGCGCGCCAGGATGAACGTCAATTTGCCGCGCTTGACCTTTTTGTCCTGGGCGATGAGCTCCATCAGGCGATCGGCATTGGGCATCGATCCGGCAACCGCGGAGACGCGGACCGGCAGTCCCACCGCGGCCAGGTGACGTTCGACGCGTTCGGCATCCGCGCGAGGCAGCAAGCCGCGCTCGGCCGAGAATGCGAAGGCGAGCGCCATCCCGAGCGAAATCGCCTCACCGTGCAGCAGTCGGTCGGATAATCCGGCCGCGGCCTCGAGCGCGTGCCCGAACGTGTGGCCAAGATTGAGCAGCGCGCGTTCGCCGGTCTCGCGCTCATCGCGGCCGACGATGGCGGCCTTCATGCGACAGCTCACCGCGATGGCGTGCTCGCGCGCCGCTCCGCCCGCGAATATGTCCTGCCAGTTTGTCTCCAGCCAAGCGAAGAAGCCGGCATCGGCGATCAGCCCGTATTTGGCCACTTCGGCATAGCCCGCCCGGAACTGGCGTGCGGGCAGCGTATCGAGCAACGCGGTGTCGGCGACGACCAGCACCGGTTGATGGAAGGCGCCGATGAGGTTCTTGCCTTGGCGCGAATCGATCGCGGTCTTGCCGCCGACTGCGGAATCGACCTGTGCCAGCAGCGTGGTCGGCACCTGCACATAATCGACCCCGCGCCGCAGCAGGGCGGCTGCCAAGCCGGCGAGATCGCCAATGACCCCGCCGCCGAGGGCCACCACCAGGTCGGCACGCTCGATACGCGCGGAGATGAGGGCTTCGCAGACCCGTTCGAGCATCGGGAAGCTTTTTGAGCTTTCGCCCGGCGGCACAATGACGTGTGAGCAGGCGATGCCCGCGGCAGCGAGCGCGGCCTCGGTCGCGGGGAGATGATGCCGCGCGACGGTTTCGTCGGTGACGATGGTGGCCTTGGCCGCAGACCGCAGCGCGGCAATTTTCTGCCCGAGCCGGGCAAGTTGGCCGCGGCCAATGACGATCTCATAGCTGCGCGCGCCGAGCGCGACTTGGATCGAGCTCGATTCGCCGCCGCACAGCGGCGCCGTCATGGCTCGCCACCCCCTTCCACCGGCACACTCGCGTTCGCCGGCTCCACTCCGATGCAGCCGACAAGCGCGCTCACGATCTCGTCGACGATCCGATCGTGCGTTACCTCACGCGACTGAATCGTGAGATCGGCCAAAGCATAAATCGGGTCGCGCTGTTCCATGAGCTGGCGCAGCGTTGCAGCAGGGTCGGCCGTCTTGAGCAGCGGCCGATCGTGGCGACGTCGGATACGCTTCATCAGCACGTCAAAATCGGCCCTCAGCCAGATCGAAATGCCTTTAGCCTGGATGGTGGCGCGGGTGTCCGGGTTGAGAAAGGCGCCGCCGCCGCTCGCCAGCACCTGTGGCCCGCCCTCAAGGAGGCGGCTGATCACGCGCGCCTCGCCGGCGCGGAATTCCGCCTCCCCGTGAACCGCAAAGATATCAGTGATGGTCATGCCGGCGGCCTTTTCGATCTCCGCATCGGCATCGATGAAGGGTATGCCGAGACGCAGCGCCAGCCTGCGACCGATCGAGGACTTTCCCGCTCCCATCATTCCTACGAGCACGATCGAGCGGCGTGCGAGCGCCGCCACGATCGGGGCCTCTGCCCGGCCCGCGAGCTGGTGCGCCGCGCCGGGGGGCGTATTTGCCGCTGCACCCATCCTCCGCTCCGTGCACCCGCACTCGAACCGCTTTCTAGGCGGTTTCTCTTCCAGCACAACCACTTGCCGTCAAGCTTCCTGGTAGCATGCCGGGTGGAGCAAGAGTGTGGTTAACCCGATGGCAGGCCTGCGGATAGCCGCCGCCCGGCCGCCGTGTCCTAGTTTCTCCATTCTTTCCTGCGAGCCTGAAGGTCGAGAGGATCGCCATGCCGAGTCTGTTTCGATTGCTCACCCTGATCGGCGTTTTGGGCGGTTTGACCTACGGCGCCATGTTCATGCTGGCGACCTGGTTCGATCCAAAACCGCGCGAGATCACGGTGTCGATTCCGCCGGATAAATTCATAAAGCAGCCGTGAGCGCCTGATCGCGGAATGGCCCCGACGGCCAAAATTTCCGACCAAGCGTTGATCGAGTTGTTCCTCGACATGCTGGCGGCCGAGCGCGGGGCGGCCGGGAACACGCTCGCCGCCTACGCGCGCGACCTCGCCGACTTCTCCGCAAGCCTCGCCGCCGCCGGGTGCAGCATCGCCCAGGCCTCGACCGAGGATGTGCGCGCCTATCTCGCCGCGCTCGGGAGGCGCAGCTTCGCCGCGGCATCGACCGCGCGCCGGCTTTCGGCCATCCGCCAGCTCTACCGCTTCCTCTACGCCGAGGGACGCCGCGCCGACGATCCGAGCTCGGCCATCGAGGGGCCCAAACGCGGCCGGGCGCTGCCCAAGGTGCTCAGCATCGCCGAGGTCGATCGCCTGCTCGCGGCCGCCCGCACCGGCGTGGACAAGCCTGACCAACCGGCCGCGGAGCGGCTGCGCGCGGCAAGGCTCGCATGCCTGCTCGAAGTACTCTACGCCACGGGGCTGCGGGTTTCGGAACTGGTCGCGCTGCCAGCCTCCGCCGCCGAGCGCCATGCCGCCATGCTCACCGTGCGCGGCAAAGGTGCCAAGGAGCGGCTCGTGCCACTCAACGAGTCCGCGCGCACCGCGATGCGCGAGTATCTTGCGCTGCTGTCACAGATCGGGGGTCGCGCGAAGAGCAAGTGGCTGTTCCCCTCCTTCGGGGAGTCCGGCCATCTGACCCGGCAGCATTTTGCCCGCGAGTTGAAGGCGCTCGCCGCCGCCGCGGGTCTGCGTCCGGCGGCGGTTAGCCCGCACGTGCTCCGCCATGCCTTTGCCAGCCATCTCCTGCACAACGGGGCCGACCTGCGCGTGGTGCAGACGCTGCTCGGTCATGCCGACATCTCGACCACGCAAATCTATACGCACGTGCTGGAGGATCGTCTGAAGAGCTTGGTGCGCGACCTGCATCCGTTGGGCGAGAAATGACACGCTCGATCGCAACGGTCCGGCGTGACCGCCGCCAACCATGGAGTTGCTGATGCGATACGCGTTTGCGCCGGCGCTGCTTGCCGGGATCGTGCTCGCCGGGGTGACCGCGGCATCGGCCCAGACCTCCCAGGAGCGGCAGTGGTGCGACGGCCTGGAGCAGGCGACGATCGATCAGCGCATCGAAGGCTGCTCGGCCGTGATCAAGGCGGGGCGCGAAAAGGGCGACAAGCTCGCCGAGGCTTTGGACAATCGCGGCATAGCCTACCGTCTCAAGGGCGATTACGACCGCGCCATTCAGGATTACAACCATGCCATCAAGCTCAACGGCAAATTCGCCGGAGCCTACAACAATCGCGGCGTCGCCTACGACAACAAGGGCGATTACGACAGCGCCATCCGGGATTACGAGCAGGCGATCAAGCTGAAACCGTCGGCTGAGGTCCATTTCAATCGCGGCAACGCCTACCTCGGCAAAGGCCAATACGATCATGCGATCGACGATTACAATCAGGCGCTGAAGCTCAAGCCCGATTTCGCTCCCGCCTTCGACAATCGATGCTGGGCGCGCGCGGTGGTGGGAATCCTCAGGCTGGCGCTTGCCGACTGCAACGAAGCGCTACGGCTGACGCCCGACAGCGCCGCAACGCTCGCGAGCCGCGGCTTCGTCCACCTCAAAATGACCCAGTTCGATGCCGCCGTGTCCGATTACGGCGCAGCCTTGCGGATCAACCCGAAGCTCGCTTTTTCGCTTTACGGCCGCGGTCTGGCGAGATTGAAGAACGGGGATGCATCCGGGGAGGCCGACGCAGCGGCAGCCAAGGCGTTGCAGCCCGATATCGCCGAAGAGTATGCACGTTATGGCGTGCAGTCGGCGCGTTAGGCCTTGCGTCCGGCCCGCGATAACGCAACGCCGCGTGCAGTACGGAGGTAGCGGCCATGTCGGACGCCTGGCGACCACTCAAACACTGGCCCGAGCTCATCCTCGAGCGGCTGGCGGACGCCGGCGTGGCGCGGATCGTGCTCAATCGGCCGGACAAACGGAACTGCTGGAATCGCCCTCTCTGCCTCGCCTTTCTGCAAGCGCTCGAGATCATCCGGGCCGACAAGGAACTCAAGGTAGTCGTTACCAGGGGCGCCGGCCCCGTTTATTCGTCGGGCCTCGATCTCAACTTCCTGCGCGAAGTGTCGAATGGGCCGCTGCTCGACTGGGACCGTCCGACCCTCACGATCCAGATTGCCGAAGCGTTGCGCGCGTTTCCGCGCATCGTGATCGCGCAGGTGCACGGCTATTGCCTCGGCGGCGCGCTCGGCATCATGAACTGTCACGATCTCGTTTACGCCGCCGAGGATGCACAGCTCGGGATGCCGGAAATCCTGCGTGGCAGCTTCGGGCAGCTCGTCACTTCGACGCTTCTGCACGGCGGCGTCCCCGTCAAGAAACTCGCCCATCTCGCACTCGTCGGCCGCAATATTTCAGGGCGGGAAGCCGACGCGCTCGGGATCGTCAGCCAAGCGGTTCCTGCCGATCGGCTGGAGGCGCATGTGATCGGCATCGCGCGCGAAATCGCATCCCGGCATGCGGCGCCGCTGGAGCATCACAAAATCGCCGTGCAGATGGGCCGCGAGCTTTCGCTATCGCAGGCGATTCAGCTCGACCAGCTGGTCGGACAGCGCATGCGCCGCGCCATTGATCCGCTTGACGACGTCGAATCCTATCTCAAATCCCAGAAAGGCGGACCGAACCTGGGCTACAAACGCCCCGATGTCTGATACCGCGGATCGTCCACTCCGTTGATCCGCATCACCAGCCCCAGTTCTCGGGATGACGAGCACAGAATGGGCCGAGCCGGTCACGCAAGAGCCGTTTGATGCGCAGCTACCTCGATTTCGAGAAACCGGTGGCCGAGCTCGAGGCCAAGGTGGAGGAGCTGCGCGCGCTCGAGAGTGGCGACAGCGCCGCGGCCATCGGGGAGGAGATTGCTCGGCTCGAGGCCAAGGCGTCGCAGACGCTCAAGGAGCTCTACGCCGAGCTGACGCCTTGGCAAAAGACCCAGGTCGCCCGCCATCCCGAGCGCCCGCACTGCCTGGACTATGTCGGAGGGCTGGTGTCCGATTTCGTGGCGCTGTCTGGAGATCGCAAGTTCGGCGACGACGAGGCGATCGTGGGCGGTTTCGGACGCTTCCGCGGCGAGAGCATCTGCGTGATCGGGCATGAGAAGGGCTCTTCGACCGAGAGCCGCCTCAAGCACAATTTCGGCATGGCGCGGCCGGAAGGCTACCGCAAGGCGGAACGGTTGATGCAGATGGCCGACCGTTTCGGCATCCCGGTGCTATCCCTGGTCGATACCGCCGGCGCCTATCCCGGCATCGGGGCGGAGGAGCGCGGCCAAGCCGAAGCGATTGCGCGCTCGACCGATGCCAGTCTCCGGCTGGGCGTTGCCAACATCGCGGTCATCATCGGCGAAGGCGGCTCGGGCGGCGCCATCGCCATCGCCTCTGCCAATCGCGTGCTGATGCTGGAACACGCAATCTACAGTGTCATCTCGCCGGAGGGGGCTGCCTCGATCCTGTGGCGGGACACCGCCAAGGCCGAGGACGCGGCGACGGGCATGAAGATTACCGCCCAGGACATGATGCGCTTCGGGGTGATCGACGGCATCGTGAGCGAGCCCCCCGGCGGCGCCCACCGAGATCCGCAGGCCACGGTGGCGGCGGCCGGGGAGGCCGTCGCCAAGGCGTTCGAGGAACTGGCGGGACTGGATCGGGAGACCATCCGCCGACTGCGGCGCGAGAAGTTCCTCTCCATCGGGCGGGCGCTGGCCTGATCTCGCGTGTCCGCGGATGGTGGCGTGCTCCTGGCCGCCTCGGGTCTCAAGCGTTTGTTTTCCATCGAAAGCGTATTTTTCGGAATTCCCGATGCCTGCCCTGATCTTACCCAAGTCTTGACCTAGCGTTCGCGGTGCTGCTGGGGAACTGGGGCCTGCATTTCACTACCAAAATACCCCTCGTTCTCCGTCCGTACGCTTGAACGGACGTCCCTACCGCCCGCGTTGGCGATTCGGTTGGCAGCCAAAGGCTTGGGGAAGCCTGAAGACTGGGGGGTTCGAGTGAATCGTCGGCCTTTGCTGCGCGCGCTTCTGGCGTCCGCTGCGGTTGCGGCAGCGATCGCGCTGGCCGGTTGCGACACGGACGGCACCACGGCCGCGGTCAGCGGCCGTCATATGCAGCCGCTGAGCGACCGATTGGCCACCGAGATCGAAAACAAGAATATGACGAAGGAGTCGCCAATCCTCGTTCGCATATTCAAGGAGGAATCGGAGCTCGAGGTTTGGAAGGAAGATAGGACCGGTCACTTCGCGTTGCTCAAGACCTATCCGATCTGCCGCTGGTCGGGCGAGCTCGGCCCCAAGATCAAGCAAGGCGATCGTCAGGCACCGGAAGGCTACTACACCATCACGCCCGGCCTGATGAACCCGAACTCCAACTACTACCTCGCCATCAATACCGGGTTTCCGAACGCGTACGATCGCGCCAACGGCCGCACCGGTGCGTTTCTCATGATCCATGGCGACTGCTCCTCGGCCGGCTGCTACGCCATGACCGACGAGCAGATCGGGGAGATCTACGCGCTCGCGCGCGAATCCTTCTTCGGGGGCCAGAAGTCGTTTCAGATCCAGGCCTATCCGTTCAGGATGACGCCGCTCAACATGGCCAGACACCGCAATTCGCCGAGCATGGCGTTTTGGAAGATGATCAAGGAGGGCTACGATCACTTCGAGGTGACGCGGCACGAGCCCAGGGTCGACGTGTGCGAGCGCCGCTATGTGTTCGACGCGGAATCCTCAGGCAAATTCAGCCCGAGCGAACGCTGCCCAGCCTACAAGGTGCCGGAGGACATCGCCTCCGCGGTGCGCGACAAAGAGCGTCGCGACGAGATCGAGACGGCGGAATTGATCAGCCGCGGCACCCCCGTCGTTCCGGCGAAGACCGGCGTGGACGGCGGCATGAATCCGACCTTCCTGGCAGCCGTGAAGAGTCACGGCGGCCCCGGCGCAACCATCCATACGGCGTTGGGGACAATTCCCGCCCACGTCAACCCGCCGGCCGAGACACCCTCGAACGACACCCCGTTCGGCAGCATCATGAGCCTTGCTTCCTCCGAATCGAGGCCGGCCCCGGCTCCGCGCTCGTCGGTTCAGGTGGCCTCGGCGGGAAGCTCGGGCGGAGTTGGCGGCTTCTTCAGCAGTCTGTTTGGGTCGAAGGCCGAGGATCAGCCCGCGCCGGAGGGGACCACCAAGTCGACGGAGGCGTCCTCGAAGGCCAAATCCGCGGCGAAGCGGACGCATATCGCCACCCGGTCGAAGCCGGAGCCGCACGCCACCGAGAGCAAGGCCGCCGACGCGGCTGCAAAGACCACGCCGCCGAAGCAGGAGGCCGATGCGGGCCCGCAAAGCCCGGCCGCCGCCAACACTACGTCCCTGCTCCATGGCGCCGCGCCGACGAGGCCGTCGGGCAGCTTCGAAAGCCGCTTCGGCGCCTGGCAGTAGCACAGCTGCGAACGGCGCGACCGCCGGCGTAGACTTGCGCCGTCGTGCGCACTCAGTCGCGCGCTCAGGCGAACCGACCGTGGCAGTGCTTGTATTTCTTGCCTGAGCCGCACGGGCAGGTCTCGTTGCGGCCGACCTTGCCCCAGCTGGCTGGATCGTTCGGATTGCGCAAGGTCGCCGCGCCGGCGGCGGTGATGCCGGCGCGCGCGAGGGTCTCGGCGCCCGCCCGCGCGAGCGCGAGCTCGTCCTCGCCGGTCGAGGGATCGATCTTGTGCGCCTCCATATAGGGCAGGCTCGCCGGCTCCTCCGGTGCGGGGGCGGCCCTGATCTCGACCCGCATCAATTGCGCGGTGACCGCCTCGCGCAGATTTGTGCTCATCGCCTCGAACAGGTTGAAGGACTCCGCCTTGTATTCGTTGAGCGGGTCGCGCTGGCCGTAGCCGCGCAGGCCGATCACCTGCCGCAGGTGCTCGAGCATGACAAGGTGCTCGCGCCACAGGTGATCGAGCGTCTGCAGCAGGATCGACTTCTCGACGTAACGCATCACGTCGGCGCCCCACTGCGCCACCTTCACGGCCATATGCTCGTCGACGCGCCGCTCGACGCGGGAGAGCAGCTCCTCGTCGGCGATGCCCTCCTCTTTGGCCCAGTCGTCCACCGGCAGGTCGAGATCGAGGACGCGCTTGAGCTCCTCCCGCAGCCCTTTGGTGTCCCACTGTTCGGGATAGGCGTTTTCCGGGACGTGCTTGGCGACGAGATCCTCGACCGCGGCGTGGCGCATGTCGGCCACGATCTCCTGCACCGCCTCCTCGCGCATCCACTCCACCCGCTGTTCGAAGATGACCTTGCGCTGGTCGTTCATCACGTTGTCGAACTTCAGCAGGTTCTTGCGGATGTCGAAATTGCGCGCCTCGACCTTCTGCTGCGCCTTCTCCAGCGCCTTGTTGATCCACGAATGAACGATCGCCTCGTTCTCCTTGAGCCCCAGCCGCTGCAGCATCGTATCGAGCTTGTCGGTCCCGAAGATCCGCATCAGGTCGTCTTCCAGCGACAGGAAGAACTTGGAATGTCCGGGGTCACCCTGGCGGCCCGATCGCCCGCGCAGCTGGTTGTCGATCCGCCGGCTCTCGTGCCGCTCGGTCCCCAGGACGAAGAGGCCTCCGGCCGCGAGCGCCTTCTCCTTGAGCCGGGCGATCTGCGCCCGGATCGCTGCCGCGCGCGGGTCGCTCTCGCGCGCGCGCGCCTCCGCGATGTCCGCCAGCTCATGGCGGATGCGCATCTCGGCATTACCGCCAAGCTGGATGTCGGTGCCGCGGCCGGCCATGTTGGTGGCGATCGTGACCGCTCCCGGCACGCCCGCCTGGGCGATGATATAGGCCTCCTGCTCGTGGTAGCGGGCGTTGAGGATGGCGAAGACCTTCGCCTTCGAGGCCCCGTCGTCGCCGGAATAAAGCGCGGCAAAGGCGTTGGCATCGGAGAAGTCGTGCTGCTCCCAGCCGCGCTCGCGCAGCATCTGCGCCAGCTGCTCGGATTTCTCGATCGAGGTGGTACCCACCAGCACCGGCTGGCCGCGCGCCTTGCAGTCCTCGATCAATGCCAGAATCGAGCGGTACTTCTCCGCCGCCGTGCGATAGACCTCGTCGTCGTCGTCGAGCCGCACCATCGGCATATTGGTCGGCACCTCGATCACTTCGAGATTGTAGATGTCGATGAACTCGTCCGCCTCGGTCATCGCCGTGCCGGTCATGCCAGCCAGCTTCTCGTACATGCGGAAGTAGTTCTGGAACGTAATCGAGGCGAGCGTCTGATTCTCGGGCTGGATCGGCTGGCGCTCCTTGGCCTCGAGCGCCTGGTGCAGCCCCTCCGAATAGCGCCGCCCCGGCATCATCCGGCCGGTAAACTCGTCGATGATCATCACCTCGCCGTTGCGCACGATGTAGTCCTTGTCGCGATGGAACAGTTTGTGCGCCCGCAGCGCCTGGTTGACGTGGTGCACGGTGGACACGTTCTCCACGTCGTAGAGCGACGCGGCTTTGAGCAGCCCGTCCCCGCGCAGCATCTGCTCCATCTTCTCCATGCCCGCTTCCGTGAGCGTCACCGTGCGCTGCTTCTCGTCCACCTCGTAATCCGCCTTCTCCAGCTTCGGAATGTAGGTGTCGATCGTGTTGTAGAAGTCGGAGCGGTCGTCCAGCGGACCCGAGATGATCAGCGGGGTCCTGGCCTCATCGACCAGGATCGAGTCGACCTCGTCGACGATGGCGTAGATGTGCCCGCGCTGGACCATGTCCTCCAGCCGGTACTTCATGTTGTCGCGCAGATAGTCGAAGCCGAGCTCGTTGTTGGTGCCGTAGGTGACGTCGGCGTCGTAGGCGGTCTTGCGCTGCTCGTCTTCGAGACCGTGCACGATCACCCCGACCTTCAGGCCGAGAAAATTGTAGATCTGCCCCATCCACTCGGCGTCGCGCTTGGCCAGATAATCGTTCACCGTCACAACGTGCACCCCGCGCCCGGCGAGCGCGTTGAGATAGACCGGCAACGTCGCCACCAGCGTCTTGCCCTCGCCGGTCTTCATCTCCGAGATGCGGCCCTCGTGCAGGATCATCCCGCCGATCAACTGCACGTCGAAATGGCGCTGGCCCAAGGTGCGCTTGGCGGCCTCGCGGCAGGTGGCGAAGGCCTCGACCAGGAGGTCGTCGAGGCTTGCGCCCTCCGCCAAGCGCTGCCTGAAGGCCTGCGTGCGCGCGCTGAGCGCCTCGTCCGAGAGCGCCGCCAACTCCGGCTCCAACGCGTTGATCGCCGCCACCCGCGGCAGATACGACTTGATCCGCCGCTCGTTCGAAGAGCCAAACAGCTTGCGGGCAATGGCGCCGATCATCCGGAGAGTCCTTCGCGTCCTGTCAGGTGCCGCCGCACTCTACCAAATTCGAGAATGAGGGAACCCGCAGCGGAAGCCTTTTGTTGCGGCAAGCTCCGCGCGCTCACCCAAGGTTTGCCGCGGAAAAAGCCGCAGTTTTCGGGGATGATCCATGCAAACGGCGGCGGCTTGCGGCCGGAAAAGGCCGGGTTGCCGGAGACATAAGAGGGGGTCACATCCTTGTCAATTGTGGCCCGTCCCGCTCACGTTCTCGTCAAAATCGGCCCCTACATCATTGTCAAGCGGGGCTGTTTGACGCAACTGTCCGGCGCGCCGTCGACGCCGCTCTATCCAGGACCACGCCATGACCTCCCCCGATTTGCCGACCCGTAGCACGCTGCTTCGGCCAACCACTGTGCTCGCCCTCATCGCGACGCTGCTGTTCGTAGTAGCAGCCGCGTCGGGCTGCTCGAAAAACTCCTCCTCGTCCGAGGCGGAGGTCTCCGGGTCCGATCCTGTGATCGCGCGCGTCAACGGCGTCGCCATCACCCAGGGCGACCTCGCGCTGGCGGAAGAGGATCTCGGCCCCGACGCGCAGGCTGCGTCGCCCGAGGCCAAGCGCGAGCACCTGATCTCCTACCTCGCCGACATCATCATGGTCACGCAGTCCGCGGACAAGAAGCACATTGCGGAGGAGCCCGACTTCAAGCGACGGCTGGCGTTCCTGCGCAGGAAGCTGTTGATGGGATACGAGCTGCAGCAAGAAGCCAAGGCGGCGGTGACCGACGAGGCGCTGCACCAAACCTACGACGACGCGGTCAAATCGATGGCGGGGCAGGAAGAGGTACGCGCGCGCCACATCCTGGTGGAGACCGAGGACGAAGCGAAGGCATTGCTCGAGCAGATCAAGGCGGGCGCCGACTTTGCAACGCTTGCCAAGGAAAAATCCAAGGACCCCGGCGCCGCCGAGGGCGGCGATCTCGGCTATTTCACCAAGGACCAGATGGTGCCCGAATTCGCCGATGTCGCTTTCAAGATGTATCCGGGGCAGCTTTCCAATCCGGTGAAGACGCAGTTCGGCTGGCACATCATCAAGGTCGAGGACAAGCGCACCAAGCAGCCGCCCGAATTCGACAAGGTCAAGGACCAGATCGAGACCTATCTGGAACGCAAGTCGCAGGCCGACTTCATCGGCAAGCTGCGCCAGACCGCGAAGATCGAGCGTCTCGACCGGCCGGCCGAGAAGGCGTCCGACAAGCCGGCTGAAGCACCGGCCGCGCCCAAGAAATAGCACCTGCATCGAGCCCCGTCTGCGAAATGCGTGGCCGGGCTTGTCCCGGCCACCGCCGTCTTTTATGTCCGCAGCAAGCCGCGCCCAAGCCGGACGCCGCGCCAGGACGCCGGAGCAAGCCTTGTCGAAGACCGCAGTCTCCCCGCTCGCGCCCGCGCAATTTCCAGACATGCCTGAAGTAGCCGGCGTCAGGCTGGCGACCGCCGCTGCCGGCATCCGCTATCCCGGGCGCACCGACGTGCTGCTGGCATTGTTCGACCCGGGCACGGCGGTGGCCGGCGTCTTCACCCGCTCGAAGTGCCCCTCCGCCCCAGTCGACTGGTGCCGCGCGCAGCTTAAACGCGGCAAGGCGCGCGCGCTGGTGGTGAACTCGGGCAATGCCAACGCATTCACCGGGAAGTCGGGACGGCAGGCGACCCAGCTCACGGCCGGCATCGCCGCGGCGGCCGCGGGCTGCAAATCCGCCGACGTGTTGCTGGCCTCGACCGGCGTGATCGGCGAGCCGCTCGACGCCACCAAGTTCGCCGCCGTGATGGATCAATTGGTCGCCGCGGCCGCGCCTGGCTCATGGCAAGGCGCAGCCGAGGCCATCATGACGACGGACACGTTTCCCAAGGGCGCCGCCGCCATCGCGCGGCTGGGAACGACGCCCGTCACCATCTGCGGCATCGCCAAGGGCGCCGGCATGATCGCACCCGACATGGCGACCATGCTGTCGTTCGTGTTCACCGACGCGCCGCTCGCGCCACGGGTGCTGCAGAATCTGCTGAGCCAGGGCGTGGTCGACACCTTCAACGCCGTCACCGTCGACGGCGACACCTCGACCTCGGACACGCTGCTGGCGTTCGCCACCGGCGCGGCCGCCGCACGCGGCGTTGCGCCAATCGCCAATGCATCCGATCCGCGCCTGCCCTCGTTCCGCAAGAGCTTCGAGGCGGTGCTCGCCAATCTCGCCGAGCAAGTTGCCCGCGACGGCGAGGGCGCGCGCAAGCTGGTCGAGATCATCGTCGAGGGCGCGGTGTCGAAGCCGGCGGCAAGGCGGATCGCGCTCTCGATCGCAAATTCGCCGCTGGTCAAGACCGCGATCGCCGGCGAGGACGCCAACTGGGGCCGCGTGGTCATGGCCGTGGGCAAGGCCGGAGAACGCGCCGACCGCGACCGGCTCTCGATCTGGTTCGGCGGCGTGCGTGTCGCCCACAAGGGCGAGCGCGACCCCCGCTATGACGAGGCCGAGGTCGCCGCGGTGATGAAGAAGCCCGAGATCACGCTTCGGGTCGCGCTCGGGATCGGGCGCGGGCGCGACCGGGTGCTGACCTGCGATTTGACCAGGGACTATGTGGCCATCAACGGCGATTATCGATCGTGACGTGATCCGCGATCGAACGCGGCGCGAGACGACCCCTCACTGACGTTTGGCACCAAAGCGCGCCCGCCGTGACGGCGCCCTCGCCTTCGCTCTTGGGTGGCATCGACATGAGCTTGAAACTGGTTCTCGTCGCTGCCTGCGCGCTGATCGATAGCGACGGACGCGTGCTGATCGCGCAGCGTCCGGCCGGCAAAGCGATGGCGGGCTTGTGGGAATTTCCCGGCGGCAAGGTCGAGGCAGAGGAGCGGCCCGAGCAGAGCCTGATCCGCGAGTTGAGAGAGGAATTGGGCATCGTCGTGAACGAGGCGTGCCTCGCGCCGCTCACCTTCGCGAGCCACGCCTATCCCGACTTTCACCTGTTGATGCCGCTCTATGTCTGCCGCCGCTGGGACGGCACCGTGAAGGCGCTGGAAGGCCAGCGCCTGGCCTGGGTGCGCGCGAACCGACTGCGCGACTATCCGATGCCTCCCGCCGACGCGCCGTTGGTGTCTCACCTAATGACGCTGCTGGGCTGAACATCGGTACTCGGAATCGAAAGCGGCAGTTCCGGCGAGCGGTTACTGATCATCGCCCCGTGTTCCGGGCATTGTGACCTCGTTCGTGCCGAGGGCATCGGCAAGGCGGCGGCGCGCCGAGCCGGGCGCGAGCGGCTGCTGCTGACTCGCATGCGGAGCCCAGCCCGAGAGCCACACGATCTCGAATGTCGCGCGGACGCGGCCGTCGGCGTCGGCAAAACGCTGGCCGTAGCTCGCCATCATTCGCGCCAGGGTCGCACGTTTGAGGGGGCGACGGCTGCGCTCCAGCAGCGGATTGGTCGCCCCCATGCGGCGCAGGTCCTGCATCAGCGCCGCGGGCGAAGCGTAGCGCGCCGTGATGCGGTCGCTGTCGGTCACCGGCAGGGCGAAACCGGCACGCTGAAGCAAGGCGCCCATCTCGCGCACGTCGACGCAAGGGATAACGCGCGGCGAAACGCCCTCCTCGATCTCGGCCTCCGCGGCCACGAAGGCTTGTCGCAGCTCGGTCAAGGTATCGCCGCCCGCGATCGCCGCGAGCAGCAGGCCGTCGGGCTTGAGCGCGCGGCGGATCTGGACGAGCGTTCCCGGCAGGTCATTGATGAATTGCAGCGCAAGCAGCGACACCACGAGATCGAGCGAGGCATCGCGGAACGGCAGCATTTCTTCATCGGCGACGACATGGAGACGGGTATCGTCCGGCGCCGAACGCGCGTGCGCGGCAGTGCTCGCATGGCGGGTGTGGTCTCGCACACCGGGAGAGAAGTCCCTGCCAGCATGCGCGCCGGCGCTGATGAGAGTGGCGACCTTTCCGCTCGCGGCGAGCGCACGCCGCGCGGCGTCGGTCGGAGTACCGAGATCGAGAGCGCAATCAAAGCGGCGGAGCACCGTCGCCAGACGATCGGACAGGTCCTCGGCCAGGCGCTCCATCAGGAAGGTGGAGGGGCCGAGCGCCGCCGCCCGCGCCAAGCGCGCGCGCACCAGGCCCCGATCGAAAATGAGCGGATGCGGGGCCATTGCAGCTCCTGGGCGCAATGTGTTTGTTGCCTTCGCATTCGTCACTGCCGCGGACCGCGCCTGGCGTTGAGATTGCGACACTGGCGCGCTACCGTTGCGGCATGCACGGGGAAATGGAAGCCACGGCGGTGCCGCCGCGCGGATTTACGCGGCTGCGTGGCGCGTTGCGCAGCACGCTCGCGCTCGTTCTCGACGTCGCGCTGCCGCGGCTTTGCGCCACCTGCCGTGAGCCGGTCGAAGACGCCGGGCTGTGCCCCGCCTGCTGGTCCAAGCTTTCGTTCATCGCGCCGCCCTATTGCGAGCGTCTTGGCATTCCATTCTCGTTCGATGCCGGACCCGGGCTGTTGTCGCTGGAAGCGATCGCAGACCCGCCGGCCTCCCGCCGCGCGCGCGCGGCGGTGCGCTACGACGATATCGCACGCAAGCTCGTGCATGCACTGAAATATGGCGACCGCCTCGACCTCGCCACCCTCATGGGACGGTGGATGGCGACTGCCGGCCGCGAGCTGCTGACAGACGCCGATGCCCTCGTTCCGGTGCCGCTGCACTGGCGCCGGCAGTGGGCGCGTCGGTTCAACCAATCGGCCGTGCTGGCCGAGGTCATCGCCGAGCGCAGCGGCCGCGCGGTGCTGCACGGCGCGCTCAAGCGCAGCAAGGCCACCCCGCAGCAGGTCGGGTTGGGCAAGTCCGAGCGCGCGCAGAACGTCCAGGGTGCCTTCCGGGTGCCGGCCGAAGGCAGGGCCGCGGTGATGGGACGAAAGCTCGTCCTGGTCGATGATGTGCTCACGTCCGGCGCTACGGTCGACGGCTGCACCCGCACGTTGTTGCGGGCGGGCGCGGCCTCCGTCGATGTCCTCACGTTCGCGCGGGTTGTGACCGCGGTCGGTGCTCCCATATAAACAGGCCGGCCGTCCCGGATGATTCCAGTGACCCCAGCTGCCCCGATGACGCAAATCGAGATCTACACGACCCGCTATTGTCCCTATTGCCAGGCCGCCAAGCGGTTGCTCTCGCGCAAAGGCGTGGCGTTCACCGAAATCGACGTAACCGGCGACCCCGGAGGGCGAAGCGACATGGTGGCGCGCGCTCACGGGCGCATGACCGTGCCGCAGATTTTCGTCGGCGCAGCCCATGTGGGCGGCTACGACGATCTTTATGCGCTCGACAGGGCCGGCAAGCTCGACTCGCTGCTCGGCGCTGGCGCGGCGCGCGTGGGAGCCGACGGGAGTCCCCGGGAATGAACACAGCCAAGCCCGCTGCCTTCACCGCCGCCCTCGTGCAAATGCGCTCGGGCCTTTCGCCGCAAGCCAACCTGGATGCGGCGGTACGGCTGGTCGAGGAGGCCAATGACCGGGGCGCCGAATACGTGCTGACCCCCGAAATGACCAACATCCTGGAGATCAAGCGCGAGCGCCTGTTCGCCGCCATCGCGCCTGAGGAGAGCGACCAGACGCTTGCCGCCTTGCGCGAGCGCGCGCGCAGGCTCGGCATCTTCGTCCACGTCGGCTCATTGGCGATCAAGCTCCTGCCCGAGAAGGCGGCGAACCGCTCGTTTCTGATCGACCGCAAGGGTGACATCGTCGCGCGCTATGACAAGATCCACATGTTCGACGTCGATCTCGCCAATGGCGAAAGCTATCGCGAATCGCGCAGCTACCGTCCCGGCGACATCGCCGTCACCGCCGACCTGCCGTGGGGACGGCTGGGGCTGACGGTCTGCTACGACCTTCGCTTTCCCGCGCTCTATCGCGCTCTGGCGGAGGCCGGCTGCTCGTTTCTTTCGGTTCCTTCCGCGTTCACGAAGCAAACCGGCGAGGCGCACTGGCACGTGCTCAACCGCGCCCGTGCCATCGAGAACGGCGCGTTCGTGCTCGCGGCCGCCCAGGGCGGCATGCATGAGAACGGCCGCGAAACCTTCGGTCACTCGCTCGTGGTCGATCCGTGGGGGCGCATTCTGGCCGAAGGCGGCACCGAGCCGGGGCTGATCCTGGCGCGCATCGATCCGGCGGAGGTGACGGCGGCACGCGCCAAGATCCCTTCGCTGCAGCACGGCCGCCGCTTCGAGGTCATCGAGCCGATGGCGGAACCCGCCCATCTCCATGCCGTGAGGACCCCGGCATGATCCGTTACGCGCTCGCCTGCGATAAGGGGCATACCTTCGAGAGCTGGTTCCAGAGCTCCGCGGCTTACGACAAGCAAGTCAGGCGTGGCCTCATCAGCTGTCCGCTCTGCCATTCCACCAAAGTGGAAAAGGCAATCATGGCGCCGCGCGTGTCGGGCGCCAAGGAGCGCCGCCCTGCGCCGGCGCAGCAGCCCGCCTCGCCCGCGCCGCCGTCGGCGCCCGGCGCGGTCGCCATGGTGTCGCCGCAGGAGCGCGAGCTCCGTCGGAAATTGAAGGAGCTGCGCGAGCATCTGGTGGCGAACGCCGACCATGTCGGCCGCCGGTTCCCGGAAGAGGCGCGCAAGATGCACTACGGCGAGATTGAGCACCGCTCGATCTATGGCGAAGCCTCGCCCGATCAGGCGAAGGAGCTGCATGAGGAAGGCATCGAGTTCCACCCGCTGCCGGTGCTGCCGGACGAGTGGAATTAGGCTCCCCGGACGCGCGGCCTTGCGCCTGTCAGGGCGCCCATAGCAGCAACACGACCCCGACCACGATCAGCACGATGCCCGCCGCTTCGCGGCCGGTGGTCGCCTGCTTGAACACGAAGCGCGAGATCGCCTGCGCGAACAGCACCTCGACCAACGCCAGCGTGCGCACGCTCGCGGCGGTGGCGAGCGCAAAGGCAAGAAACCAGAACTGCGACGCCAGCGCACCCATGAAGCCCGCGAACAGCGATGGCCGCCAGGAGCGCACGATCGCCGCGAGTGCCGCCGGATTGCGCAACGCGAGATAGAGCGACAGCAGCACCGACTGCAACAGCAAGCCGACGGCGAGGGTGAAGGTCGCGGCCATCACGTAGCTCGGCAGCGCGAGCGCGAGAATCGCTCCGCGATACCCGACCGCGGATGCCGCGAACATCGCGCCGGCGGCGAGACCGAGCAGGGTCGCCTTCAGATCCGAAGCGGTGCCCGGCTTGAGTGCCATCACCACGACGCCGGTGGTGGCGGTCAATATCGCGGCGGCGGTCGACGGCGCCACGGCGTCGCCGAGAAAGACCAAGCCGAACAGCGCGGCCTGCACGGGCTCGGTCTTGATATAGGCGTAGACCACGACGAACGAGCGGTCGTTCATGGCGGCAAGCATCAGCGCAGTGGCGGCGATCTGGGTGAGTGCGCCGCCGATCACCCAGAGCCAATAGATCGCCGCCGGGCGCGGCGGCTCCTGCGCCAGCGCGAGCATGACGCCGACGAGGAACAGCAGCGCGAACGGAAAGCCGAACAGGAAGCGCACGTGGGTCGCACCCGCGGTGCCGAGCTTGGCGGTGAGCTCGCGCTGCGTCGCGTTGCGCACGGTCTGGGCGGCGGCGGCAATGAGGGTGAACAGCGCCCACAGCCAGGCCGGATCGAACATGGGAACGCGTGCGGCCAGGCGCGCTAGCGGACCGGACGAGCTGCACCGCTCGCGGTCCACTCGGTGACGCTGCCGCGCTCGTTGTCGACGACCATCAGCAGATCGAAATAGCGGATGACTGGGTCTGCACCGGTCCGCTTGCGCACGCCTTCCCGCCACGCCGCGTCGTGGCCCTTCTCCGCTGCCGCGCGCGACGGCCAGATGTAGACGCCGCCTCCCTCGCCATTTTCGCCGAGGATGTAGTGCTTGCGCAGGAGATCCGGGTTGGCGCGCCAGCGCGGGATCGTGTGCTTGGCATCCTCCAGCACGGCGTCCCGGTCCATGCCGGGCGGCGATCGGAACAAGACCAGCTCGAGGATCATCCGGTTCGACCTTTGAACGGGGTGGCGGGATTGCAGCTCACGAGCGGGCACGCTCTGCCACCAGCATGTAGTTGACGTCCATGTCGTTCGAGAGCCGCCAGCGGTCGGCAAGCAAGTCATAGCTCACCCCGGTTTCGTCCACCACGCTGAGACCGTGGCGCGCGAGCGCTGCCTCGAGCTCGTTCGGCATGACGAACCTGTCCCATTGATGGGTACCGCGTGGCAGCCAGCGCAGCACGTATTCGGCGCCGACGATCGCCAGCGCGAAGCTCTTGAGCGTGCGGTTGATGGTCGCTGCAATCATGAGACCGCCGGGTTGCACCATCTCGGCGCAACGCCGGACGAACAGATCCAGATCGGCGACATGCTCGACGACCTCCATGGCCAGCACCACCTCGAAGCGCTCACCCGCGTCCGCCAACGCCTCCGCGGTGGTCACGCGGTAGTCCACGCTCAGCGCGGCCGCGGCCGCATGGGCCTGCGCCGCCTCGATATTGGTCGCCGAGGGATCGGCGCCCAGCACGAGCGCGCCGAGCCGCGCCAGCGGCTCGCTCAGAATGCCGCCGCCGCACCCGATATCCAGCATCCGCAACCCGGCGAGCGCATCGAGGCGCTTTTGGTCGCGCTTGAAATGCCGGCACACGGCATCCTTGATGAAGGCGAGCCGAACCGGATTGAACCTGTGCAGCACGGCCATCTTGCCGCGCGCGTCCCACCATTCGGCCGCGAGCGCCGAAAGTCGCGCGACTTCCGCATCATCTACGGTCGAGGCAGGCTTCGATGCGATATTGCCAGCCATCATGCCTCCCAACGCGCGGTTGCGGCCCTCTGCCCTCGCCGCTATGTATACGCGCCTTTTCGCGCGGGGGCTTGGCAGAAAAAGCGGATCGCGCGCCCCTGAGGTTGCGTCGGAGAACTGCGCAAGCCCGCCATGGCCCGCCTGGTGATGAAGTTCGGCGGCACCTCGGTCGCCGACATCGAGCGCATCCGCAACGTCGCGCGCCATGTCAAGCGCGAGGTTGATGCCGGCCATGAGGTGGCGGTCGTCGTCTCGGCGATGGCGGGCGCCACCAATCAGCTCGTGGCCTGGTGCCGGGAGGCGGCGGCGCTGCACGACGCCCGCGAATATGATGCGGTGGTGTCGTCGGGGGAGCAGGTGACCGCCGGCCTGCTGGCGATCGTGCTGGAGGGGATGGGTGTCAATGCCCGCTCATGGCAGGGCTGGCAATTGCCGATCCTGACCTCGAATGCCCATGCCTCGGCCCGCGTGCTCGACGTCAACGGCGCCGAACTGGTCAAACGCTTCAAGGAGCGTCACGAGGTGGCGGTGATCGCGGGTTTCCAGGGCGTGCACAAGGAGACGGGCCGCATCACGACGCTGGGGCGCGGCGGCTCGGACACCTCCGCGGTCGCCGTGGCGGCAGCGATCGCCTCCGAGCGCTGCGACATCTATACCGACGTCGACGGCGTCTACACCACCGACCCCCGCGTTGTGCCGCGCGCCGCCCGACTCGATCGCATCGCCTACGAGGAGATGCTGGAGCTCGCTTCGCTCGGCGCCAAGGTCATGCAGGTGCGCTCGGTCGAGCTGGCAATGGTGCACAATGTGCGCGTTTTCGTACGATCGAGCTTTGAGAAGCCCGAGGACGTCGATCCGCACGGCACGCCGCCCGGAACCCTCATCTGCGGCGAGGAGGAGATCGTGGAGCAGCAAGTCGTCACCGGCATCGCCTTTTCCAAGGACGAGGCGCAGATTTCGATCCGCCGCGTGCAGGACAAACCCGGGGTCGCGGCCGCGATCTTCGGACCGCTCGCCGACGCCAATATCAACGTCGATATGATCGTGCAGAACGTCTCCGGCGACGGCGTCACCACCGACGTCACGTTCACGGTGCCCGCCTCCGACTATCAGCGCGCCGCCGACGTGCTGATCAAAACCAAGGGCCAGGTCGGCTACGAGCGCATCGACGGGGCCAATGACGTCGCCAAGATCTCGGTGATCGGGATCGGCATGCGCAGCCATGCCGGCGTCGCGGCGAAGGCGTTCAAGGCGCTGGCGGAGAAGGGCATCAATATCCGCGCCATCACCACCTCGGAAATCAAGTTCTCGCTGCTGATCGACGCCAACTACACCGAGCTCGCGGTCCGCACGCTGCACTCGCTGTACGACCTGGACAAATAGCCTGCCGCCGGGGGGCGGAGAGAGGGCGCGCAATGCCGCCGTCAAAGCCGGTTTCCGCGCCATCGCCTGTCCTGCGTCGGTTGCCGCCCGGTAGCGCCGTGTCCAACGCCCCGCTGATCTCCTACGCCCAGCGTTTCGAGGATCTCTACCTCATGCGCTGCTTCGGCGCGCGCAGCGAAGGCTTTTACATCGACATCGGCTCCGGCCATCCGGTGCACGACAACGCGTCGTTCGCGTTCTACCTCAAGGGATGGCGCGGCATTACCGTGGAGCCCAATCCGTGGCTGGCGCGTCTGACCAGTGCGGTGCGGCGGCGCGATCGTCATCTCGAGGCGCTCATCGGCGCTGTCACTGGCATGGCGAGGTTCCATCTGGTGAACGAGTTCCATGGCCTCTCGACCATGATCGAGGATCATGCCCGCTCGGCGCTGAGCGAGTTCGGAAAGACCTCGCAGGCGATCACCGTTCCGGTCATGACGCTGCGCGAGTTGTGCCAGCAGCAGCATGCGCCCTCGGTGTTCGATTTTCTCAAGGTCGACGTCGAAGGCGTGGAGCGGGACGTGCTGCTCAACGGCGACTGGCGAAATTACCGGCCCAAGGTGGTCGTGGTCGAGGCGCTCGCCCCCTACACGCTGGCGCCGGCTTGGCCGGAATGGGAGCCGTTTCTCGCCCGGCACGGCTACCGCTACGTCTGGTTCGACAGCCTGAACCGGTATTACCTCGCGGAGGAGGCGCGCGAGCTTGCGTGCTGCCTGGAAGCCGCGCCCACTTCTTTCCCCGACGTCCTTCAGTTTCGCGACCTCAAGCCCGCGCTCGCGGATGCTGCTCATCCCGATCATCGGTTGGCAAAGTTGCTGGCCGGCGCCGACATGACGCGGCTGCCCCTGGCCGACCACGAGATGCTGCTCCAAAGGCTCACCGCCGACCTGCCTGCGACCCTGCTCGAAACCCGTGCCGATGCGGCCGCCGTGGCCGAAGCCATCGAACGGCTGCTGGGGCCGGATACGAGCCTGTCGCATTCGGACCTCGCGCTTCCCGCCGCCGCGGGGCTGCGCGACGTATACGCCGCGCTCGTCGACAGCGATCAATTCCGCGCGGCTTGCGGCCGTATTTCCGCGAGTTACGCTTGGTAGCGGTCCCCGGGACGGACGCTTTGGCTTGCCCGGCCGGTGCCGCATTCGGTATACGGCCTGACGGATTGTAGCCGCCGCGGGCGCCCAGGTCCGGCGGTTGCTGTTTCCTGACTTGGTCGAGCCGAGGGCGCGGCGCGCGTTGAACGCGCTCGGCCTCGGCGGAATGGGCTGTTCCGAGGAACACGTCATGCGTGGCGCGCTCGGCGGTCCGCGCGTGCTGTTGCGCCGGCTGCGCGAGGTGATGGCGGAGCCGGTCAGCGCGCAGGAGCGCCTGGACAAGATCGTGGTGCTGATCGCCGCGAACATGGTAGCGGAGGTCTGCTCCGTCTACGTGCTGCGGGTCGACGGCACGCTCGAGCTCTACGCCACCGAGGGCCTCAAGAAAGAGGCGGTGCACCAGACCGTGCTGCGCTCCGACGAGGGCCTGGTCGGCCTGGTCGCGAGCGAAGCCAATCCGATCAATCTCTCGGATGCCCAGAACCATCCGGCGTTCTCCTATCGGGCGGAGACCGGCGAGGAAATCTACCACTCGTTCCTAGGCGTCCCGGTGCTGCGCGCCGGCAACACGCTCGGCGTACTGGTGGTGCAGAACCGCGCGCGGCGCACCTACACCGAGGAGGAAGAGGAGGCGCTGCAGACGACAGCGATGGTGCTGGCGGAGATGATCGCTTCGGGCGAGCTCTCGGCCATCGCACAGCCCGGCGCCGAACCCGCCGCCCGCCGCCCACTGCACCTGACCGGCACCGCGCTTAACGACGGCATCGCGCTCGGTCACGTGGTTCTGCACGAGCCGCGCGTGGTCATCACCAATTTCATCGCCGATGACGTCCCGCGAGAGCTGAAGCGGCTGGAAGCGGCGATCGAGACCATGCGGTCCGATCTCGACGTGCTGCTCGAGCGCGGCGAGGTCGCCGACGGTGGCGAGCACCGCGACGTGCTCGAAGCCTATCGCATGTTCGCCTACGACCGGGGCTGGGTGCACCGCCTGGAGGAGGCGGTGGCGACAGGCCTCACGGCCGAGGCGGCGGTCGAGCGCGTGCAGTCTGACACCCGGGCGCGCATGTTGCGCGCGACCGATCCCTATCTGCGCGAGCGCCTGCACGACCTCGACGAGCTCGCCAACCGGCTGATGCATCAGCTGCTCGGCAAGGACTACGCGCCGGCGCGCGATCGCCTGCCGGAAAATGCCATCCTCGTCGCCCGCTCCATGGGGCCGGCCGCGCTGCTCGAATACGACCGCAAGCGTCTGCGCGGGCTGGTTCTCGAGGAAGGCGGCCCCAATTCGCACGTGGCGATCGTCGCGCGCGCGCTGGGCATCGCGGCGGTGGGAGAGATCGCCAACGCGACCGGCGTGGCCGATCCGGGCGACGCCATCATCGTGGACGGCTCGAGCGGCGACATGCACGTGCGCCCATCGCCGGACATGGAAGCAGCCTATGTCGAGCGGGTGCGGCTGCGCGCGCGCCGGCAACTGCAATACCTGGCGCTGCGCGACAAGCCGTGCATGACCAAGGACGGCGAGAAGATCACGCTCATGATCAACGCCGGACTAGCCGTCGACCTGCCGCACATCGAGGAGACCGGTGCTGCCGGCATCGGGCTGTTCCGCACCGAGCTGCAGTTCATGGTGGCGGCGACATTTCCGCGCACTGCCGAGCAGTTCTCACTCTACCGCGCCGTGCTCGACGCCGCCGGCGAGCGGCCAGTGACCTTCCGCACCCTCGACATCGGCGGCGACAAAGTGCTGCCGTACATGCACAACGTCGAGGAGGAAAATCCGGCGCTGGGCTGGCGCGCGATCAGGCTGGGGCTCGACCGTCCGGGCCTGCTGCGCAGCCAGATGCGCGCGCTGCTGCGGGCGGCGGGCGGGCGCGACCTCAAAGTGATGTTCCCGATGATCGCAACGGTCGAGGAATTCGACGAGGCGAGATCGCTGGTGGAGCGCGAGCTCACTCACTTGCGCAGGCACGGCCACAAGCTGCCGGAGCGGGTCGAGGTCGGCACCATGCTCGAGGTGCCGTCCCTGCTCTATCAGCTGGACGAATTGCTCGCGCGGGTCGATTTCCTCTCGGTCGGATCGAACGACCTGGTGCAGTTCTTCTACGCCGCCGACCGCGGCAATTCGCGGGTCGCCGACCGCTTCGATCCACTCTCGGCGCCGGTCCTGCGCGCGCTCAAGACGATTGCGGACAAGGGTCGCGCGCATGCCAAGCCGGTCACGCTGTGCGGCGAGCTCGCCTCCAAACCGCTCGGGGCACTGGCGTTGGTTGCGATCGGCTACCGCGCGCTCTCGCTGGCACCTTCCGCGGTCGGGCCGGTCAAGGCGTTGCTGCTCGAGCTCAATGCCGGCAAGGCCGCGGCCTTGATCCAGCCCCTCATCGACAGCCCGGCCGGCAGCGTGTCGATACGGGAGCGGCTCAAGGCTTTCGCCGCTGCGGAGGGGCTGCAGCTTTGATGCCGGCGCCCCATCTTATGTTGGTGTCGCGGGCGGCGGTCACATTTCCGAAACCGCCGCCGCGTTTCGCATGAGCAACATGGCAAGCCTTCCTGACCAGAAACTCGACGCGCTCATCACCCGTCACGGGACGATCGAAAGCGAGCTCGCGCGTGGTCTGCCCCCCGAGACCTATGTCAAGCTGTCGCGCGAGTTGGCCGAGCTCGGCCCAGTGGTGGATGCGGCAAAGCGCTATCGCAGCGTCGTCTCCGAGCTCGCGGGCCTCGATGTGCTCATCGCCGATCCCGCCACCGACGCCGAGATGCGCACGATGGCGGCATCAGAGAAGGCCCAGCTGGAGCAGCAGCGCACCGAGCTCGAGCAAAAGATCAAGCTCGCGCTCGTGCCCAAGGACGCGATGGACGAGCGCAACGTCATCCTCGAGATCCGCGCCGGAACCGGCGGTGACGAGGCCGCGCTGTTCGCGGGCAACCTGTTCCGCATGTACGAGCGCTATGCGGCCAAGCAAGGCTGGAAGATCGAGGTCATCTCGGCCAGCGAAGGCAGCGTGGGAGGCTACAAGGAGATCGTCGCGGAGATTCGCGGCCGTGGGGCGTTCGCTAGGCTGAAGTTCGAATCCGGCGTGCATCGCGTGCAGCGCGTGCCCGATACCGAAGCCTCCGGCCGCATTCATACCTCGACCGCCACGGTTGCCGTGCTGCCGGAGGCCGCCGAGGTCGATGTCCAGATCGACGACGCCGACCTCAAGATCGACACTCTGCGCTCGGGCGGCGCCGGCGGCCAACACGTCAACAAGACCGAGTCCGCCGTGCGCGTCACTCACATTCCGACCGGCATTGTGGTGATGATGCAGGAGGATCGATCCCAGCACAGGAATCGCGCCAAGGCGATGGCAGTCCTGCGTGCGCGCCTTTACGATCACGAGCGCCAGAGGCAGGACGCGGCGCGCGCCGCCGAGCGCCGCGGACAGGTCGGCTCCGGCGACCGCTCCGAGCGCATCCGCACCTACAATTTCCCGCAGGGCCGGGTCAGCGACCATCGCATCAATCTCACGCTTTACAAGCTGCCGCAGGTGATCGAGGGCGAAGCGCTCGGCGAAATCATCGACGCGCTGGTCACCGAGCACCAGGCGGCATTGCTGGCGGCGGAAGCGGCGCCGCAGTGATGAGCGCACACGGCCCGCAAGGCGAACCCGCCGCCGCCGACGTGTCATCGCAGCGCGCAGAGCGCACGGCGAGCGCCCAAGCTCCCGCGTGCCCGATGGTGCGAACCGATGACCTGCGCGGCATCTCGCTCGAGCATGCGCGCCGGCATCTCGCGCGTGCGTTTCGCCGCTGCCAGCTCGATGCGCCCGAGCTCGATGCCCGCATACTGGCCGGCCAGGCGCTGGGACTCGACCATGCCGCGCTCGCGGCGCAGCCCGAGCGCCACCTCACGCTTGCCGAGGCGCACGCGCTCGCCGCGCTTGCGACGCGCCGGCTGGCGCGCGAACCGGTTGCCCGCATCCTCGGCCGCAAGGAATTCTGGGGGCTGTCGTTCAGGCTCAATGCCGAGACCCTGGTGCCACGGCCCGAAACCGAGACTCTGGTGGAAGCCGCGCTTGCGGCGGCGCAAGCCCGCGGCCGGGTCTCGTTGCGCATCGCCGATCTCGGCACCGGCTGCGGCGCCTTGCTGCTGGCGCTGCTCTCGGAGTTGCCCGAGGCCAACGGTATCGGCACCGACATCGCACCCGGCGCGCTCGCCTGCGCCCGCGCCAACGCCATCGCGCTCGGCCTTGGCGCGCGCGCTGCGTTCGTGGCTTGCGATTATGGTACGGCGCTGAAGGGGCCGGCTGATGTGCTGGTCTGCAATCCGCCCTACGTGGCGCGGGCCGACATTGCCGACTTGCAGGCCGAGGTGCGCGAATTCGATCCCCGACGCGCGCTCGACGGCGGGCCCGACGGCCTTGCGGCATATCGAGCCATTGCGGGGGATGCATGCCGCCTGCTTGCGCCGAACGGCGTCCTGGTGGTGGAGGTGGGGTGGGGCCAGGACGGCCCGGTACGCTCCATCTTCGCCGCGGCAGGGCTTGCGCCGGTGGCCGAGCAGCACGATCTATCGGGTGTGGTTCGGGCTGTGGTCATGCGGCTGCCGCCATGAGACCTCCACATTCCTGGTGCGAAAAAAAGCACTTGGATTGTGGGTCAAGACCGACTAGGTTTCGGCCACGGAATCGACCCGAGATTGTTGAGCGCCGATAGCGAGCCCCGAGCAGGACTGCGGAGAGCCGACGGTGCAGACCAAGCGAACGAAGGACGCCGGATGACCCGGCAGATGGGTCGCCCAATCGGGACGGAATGTTTCATCGATCTGGTGCTGATCCGCGAATGGCGCGGACATGCCCGTGAGGGAGTGGTGGGCAACACCGCAGCGCGCTGCGGAATTGCTGCTTCGCGGCACGGAAACTGACATGGCGGCCGAAGGCGCCGCATTTCTATCCCTTGTTTGAGCAGGCGAAGGCGCGGACGCCACCGCGCCGGTCGCGTGAGGAGTAGTACTGGCGAAGCACGGCGGCGTCGGCCCGCCACAATGAAGGGGTTGGCAACAGGCAAGCCATGAGAAACGGTCAGAACAAACGGATGCGCGGGCGCAACAACCATCGCAAGAGTCACAATCCGATGGCGCGCGTATATGAGTCGAACGGCCCGGATGTGAAGATTCGCGGCAATCCGTCCCATATCGCCGAGAAATATATTCAACTTGCGCGCGATGCGCAGACCTCGGGTGATCCGATCTCGGCAGAAAATTACTATCAGCACGCCGAGCACTATTATCGTGTGATCGCCGCGGCGCAGGAGCAATTCCGGCAAAACAATCCGCACTTCTCGCGGCCGGACGGCGAAGTGCCGGGTGCGCGCGAAGACGCCTTCGACGAGGACGACGGGCAAGCGTCCATGAGCGGCGCCGGCGACGCGCCCTACGGCACGCGCGAGCCGCAACCCTACATGCCGCGCGATGCGCAACCGTTCCCGCATCCGACGCATCAGCCGCACCAGCCGCGGCCGCAGGCTGGCACCGCCACCGAAGGCGATGTCGAGCGGCTGCCGTCCTTCATCACCGGCGGGCAACAGCCGCAGCATCACGGCTCGCAGCAGACTCAGAACGGTCATGACAACCAGGCCGACCGCTTCCCGCTGCATCGGCGCCGACGCCGCCATCGCGGCCCGCGGCCCGACATGCAGGGCGGCGGCGACGGCGGCGACGAGCCGGCGTCGCGCGACTGATTGCAGCCGGTCGGCCGTTGTCTCCGAGATAACCGGTCGCGGTCGCGCTCAATACCCGGGGTAAGATTCCCGGTTGCGCGCATCCCGGTATTGCCGGCTGGCCGCGTCGGCGGGGCTGCTTGGGTCAGGGCGCCAGTGCTGGCTCGAGTGCCGGCACCAGTCTCACCCGCTCGCGTCTGGCCGGAACGGCCCGATACACTTGTTTGGTCGCCTCGACGATGTGCACCCCGGCGAACGGCGCGGCAACCGCCGATCCCGCTCGCTCCCACGCCACCGCGGAACGCAGGAACCAGCCGCGCGGAACCGGCGGAACGTGGAGAGCTTCGCCCCATCCGGTCGGCGTGAACCAGGCCTCACGCAAGAGATGCGTGACCTGCGACCGCGAATAAGGCCGCCCGTGGCCGAAGGGAGTCGTGTCCAGGCGCGCCCATACCCCGCGCCGGTTCGGCACCACGATGAGCACTCGCCCGCCTCCTGCGAGGACGCGCCATATCTCGCGCAGCAGGGCGACCGGGTCCTGCGCCATTTCGAGCGCGTGCACCAGCAGCACCCGATCCACCGCCGAATCCGGTAGCGGCAGCTCGAGCTCGTCCACGAGGGCAGCGAGGCCGGGCCGGTTGGTCGGCCACTGCATTACGCCCTGTACCGCCGGCATAAAGGCGAGGCAGCGCTCCGCCTCCTCACGAAACAGACCAAGATAGGGCGTGGAGTAGCCCACGCCGAGCACCCTCATGCCGCGGGTATCGGCAAAGCGCCGGCGAATGCCTCGGCCGATGAAACGACGCGCCACCACGCCCAGCCGCTGGGCGTAAAAGTTGCGCAGGTCGACGACGTCAATGGACATGCATACAAGCTATCATGGATTTGCGCTGTCGTGGTTTTGCGCTCCGGGGCCGCCGGCTTCTGCATGGGCGGCTAATCCGGCGCCGGAAGCCGCGCCAACCTTGCGCGTCGGGGCCGCCGGCGCCTAAGTAGGCGGCCGAGTTTCGGAGAGCGATCGACATGTCCGCGCAAATCAATCTTTTCCTCTGCCTGAAGGACAATTATGGCGTGCTGCTGCATGACAGCGAGAGCGGCGCAACCGCGGCGATCGATGCGCCGGAGGCCGGCCCCATCCAGGCTGCGCTTGCGGCCACGGGCTGGCGGCTCAGCGACATCCTCGTGACCCACCATCATGCCGATCACACCGGCGGAATCGCTGAGCTCAAACAGCACCATCGCTGTCGCGTCGTCGCCCCGCACGGCGAAGCCGCGCGTATTCCGTTGGTCGATGCCACGGTGCGCGAGAATGACGAAGTGCGCGTCGGTTCGCTTGCCGCCCGCGTGCTGGAGACGCCCGGGCATACCGCCGGCCATATCAGCTACTTCTTGCCGGCCGAGAAGCTCGCCTTCGTCGGCGACACGCTGTTCTCCATCGGCTGCGGCCGCGTCATCGAGGGCACTGCGGAAATGATGTGGAGATCGTTGCTGAAGCTGCGCGCCCTGCCGGAGGACACGCGAATCTATTGCGGTCACGAATATACCGCAGCCAACGTTCGCTTCGCCAAGACCATCGAGCCCGCAAATGCCGCGTTGCGCGCGCGCGAGGCCGAGGTGGACAAACTTGTCGCCGGCCGCAAGCCCACTATTCCGTCGACGCTGGCGCAAGAAAGAGCGGCAAACCCATTCCTGCGGGCCGACGTGCCGGAGGTGGCAAACGCGGTCGGACTGGCCGGCAGCCCGCCGTGGCGGGTGTTCGCCGAGATTCGCGAGCGCAAGAACAGGTCGTAACGCCGAGCGGCCGTTCCGGCGACCCGCTCCTCGACGGTTGCCGCAAATCGTCGGGTGTCGCGTTTCGATACGTTCGAGGACCATCCGGTTGCGCACCCGTTGAAGGGGCCGCAAATGTTGTCAGCCGCCGAGGTCATCCGACTGCTCGGTCTCGGGCCGCATCCCGAGGGCGGACATTTTCGCCAGACCTTCCGCGATACCCGCACCGTGGACGGTGTGCGCCCGGCCTCGACGGCGATCTATTATCTGCTCGCGCACGGCGAGCGCTCCCATTGGCACAAGGTCGATGCGGTCGAGGGTTGGCACTATCACGCCGGCGCGCCGATCGAACTCGCGATCACGCCCGGGCAGCAGGGCCCGGTTGAGCGCGTGCGGCTCGGGCCCGATCTCCTCGCCGGCGAACGGCCGCAGGCGATCGTGCCGGCTCACGCCTGGCAAGCCGCCCGCAGCCTCGGCGAATGGACGCTGGTGACCTGCACGGTGGCGCCAGGCTTCGAGTACGCCGGCTTCGAGCTCGCGCCGCCGGGCTGGGCGCCGGCGGGCGCGTCGATCTGATCGCCTTGCTCAGGCCAGGTACTGGCCGCCGTTTGCCGTCAGCGTCGAGCCGGTGATGAAGCCGGCATCGTCCGAGGCGAGGAAGACGACGCAACGCGCGATCTCCTCCGGCTCCCCCAGTCGGCCGAGGGGGATGAACGGCAAGATGCTTTTCTCCAGCACCTCTTTGGGAACCGCCTTCACCATGTCGGTCGCGATGTATCCGGGGCAGACGGCGTTCACGGTAATGCCGCTTTTGGCGCTTTCCTGCGCCAACGCCTTGGTGAAGCCGAGCTCGCCCGCCTTGGCGGCCGAATAATTGACTTGGCCGATCTGTCCCTTTTGGCCATTGATCGAGGAGATATTGATGATGCGACCGAATTTACGACCGCGCATGCCCTCGATCGCCGGCCGGCACATGTTGAACAGTGAATTCAAATTGGTGTTGATGACCGCGCTCCACTGCTCGGGCGTCATCCGGTGGAACATGGTGTCGCGGGTGATGCCGGCGTTGTTCACCAGCACGTCGACCGGGCCGAGTTCGGCTTCCACCTGTTTGAGGCCGGCGACGCAGGATTCGTAGGAGGAGACGTCCCACTTGTAGACCGAAATGCCGGTTGCCGCCTTGAACTTCTGCGCCGCCTCGTCGTTGCCGCCATAGGTGGCGGCGACCGTGTAGCCTGCCGCCTTGAGCGCCTTCGATATCGCTTCGCCGATTCCGCGCGTTCCGCCCGTCACCAACGCGACGCGTGCCATACTCGCTCCTCCCTGGACCGACGAGGGACAACGGACGGCAGACGTCGAGCAGGAACCCGCCCTCGCTCTGCCGTTCGTCTTCCGTCGTCTTATCTTTCAACGCACATCGCGATGCCCATGCCGCCGCCGATGCAGAGCGTGGCGAGCGCCTTCTTCGCGTTGCGCTTCTGCATCTCGTAGAGCAGCGTCACCAGCACGCGGCCGCCCGAGGCACCGATCGGATGGCCGAGGGCGATCGCCCCGCCGTTGACATTGACCTTGGAGGTGTCCCAGGCGAGGTCTTTGTTGACGGCGCAGGCTTGGGCGGCAAACGCCTCATTCGCCTCGATGAGATCGAGCTCGGCGATGCTCCAGCCCGCCTTTTTGAGCGCCGCGCGCGAGGCCGGGATCGGCCCGGTGCCCATGATCGCGGGATCGACGCCGGCATGCGCCCACGAGACGATACGGGCAAGCGGAGTCCTGCCGCGCTTGGCCGCCTCGCTCGCCTTCATCAGCACGACCGCCGCCGCACCGTCATTGATGCCCGACGCATTGGCGGCGGTCACAGTCCCGTCCTTGGCGAATGCCGGTCGCAATTTCGCGATCGCCTCGAGCGTGGTCCCGTGTTTGGGATGCTCGTCGGTGTCGATGACCACGTCGCCTTTGCGCGTCTTCACGGTCACCGGCACGATCTCGTCCTTGAACTTTCCTGCTTTCTGGGCCGCCTCGGCCTTGTTCTGTGACGCGACCGCGAACTCGTCCTGCTGCGCGCGGGTAATCTGCCACTGCCGGGCGACGTTCTCCGCGGTGTTGCCCATGTGATAGCCGTTGAAGGCATCCCAGAGGCCATCCTTGATCATCGTGTCGACCATCTCGAAGTTGCCCATCTTCACGCCGCTGCGCAGATGTGCGCAGTGCGGCGCCTGGCTCATCGACTCCTGGCCGCCCGCGACCACGATTTCGGAATCGCCGTTGAGAATGGCCTGATAGCCGAGCGCTACCGCGCGCAGCCCCGAGCCGCACAGCTGGTTGACGCCCCAGGCCGGGCTTTCGACCGGAATTCCGGCGGCGATCGAGGCTTGGCGGGCGGGGTTCTGCCCCTCTCCCGCGGTCAGGATCTGGCCCAAAATGACCTCGGAGACCTGCGGCGCCTCGACCCCGGCGCGCTTGAGCGACTCCGCAACGGCGACCTTCCCCAATTCATGGGCCGGCAGCGTCGCGAACGCGCCGTTGAAAGCCCCGACCGGCGTGCGCGCCGCGCCGACGATGACGATATCGTCCTTCATATCGTAACTCCTCTCCGTGTCCGGGTGACGACGGCGGACCTCGCCTGGTCGCCTGCGATCGGATTGCTCGCCGTCATCCTTGGAATCTGGGCGCGGGGCTGTCAATTGGAAGGATCGCCGGTCTGCTCCGCATCAATTGTCCGCGAGGCACGCAGGCTGCCGTCGCACGGCGCCCGCTGCGATCCGCGACACTGCGCGGGGACAAAACGGTGGCCGGGCGCGGAAAAAATAGGCTATGCTGGGTAGGAGACACCGCGAGCCCGGGATTTCCATGTCCGCGGCACCCACCGTGATCAAGCAATACGCCGACCGTCGGCCCTATAACCCGTCTGGGGAGCTTCCATGACGATCGACCAGTTCGGCGTCATGGTGGACGACCAGAGGGAGTTCGTCGTCTACGATGCCGAGACCGGCGATGACGCCACGCAGTCGGTCCTCAAACAGATTATCTTCGAGCGGACAAATCATGGCTAAGCCGGACCAGCCCATCATTATCAAGAAATATGCTAACCGGCGGCTCTACAACACCGGAACCAGCACCTACGTCACACTCGAAGACCTCGCGGGCATGGTGAAGGCAGGCGAGGACTTCATCGTGCACGACGCCAAGACCGGCGAGGACATCACCAGGCAGGTGCTCGCGCAGATTATTTTTGAGCAGGAAAACAAGGAAGGCCAAAGCCTGCTGCCCATCGCGTTCCTGCGCCAGCTCATACGCTTTTACGGCGATAGCATGCAGATGCTGGTGCCGCGTTATCTCGAAGTCTCCATCGAGTCGCTCACCCGGGAGCAGGAAAAGTTCCGCCAGCAGATGGCGCAGGCCTTCGGCGGCAGCCCATTCGGCGCGCTCGAAGACCAGGTGCGGCGTAACATGGAAATGTTTGAACGCGCATTTGCCATGTTCACGCCGTTTGCCCGGCGCGAAGGCCAAGGGCCGAGCGAGCCGGAGCGCGGTCCTCACCAGGCGGGCGGCGGCGACGAGATCCATGATCTCAAGCGTCAGATGGAAGAGATGCAGAAGCGCCTCGATCGCCTGAGCGACAAAGACAAGGACAAGGACAAGGCGTAAACAGCCCGCTGATCCGGCCCCGGGGCGCCGTGCTCCCGGGCGCCTGCCGCAACCTGCTCCTAATAGCCCAGCGCGCAGCCGTCCTTGCGCGGATCGGAGCCCCCGACCAGCACCCCGCGTTTCCAGTCGATGCGGATCGTCTGCGCGCCGCCCCACGGCACGGCCGCCAATGCAACGGCATGTCCACGAGCCCTGAGACCTTCGATGCTCGCCCGCGGCAAGCCGTGCTCCACCACGGTCTGGTCGCCGACAAAGAACGCGCGCGGCGCGTCGATCGCCGCCTGCACATCCATGTCGTAATCGATCAGATTGGTGATCAACTGTACATGCCCCATCGGTTGATAGTGTGAGCCCATGACCCCGAAAGCGAGCTCACAGCGGCCCTCGCGAAAGGCGAGCGCGGGGATGATGGTGTGCAACGGCCGTTTGCGCGGGCCGAACGTATTGGGATGGTCAGGCTCCATCACGAAACAAGCGCCCCGGTTGGTGAGCATGATACCGGACTTCTCGGTGCAAATTCCGACGCCGAACTCGGAGAACAGCGTATTGATGAGCGACACCGCCATGCGGTCGCGGTCGACCACTGTAAGATAGACGGTATCGTTGCCGGTCGAAGCGCCGGCCGCGAGCGGGCCGCGCCGCGCGCGATCGATGCGCTGGGCAAGCTTGGCCGCAAACGCCTTGTCGATGAGCTCGGGTGCCGAAGCGCGCATGAAAGCGGGATCGGCGACGTGACCGTCGCGCACGGCATAAGCGAGCCTCGCCGCCTCCAGCGCGAGATGGAAACGCTCGGCACCCAGCGGATCGAGCGCGGACAGCTCGAACCGCTCCAGGATATTGAGCAGCACCAGCGCGGTCAGCCCCTGGGCATTCGGCGGCAGCTCCAGCACGTCGAGCCCGCGGTAGTTCGTGGCCAAGGGCGCGACCACCTCGCCGCGGTGGCGCTCGAAGTCTTCGGCGCGGAGAAACGACCCGCGTGCCGCGATGGTCGCGACCATGTCGTCGGCGATCGGTCCTTGGTAGAAGGCGTTAGGCCCCTCGGCCGCGATCACCTTGAGCGTCTGCGCGAGCGCCGGCAGCTTGACGACGTCGCCCTCGGCCGGGGGCATGCCTTGAACCAGAAAATGACGGGCGGCGCCCGCGTCGGCGGCGAGCTTGTGCGCGGCCCGGGCCCAGTCCCAGGCGACGCGCGCGGCGACCGGGAAACCGGTTTCGGCATGACCGATCGCAGGCGCGAGCGCGCGCGAGAGAGAAAAGCGGCCGTGCGTTGCCAGGATTGCCGCCCAGGCGTCGACTGCACCCGGCACGGTGACGGCGTGGATCGAATCGGGCGCGATGGCACGAATCCCGCCTGCCCTCAGCGTCTCGAACGACGCGCGCGCGCCCGTGCGCCCACTACCGTTGTAGCCCCAGACCAGCTCGCCGGGCCGGTGAACCATCGCGAAGCAATCGCCCCCGATACCGGTCATTTGCGGCTCGACTACACACAGCACCGCCACCGCGGTGACCGCCGCATCGGCCGCGTTGCCGCCCGCGCGCAAGGCCTCGACAGCCGCCAGACTCGCCAGCGGATGCGAGCTTGCGACCATGCCCTCGCTAGCGATAACCGGCGAGCGCCCGGGCAGCTGGAAATCGCGGCTCATGGCTGTTGCCGCGCGATTGCGCTATTCGTCACGACGCCCATCAGGGAGACACGCGATGACACTGACCCTTGCCCAAGCCCGTACCGTTCTCGACAAGACGCTTGCCGCCGGGCGTGAGAAGAAGCTCAAGCCGCTCGGCGTCGCCGTGGTTGACGGCCGCGGGGCGCTGCGAGCCTATGCCGAGGAGGACGGCAACCCGATCCTGCGGTCGCGGATCGCCTCCGGCAAGGCCTTCGGCTCGGTCGCGTTCGGCACGGGATCGCGGCGGCTGCATCAGATCGGGGTGGAGCGCCCCCACATGGCGGCCGCGCTCGTCGAAATGACCGGGGGAGCCCTGGTCCCCGTGCCGGGTGGCGTCCTCATCCGCGACAAGGCAGGGACGCTCCTTGGGGCGGTCGGCGTATCCGGCGATACCTCCGATAACGACGAGGCGGCGGCGGTCGCCGGCATCGAAGCGGCCGGTTTCGTGGCCGAGACCGGCGGCTGAGCAAACATCGCGCCTTTGGTTGCGTGCGTGGGCGAACACGCCGGGAACTCAGCCCGGAGCACGCTCGGTGCGCTCGAGCACGATCTGCTGGTGCATCGGCCTGATCGACAGGCCGGCAATCACGTCGACGAAGCCGAGCACGGTGAGCAGCAGCAGGGTCGACGTCGCGGACGGGGAAGCCGTAGCGCGCGGCACCAGCGCGAGCTCGGCCGCCATGGCGATGAACACCACGAAGGAAAGCAGATGGTCCACGATGCCCTTGCCGCCCGGGCGCGCCGCTTTGACCACCTCGACGTACAGCAGGAGCATGCCCATCGCGACGATCAGGTCGCCGACCGTGACCGGGATGCTGCGGTCGAATACCGGCGGCACGGTCGGCTGAGAGACGAGCGGAATGGTGAACACCGCGTCGGTGAATGGCATGTTGTTGAGTAGAAAGACGACGATATTGAAGAACGCGAACGGGAGCAGCAGAAGGGGGAAAGCGATCAGATACATGGCCATCGGCTTTCTTCGCGCCGGCATTGCCGGCGCGATGTCGGGCACGCGCGCCCGCGACAGGCGGCGCGAAGTTTAGAGCACGTTCGGTGAAACTGGAATGGTTGAGCCGCCGAGTGCCGCGGGCGCGCCCCTGCACCGCCCATCGGCAGTACGTCCGCACCGGGACTCGCCCTGGCGCCGGACATGCCGAGGCGTCAGGCTTCCTTCCTCGACTTCAGGATCTGCCGGCCCCGGTACATGCCGGTCTTGAGATCGACGTGATGCGGTCGGCGCAACTCGCCCGAGTCCTTGTCCTCGACATAGGTCGGCTGCGCGAGTGCGTCCGCGGAGCGGCGCATCCCACGTCGCGATGGAGATGTCTTCCGTTTCGGAACGGCCATGATCTGGCTCCTGCACTCGTCCGGGGAAGCCGGGCTTATAGAGGATCGCGGCCGCGAAGGCTAGGGGCGCGGTCACTGCTGCCCTACCCCGCGTCATCTCGATGCTTTCGCACAGGTCGCCAGCGCCGCCTGGGCGGCGCCGCGGGCCTCGTAGACGGCGGCCAGCCGCCGTACCGCCGGCCCCGGCTGCTTGGCGCTGCGCCGCCGCGGGTTGGGCAATATGGCGGCCAGGAGCGCGGCCTCGCGTGGCCGCAGCGCCCGCGCGGACTTGTTGAACGCGTACCGGCTTCCCGCTTCGGCGCCGAACTGGCCACTCGGACCCCATTCCGCGACGTTGAGATAGATCTCGAGCACGCGCCGTTTGGGCAGCACGAGGTCGATCCATAGCGCAAGCGGAAACTCCAAGGCCTTGCGCACGAAGCTGCGCCCGGGCCACAGGAACAGGTTCTTGGCAGTCTGCTGGGTGATGGTGGAGACGCCCCTCGCCTTGCTGACATCGTCGACGGCTTCGAGGCGCTCGTGCAGCTCGCGCCAGTCGATGCCGTAATGGCTGCAGAAGCGCCCGTCCTCGGCGGCGATCACGGTGATCGACAACGCCGGCGCGAGCTGTCCGATCGGCACGAAGCTGTGCTCGACGCGCGCTCCCGTCGCCCAGCGCCAGAGCATCAAGGTCGAAACCGGATCGACCGCACGATAGAGCGGCACCAGCAGATATGGCAGCAGCAGCACTGCCGCCAAGCCGAGCACAAAGATCCAGGCCAAGCCGGAAACCCACCGGCGCGCGCGCCGCGCTGGCGCAGCGGAGCGCCGTCGCGATTGCGTTGCGATCGGCATCGTGCCGCCAGCCTATCGTGGATAGCCTGCCTCGGACATCCCTCGCTCGTGCCGCAAATGGCAGCAGCGGTCGGCAGCGTGAACAGGACCAGGTTGCGTGCCCGTGGTGGTGATGTTCGCGTCACGCCTGCGTCGTGGGCAAAAAAGGAAAGAGTCCGGTTTCCCGGACTCTTTCCGAACCCTGTAGTTTCGGCTCCCGAGCGTCAGCAGTACGGCGCCATCTGCACGCCCGAGCTATCATATTGCGGCACGCACTGCTGCGCGAAGGAAGCCGTTGCCCCGCCCAGCGACACTGCGGCAGTGCCGAGCGCAATGCTGCCAGCCAAAGCCAGCGCGATTGCGAGTTTGGTCACCGTCGTCTTCATGTTCGTACTCCATGCTTGTTCGACCCCGGCGCCACAAATGGCCTGGGGGGACACCATGGTGCAATGCACAATATCTTGAAACGCTCGTGAGCGTAACGCCTCGAAAATGCCGTAAGATCATTGCCTTACCGTCGATGAGCATATTTATGAGAAGTTAATGCAGCGCAACGTAGGGGGACCCCGGCTGCCGCCAATTGTCACGACGCCGCGTCATCAAACACCAGGCCTTCGTAACTCAGCGTCAGTGTCTCGATTGCGACGTCAGTACCCGCGGCGTTAAGGTCGGGCGCTTCATATTTCACCGGCACGGCGTTCTTCAGCAGCCAAGCCGCGGTTAGCCTGCGCTCGCGATCATGGAGCTCGATGCGCACGTCCTTGCGCGGCGGCTGCCGCCCGTCGGCCCGGCCTTGCACCTCGTGCGCCCACCTGGCGAACGCCTCGTCGCGGGTGACAGCGCGCTCGACCGTGACCGGCTCGAACTTCGTCGGCCCCACGAGCACGCGCGCGGAGTTGGGATCGCTCCCGTCGCGCACGGTCACGAGCTCGGTGAGTTGGCCGAGCCCGCGCACGCGCGTCACCCCGACGATGGGATCGCCGTCCCAGATGACACGCAACGCGTAGCGCGCAGTGCGGATGCAATAGCGCTGCGATACGAAGCGCGCCGCGGGACGATCTTTGCTCGCGCCCCCGATCCCGAGCACGACGAATTCGGCTGGCGCGAGGGGCGCGAATCCCACTGCCACGCGGACAATGCCCTGCTCGATGTCCTGCGGCGTCATCGTGGTGGCGTCGCAGCGCACGAAGTAGGCCTCCTCGGGCTTGCTCCCCACCAAGCCGCCCTTGCAAAACAATCCGTACAGGAACTGGGCGATGCTCGCGCGGATGCGTTCCCACAGCATCGGGCCATTGGGCTCGAACGCGACCCAGCCGAGGCCGCGGCTGATGCTCTCCGCGATGAAGAGCTCCAGCCGCCGCAGCGGCACATACTTCAATTCCGGCTCCGCAGCCGCGCCCGCGAGCGTGCGCGCACCCCAGACCGCGATCCCGCCGCCGGCAAGCGCCCGCACGGCGTTGACGCCCAGGGCGCTCAACGCCGCAAGCTGCGGCTCGCTGACGGCGACGCTCAGTCCCTGCGCGCCCTGTAGCGTCGCTTCGGCTCCCGCCGGCGCTTTCCAAACGCCGCGGGCAGCATCGACGCGGGCATAGACGCCAGCGATGGCGCCGCAAGGCGCAAAAGCGGCAACCTGGTTCCCGTGCAGCGGATCGGGTGCCGTCAGGCGCGGATAGTAGAGCACGGCGCTGGGGGTCCGCTGTATCAATGCGGTGATCGCAGCCTCAGAGATGCTTTGCGCCGCCGTCCACGCCGCCGGCGGATCGACGATCAACATCGCCCGGCGCCGCTGTGCATAGCGGGCGGCTGCGTTCCAGGTCGTCGGGCCCACATCGGTGTTGTGCGCGAGCGGCGGGATGCAGATGAGACCGAACTGCTCGGCGTGCTCGAGCAGCCATAGGCCGCGTTTGTCACGCTCAAGCGCGGCGTCGGAGAGGTCGGCGTCGGTGAGGACAGCGCCTGCCGGCGCAACGCGCGCGATCAGCGCCGCATGCCCACCGTTGAGGAAATAATGCCGCACGGCGTAGCCGAGCGGCAGCTCCGGCGCCAAGCCGCCGAACTGCGCCTCGAATTCCGCAAAGCTGTGCACCAGGAGCGGAGCGTCAACAGGACCGGAGCTGGTGGCGCCGAGGAAGGCCGTGGTCGAGGTCGGCACGCCGGCGATGGCGTGTGCAGTCGAATCGACCTCCTCGACATAGACCCCGGGAACGAGGAAATCCGGCATGCCGGCGGCTCCCCCAGCAACGGCGAACAGCGCCGCGCCAGCGTAGTGGTGGCCGGCGCCGCGGTCCATGGGCTCGCATCGGCCCGTGATCCGTTACTCAAGGCCGATCGCTGTTGCGACGGCATTGCAGCAACCCGCGCGCCGCTGCTAAAGCAGCGGCGGTGGGAAACGATGAGGGAAATCCGTGGCCAAGGACGCGATCGTCGCGCAAGAGCTGGCGGACAAGTTCAAGACGGAGAAGGAGACGCCCTATCTGCGCTTCGTGCGCGCGGACGGGTTGGACATCATCAGCGCGCAGTACGTACCAAACCTGCGCACGGTCGAGCTCAAGCCGTGGGCGCGCAAGAACGCCAAGGGCGTGATCATCAACCACGAGGCATCGCGCACGTCGAACGATTGCTATGTGTGCGAGATCGCGCCCAGCAAGGCGCTCGCGCCGCAGCATCATCTATTCGAGGAGATGATTCTGGTGCTGGCGGGCCGCGGCTCGACCACGGTGTGGAACAATGCGGGGGCGCGCGTGAGCTTCGAATGGAAAGCCGGCGCGATGTTCGCGATCCCGCTCAATTGCTGGTACCGGCATTTCAACGGCTCCGGCCAGGAGCCCGTACGCTACGTCGGCGTGACCAATGCTCCCTCCGTCATCAATCTGTACGACGACCTCGACTTTGTGTTCGACCACCCGCACGACTTCACGAACAGATTCTCCGGCGAGCCCGATTATTTCAGTGCGAAGGGCGAGCAGAACGGCTTTCTGCTGCAGACCAATTTCGTGCCGGACGCCGTAAACCTGCCCTTGATCAGCGCCAGGGAGCGCGGCGCCGGCGGCGGCCATATCCGCTTCAACATGGCGCGCGGCTCGATCGCCAGCCACATCTCGCAGTTTCCCGTCGGCACCTACAAGAAGGCGCACGCGCATGGACCCGGCGCCCACGTCATCGTGCTCTCGGGCGAGGGTTATTCGCTGATGTGGCCGGAGGGAGAAGAGCCCCGCCGGTATGACTGGCAGGTGGGCACGCTTATCGTTCCACCCAATGCCTGGTTCCACCAGCACTTCAATTGCGGGCCCAGCCCGGCGCGCTATCTGGCATTCAAGCACTTCTCGCCGCGCAACGCGCAGGGCGTGCCGATGTCATGGATCTCGCGCCGGCTCGGTGGAATGCAGATCGACTACGCCGACGAGCACCCGCTGGTGCGTCGGCTGTTCAGCGAGGCGATCGCCGCCCACGGCGTCACGTCGCGCATGGACGAGATTTACGCAGCCGAGTCGGCGAACCTGCCCCCGAAAGCGGCGGCGTGAAAGCACCAATGAGCGCCGACGGGGCGCTTGCCATGGCCAATCGATCCACCCGACCGGCGCGTCGCCTGCCCTATGTGCTGCGGCTCATCCACGCCCGCCCGCGGCTCGCGATCTCGGTCGCCTTCGGCATCCTGGTGGCGGTGCTCTCGCCCTCGAACTGGGGTCCGACAGCGCGCTCGCTGGTCGGTTGGGATGCCGGGGTCACGCTTTACCTCATCCTGGTCTACAGCCTGATGGCGTGCTCCGGCACCACGCACATCCGCGCCCATGCCGCGCGCGAGGACGAAGGCCGGCTCGGGGTGCTGATGCTGACGGTCCTCGCCTCCGTGGCCAGCCTCGGCGCCATCGTCGCGGAGCTCGGGGTCACCCATGGGACTGCGCGCAGCGCGCCTCAGCTTGCGCTGGCAACCGCCACCATCGTGCTCTCGTGGGGGCTCATCCAAACCATCTTCGCGCTCCATTACGCCCATGACTACTATGGCGAGCACGGCGCCAAGTCAGGTGGGCTGAAATTTCCCGGCGAACAGGAACCGGACTACTGGGACTTCGTCTATTTCGCGCTTGTCATCGGAATGACCGCCCAGGTCTCCGACGTCGCGGTCGAGGCCAAACGCATCCGCCGCGCGGTCAGCGCACATGGCGTCGTCTCATTTTTCTTCAATGCCGCGCTGCTGGCCCTGATGGTGAATATCGCCGCGAGTGCGATCTGAGTTCCAACGGCCGCGAAGCGTGTGTCGCAATCGCGGCCGGCGCCGTCGGCTCGGCGACGCGAGCCTGGGCCAGCAATGCGGTCCCCCGCCGCCTAAAAATATACGCAAATTTTGCGCCGCTTTGCCATTCGTTGGCGCTTGTACCGCCCCGATTGTGTTCTAGCTTTGGCTCCTGGGGGAACGCGGTTTGAGGGCATTCGAGGCGCACATGGAAAAGATCGTGCTGCTGTGCCTCTTGATCGGGATCATCGGGGTGCTGGCCGAAATCGCGCCGAGCGCGCGGGCACGGCAATAGCCGCGCCGCAAGATCGTTCGCTTCGTCTACTGGACAAGAGGGCTCGGGCCCGCTCGGCGCGCCGACCTATTCCGCGGCTGTCCGTCCCGCGCCTCCGTGGCCGAAGCGGCGCTCGATATAGTCGATCACCATCTGCTTGAATTCCGCCGCGACGGTGGCGCCGCGCAAGGTCACGACCTTCTTGCCGTCGATGAAGACCGGCGCCGCGGGCTGCTCGCCGGTGCCGGGAAGCGAAATGCCGATGTCGGCGTGCTTGCTCTCGCCGGGACCGTTGACGATGCAGCCCATCACCGCGACGTTGAGCGCCTCCACCCCGGGGTAGCGCCGCTTCCATTCCGGCATCGATTCATGAATGAAGCCCTGGATGTCCCGGGCGAGTTCCTGGAACGTGGTCGAGGTCGTGCGGCCGCAGCCGGGACACGCGGCCACCAGCGGCACGAACACTCGAAAGCCCATGGTCTGCAGGATCTCCTGCGCGACCTTTACCTCGAGCGTGCGGTCGCCACCGGGCTCGGGCGTAAGCGAGATGCGGATGGTATCGCCGATCCCTTGCTGCAGCAGCACGCCTAGCGCCGCCGACGAGGCCACGATCCCTTTGGAGCCCATGCCGGCCTCGGTCAGGCCGAGGTGCAGCGCGTAGTCCGAGCGCTCGGCGAGCTCCTGATAGACCGCGATCAGGTCCTGCACCGCCGACACCTTGGCGGACAGGATGATGCGGTCGCGCGCCAGCCCAATCTCCTCCGCGCGCTGGGCGGAAAGGAGCGCCGACTGCACCATGGCCTCGCGCGTCACAGCGCGCGCGTCCACCGGATTGGGCGAGCGGGCGTTCGCATCCATGAGATGGGTGAGGAGCTCCTGGTCGAGCGAGCCCCAGTTGGCGCCGATGCGCACCGGCTTGCCATGTTTAATCGCGGTCTCGACGATGGCGCCGAACTGGCGATCCTTTTTCTCCTTGAAGCCGACGTTGCCCGGATTGATGCGATATTTGTCGAGCGCCTCGGCGCAAGCCGGGTGGTCGGCCAAGAGCTTGTGGCCGATATAGTGGAAGTCGCCGACGATCGGCACCTCGACCCCCATGGCCAGGAGCCGCTCCTTGATGCGTGGCACCGCCGCCGCGGCCTCGTCGCGATCGACGGTGACGCGCACGAGCTCCGAGCCGGCGCGCGCCAGCGCCGCAGTCTGCCGCGCCGTGCCTTCGACGTCGGCGGTATCGGTGTTGGTCATGGATTGGACGACGACAGGCGCGCCGCCGCCGACGCGCACGCCGCCGACATCGACGGCGACCGATCGGCGTCGTTGCTGCGGCCCTGCCTCGCTCATGGTCCGAGACTCCTTTGGCGCCACCACGCCTTCGCCCGCGGCAAAGCGGAAGGCTCATGCAGAATATAGTGTTGGCGCGCCTGCGGGGAGGGAGTGCCAGACTGCCCTGCCCGCGTCAACGTGCGCGGTTCACGCCGCGGCAGTGATTGCAGACGCCGGTGAGCTCGATCACCGGCGACCTGGGGGTGAAGCCGGCCGCGCGAGCCGCCGAGGTCAGCGTGGCCGTGACCCGCGCCGAGGACGCCTCGCCCACGGCGCCGCAACGCTCGCAGATCAGAAATACCACGAGCGCGCCGGCCGCATGATTGTGCACGCAAGCAACAAACGCGTTGCGGCTTTCGATACGGTGCACCAGGCCGTTGTCGCGGAGGAACTCGAGCGCACGATAGGCGGTGATCGGTGCGGGCCGCGGTCCCCTGGGCGCGAGCCGGTCGATGATCTCGTAAGCGCCGAGCGGCTTGTGGCTGCCCAGCAGCACGGCCAGCACCTTGCGGCGGATCGGTGTGAGCCTCTGGCCGCGTTGCGCGCAAACCGCCTCGGCCATCGCCATGGCGTCGGCGGAGCAGCGATGATGATCGTGATCCGGAGCTGGGAAGCTGAGGGAAGGCCGCCCGGGTGCCGGGTGTCGTGAGGGATGGGCCTTTGACATGGCGGGACTCTAACTGTTTTAGCGCCAGTTTTGAGCAAGGCGCGCCTCTATTGCGTCGCAAAAATTTAATATTGCAATGCAGCAATGCCGCCACCACATTCGGACTCCCCCCGAACGCCTCCGGTGAACAGCACGCGCATGTTTCCATTGTTGCTCGCAAAGCTGGCGTCTCAGGCGCTCACGCCCGGCGGCGTGCCTCGGCGGGTTTCGCCGGTGCGATGGGGCCGGTTCACAAAGCCGATCAACCTCGCTCTGCAGGGCGGCGGTGCCCACGGCGCCTTCACCTGGGGCGTGCTCGACCAACTGCTCGACGACGGCCGCATCGAGATCGAGGGCATCTCTGGCGCCTCGGCGGGCGCGATGAACGCGGTGATGCTCGCTGACGGCCTGACCCGCGGCGGCGCGGCCGAGGCGCGCCAGCGGCTCGGCGATTTCTGGCGGGCGGTCAGCGCCGACGGCCGCCTGCCCGACCTGCAGCGCGGGGTGGTCGAGCGGCTGTTTCCGTTCGTGCCGCGCGAGGCCCTGTGGCTGGGCGCCATGTCCCGCCTGCTGTCGCCGTATGATCTCAATCCGCTCAACATCAATCCGCTCAAGGAACTGATCGAGCGCTTCGTCGATTTCACGGCACTACGCGCCGAGCACGCTCTCGAGCTGTTTATTTCCGCGACCAATGTGCAAACCGGGGAGCTGCGCGTGTTCACGCGCGCGGAGCTCACGCCCGAGATCATCATGGCTTCGGCGGCGCTGCCGCTCTTGTTCCGCGCCGTCGAGATCGACGGCGTGCCGTATTGGGACGGCGGCTACAGCGGCAACCCGACCCTCACTCCGTTCCTGCGGGCGAGCGCCACCGAGGATGTGCTGATCGTCCAGATCAATCCGCGCGAGCGCCGCAAGATACCGACGCGCACGCGTGAGATTCTGAGCCGGGTCAACGAGATCAACTTCAATGCCTCGCTCTTGTCGGAGCTGCGCGAGGTCGCCTTCGCCAACCGCCTGATCGACGAAGGACGGTTGCCGCGCGGCCTGCGGCCGGGTGAATTCCGCCGTCTGCGGCTGCACCGCATCGTGATGGAGGAACTCCACGAATCGCTTGGCGGGCGCAGCACGCTCAAGACCGACTACGAGTACTTCGAGATGCTGCGCAAGCTCGGCCAGCGTGCCGCGCGCCGGTTCCTCGACGCGCATTTCGACGACATTGGACGCCGAAGCACGCTCGACATGGTGGAGACCGTGGCGGCCGAGATGGTGGAGTAACGACCCCGCGAAGCCATCCTGCGCGCAACCTGCAATTGCGCTACCATGATTTCATGGTCATTCCTGCCCTGCTCAGCACCGAGATTGGAACGACGCGGCTCGAGGTCTGCGTCGCCGACATCACCACGCTGGACGTCGCGGCCATCGTCAATGCCGCCAATCGCACGCTGCTCGGCGGCGGCGGAGTTGACGGCGCCATCCATCGCGCGGCCGGGCCGCAGCTGAAGAAGGAATGCGAGACGCTGGGCGGCTGCGACACCGGCTCGGCCAAGATCACCAGCGGCTATCGGCTGAAAGCGAGCCATGTGATCCATGCGGTCGGTCCGGTGTGGAGCGGGGGCAAGAAGGGCGAGGATGACCTGCTCGCGTCCTGCTACCGTACCGCGCTGGCGCTCGCCGCCCAGCGGCGCCTGACCTCGATCGCCTTCCCCGCGATCTCGACGGGCATCTACCGGTTTCCGCCGGAGCGCGCCGCCCGCATCGCGGTCGGCACGGTGGCGGCGGAAATCACCCATGCGCCGCGCGGCATCGCCCGCGTCGTGTTCTGCTGTTTCTCGCCCGAAGCCGCCGCGCACCACCGCGACGCGTTCACCGAGCTCGAGCTGTCGTGAGGCTGGCCAAGCCGCAGCTGCGACGCTCAGGCCCGCGCCCGCTCGCGCCGAACGAGCTTGCCGATGGCGCGGAATTCGCCTCCCGCCGCGATCCGCGCGTTGGATTCGATGGCGCGATAGAGGCGCACAACGCGCTCTCCGGCAGCGGTGACAACCGCGCCACCGCCGCGGCGTCCGCCGGTTTCGGCTGCGACCGCGGGCCGGCGCAGCGCCTGATTGAGCTCTTCCACCAAAAGCCACGCTCGGCGGTATGACATGCCGAGCGCGCGCGCGGCCGCCGAGATCGAGCCGGTCGATCGAATCGCCTCCAGGAGCGCGATCTTGCCGGGGCCGATGCGGTCCCCGCTCGCCAAGTCGATGCGGATGGAAAGACGTGCTGCGGCCATGATGCGGGGCTCTCCAGGGGAGTTACAAGGTTCCTTTCTGCGGGCCGCCGCGTCGGCTAACAAAAGCGCCGGTCTTCGGGCCGTCTAGCACCTCGCGATCAGGCCCGGCTGGCGCGAGTTGCCGGCTCGATGACGCAACCAGCGACACTGCCTTGATCTGCGCGTACATGTCCTGTCCGGGATGGATGCCGAGCAGGCGTTGCGCGCGGCGGGTCACCCGCACCAGCAGCTTGCGTCCGCCATCGCGGTGGCCGATCGTCACCAGCACATTCACCTGCGCCTCACTCAGTGGCTCAACGTCCGCCACGCGCACCGGCAATATGTTCAGAATTGTCGTCAGCGACGGCCGCTCGATCGCCAAGCTCACGTCGCTGGCGGCAATCCGCACGCGATAGATGCTGCCTTCTGCCCCGAGGCGCCCGGGTGACAGCAACGCTTCGCCGTCGACATCGAGGCTGGTCAGGCCATCTGCTGCCAGGAATGGGCCCACGCGAGCCTCGAGCACGGTCGCGGCCTGCGCGGCGCGGGCGACCGGAAGCCGGCTGTCGGCGAAGACCTCGCCGAGCGGACCCGCGGCCACCACCCGTCCCGCTTCGAGCAACACCACGTGATCGGCAAGCCGTTCGATCTCGCCGATGTCGTGGGTCACATACAACACGGGAATCGCGAGCGAAGTATGCAGCGCCTCGAAATAGGGGAGGATCTCCTCCTTGGTCATGCGGTCGAGCGCGGACAGCGGTTCGTCCATCAGCAGCAGACGCGGCTGCGCCAGCAAGGCGCGAGCGAGCGCGACGCGCTGGCGCTCGCCGCCTGACAGCGCTCCGGTGGCGCGGTCGAGCAGATGCCCGATGCCGAGCAGTGCCACCACGTCCTCCAGGCGGATGTGCTCCTGTGCGCCTGCCTTGAGCGCGCGCCGGCGCCCATACAGCAGGTTGCGGCGGACCGACAGATGCGCGAATAGGCTGGCCTCCTGGAATACGTATCCGATCGATCGCTCGTACGGCCTGCGGAAGGTGGCGGCCTCGTCGTCCTGCCATACCTCGGCACCGACGACGAGCCGGCCCGGCAGGCGCGTAAGTCCCGCCACGCAACGCAGGATCGTGGTCTTGCCGCATCCCGAGGGGCCGAATAGCGCCGTGATCCCTCGCATCGGCGCCGCAAAGGCGACCTCGAGCACGAAATTTCCAACTACGCCGGCGTAGCGGGCGCTGATCGTGGAATCGGAACGAGTCATATCCCTGGCCGCGCGATGCGCTTCTCGATGACGATCATCGCGAGGATCACGACGAATGAAAATGCAAGCATTCCGGCCGCCAGGATATGCGCCTGCGCCCACTGCAGGGATTCGACGTAGTCGTAGATGGCGACCGAGAGCACCTTGGTCTCGCCCGGGATGTTGCCGCCGATCATCAGCACGACGCCGAATTCCCCGACCGTATGGGCGAAGCCCAGCACCGCGCCGGTCATGAAGCCCGGCCGCGCCAGCGGCACCGCGACCGTCCAGAATGCGTCCCACGGCGAAGCGCGCAGGGTGGCCGCGACCTCGAGCGGCCGGTCGCCGAACGCCTCGAAGGCGATGCGGATCGGCTGCACCACGAACGGCATCGAATAGATCACCGACCCGATGACCAGCCCCTCGAACGTGAATGCGAGTGAGCGCAGGCCGAACAGGCTCCCGATCCACCCGCCCGGCCCATTCGGGCCCAATGCCATGAGCAGGTAAAAGCCGAGCACCGTCGGCGGCAGCACCAGCGGGAGCGCCACGACTGCGGCAACGGCCTCCTTGCCACGCGCGCTCGAGCGCGCGAGCCACCAGGCGATTGGAGTTCCGAGGACAAGGAGTACAATCGTCGTAATCGAGGCCAGCGCGAGCGTCAGTCGTATCGGCGACCACAGCTCCTCCAATTCCGGCATCGCGATTTCACTCCTTGCTGCCGTACCCGAAGCTTTCGATGACGGCGGCGGCCTCTCGCGTTTTCAGAAAGGCGACGAACGCCTGCGCGGCATCTTGACCGGCACTATTTTTGAGCAGCACTGCGTCCTGCAGTATCGGACTATAGAGGTCGGCCGCGACCACCCACCGCGACCCGGCGGGACGCTCGACTACCTGCGACAGGGCAACGAACCCAAGGTCGGCGTTGCCAGTGTCCACGAACTGGAACGTCTGTGCGATGTTGTTGCCTTGCACGATCCTCCCGGAGAGCTTGTCGTAGACAGCGAGGGCCTTCATCGCTTGAACTGCAGCGGCGCCGTAGGGAGCCGTGGCGGGATTCGCGATCGCGATGCGGGCGAACTTCCCATCCCGCAAGGTCTGCTCGCCTCGCACCAGGACGGGATCGGCGCTGAACAGCACGAGCTTGCCGACCGCATAGGTGAATAGGGTGTCGCCGACCGCGAGACCTTCATCGACCAGCCGTCTCGGCGTGCGCTGGTCGGCCGCAAGAAATACCTGGAACGGTGCGCCCTGCCTGATCTGCGCGTAGAACTGCCCGGTTGCACCGAAGCTCAGGATCGCCCTGTCGCCCGTGCGCTGCTCGAACAGCCGGGCGATCCGCTTGGCCGGCTCGGTGAAGTTTGCAGCCACTGCAACGTTGGTATCGGCCGCCCGGCTCGCAGCCGGAGTAGCGATCGCGAGCATGGCGACGGCCATGGCGATTGCTGAACGGCAGACCTGCTCGAGCGCGGGGCGTGGCGCAATCGGAGACATGGCGAGCCTATCGATATATCCGTTGGTATATATCGAAAGTTCTATCCGCTCAGCTGCGCTCACTTCAAGCGCTATTTTCCATCGGATATAGCGAGGGGTGGGAGCCGGCAGCCGATGCGGCCGGTCGAGCGCACCTAGCCGGCCGCCGCGGGCTCAGAAGCCAACACCGCGCAGCCGATCAGGCCCGGTTGCTCGCAAGTGATGAGCAGGGTCGGGATGGTTTCGAGCAGCGCCTGATACGGCGGGTGCGACTCGAACGCAGCGCGGAACGCCGGCTCGTCGAGCAACGGCGCCAGCCCGCCGGCCACTCCGCCGGTGATGTAGACGCCGCCGAGCGCCTTGAAGGTGAGCGCCATGCTCCCGGCAAAGCGCCCGAGCAGCCGCACGAACAGGCGCGCCGCCGCCTGCGCCGACGGCTCGCGCGCCAGCGCGCTTGCGGCGATGGTTTCCGGCGCGTGGCGGCCAGCCTGCGGGTCGAGCGCGCGCGCGAGCCGCACCAGGCCGGGCCCGGACAGCACGCGCTCGGCGCTCACCGCCCCGCATTCGGCTCTCAGTTGCGCGAACAGCTCGAGCTCGTCCGTCGCCTGCGGCCCGAACGCGGCGTGTCCGCCCTCGCTCGCGACCACGTGCCAGCGGCCGTTGGCGGGGAGCAGCGCCGCGACCCCGAGGCCGGTACCGGGGCCGAGCACGAGCTTGACGCCCGCACGCGGGGCCAGCGGGGCGCCCAGCGGCCGGGTCTCCGCCGCGCCGAGCCGGGGCAATGCCCAGGCGATGGCCTCGAAATCGTTGACCACGCGCAGGTGCGTGAACCCGAAACGTCCGGCAAACTCGCGGCGGCGGAAGTGCCAGGCCCGGTTGGTGAGGGCGATCTCCTCACCGTCGATGGGTCCCGCGACGGCGAGCGTCGCCGCCCGCGGACGCGCGCCGGTCTCCTCGAGATAGCGCGCGACCGCCTCGTCCAGGCCGCCGACCTCGTCATTGTCGATCACCAGCAGCCGCTCGGGACGGCCCGCCGAATTGGCGAGCGCGAAGCGGCTCCTGCTGCCGCCGATATCGGCAAGAAGGGTCTCACTCATCGCTGCGCTACCCCGACAGACAACGATTTTCCTACCCAATGGGTTGCCGCATCGGCAAGCCGGAAATTGGATTTTCCTCAGGCCTGCGGCGGTTCAATACGACCGCGGCAGGCCGAGCACGTGCTCGGCGATGTAGGAGAGGATCAGGTTGGTCGAGATCGGCGCGGTCTGATAAAGCCGCGTCTCACGGAACTTGCGCTCGACGTCGAACTCCTCGGCGAAGCCGAAACCGCCGTGGGTCTGCAGGCACATATCGGCGGCCGCCCAGGAGGCGTCGGCGGCGATGAGCTTCGCCAGATTGGCTTCCGCCCCGCAGTCCCGCCCGCTCTCGTACAGCGAGGCTGCTTCGCGCACCATCAGCTCGGCCGCCCGCATCTGGGCATAGGCGCGCGCGATCGGGAATTGCACGCCCTGGTTCTGCCCGATGGGCCGCCCGAACACCACCCGCTCCTTGGCGTAGTCGCTCGCCTTGGCAATGAACCATTTGGCGTCGCCGACGCATTCCGCCGCAATGAGGATGCGCTCGGCATTCATCCCGCTGAGGATGTAGCGGAAGCCCTGCCCCTCCTCCCCGATGAGATTCTCCGCGGGCACGCGCAGATCGTCGAAGAACAACTCAGTGGTGGCATGGTTCATCATGGTGCGGATGGGATTGATGCTGATGCCGGTGCCTTGCGCGAGCCGCATGTCGACGAGGAAGACGGAAAGGCCTTCGGTACGCGTTCTCGCCTGCTCGCGCGGCGTAGTGCGGGCGATCAGCAGCAGGAGATCGGAGTGCTCGGCGCGCGAGGTCCAGATCTTCTGACCATTGATGATGTAATGATCGCCTTCGCGCACGGCGGTGGTGCGCAGGTTGAGCGTGTCGGAGCCCGACGTCGGCTCGGTGACGCCGAACGCCTGCAGCCGCAGCTCGCCCGCTGCAATCGCCGGCAGCCAGCGCGCCTTCTGCGCCGCGCTGCCGTGTCGCAGCAACGTGCCCATGGTGTACATCTGGGCATGGCAGGCCGCGCCGTTGCAGCCCGAGGCCTGAATCTCCTCCATGATGGCGGCCGCAGCGGTCATCGTGAGGCCGCTGCCGCCGAAGTGCTCTGGGATGAGGGCGGCGAGGAACCCTGCCTCGGTCAAGGCTGCGACGAATTCGCCGGGATAGGCGCGCTCGCGATCGAGGCGGCGCCAGTATTCGCCGGGAAACTTGGCGCAGAGCGCGCGCACCGATTCGCGGATCTGCGCGAGGTCGTCGGCTGCCTGCTGCAGCTCAGCTTGAGTCATTGCCTTCAAATCGCTTTGGCAGAGGCGGCCGGGCCGCCCGCTCGCAAAGGCAGGCGCACATTCCGCCTTGGCGGCAACCAGCTTACCATCATCCCTGTTCCGCGCAGCACAGTTCGCGCGTCACACGTCACACGGGATCCCACGAGAACACGTCGGTGGAGCGCTCGAGCGGCGTGAACGACGGCCCGAACGCGCCCATGATCTGCTGCTCGATTTTCTCCGGCGTCCAGCCGTCGGACCGATGGATGGTGCGAATCGGCCGCGGCTGGTTGAACAGGAAGATCTCGTTGTTGCGCACGCCGAAAATCTGACCGGAGATGCCGGCCGCGTGGTCGGAGGCCAGATAGACCGCTAGCGGCGCAATCTTCTCCGGCGTCATTTGCTGGAACCGCTCGACCCGCGCCTTTTCTTCCGGGGTCTGTGCCGGGATCGAGTCGATCATGCGGGTCCAGGCGAACGGCGCGATGCAGTTCGAGCGCACGTTGAAACGCTGCATGTCGAGCGCGATGCCGCGCGACAGCCCGACAATCCCGAACTTCGCCGCCATGTAATTGGCCTGGCCGAAATTGCCGACCAGTGCCGAGGTCGAGGTCATGTGGACGAAGGCGCCGGAACTCTGCCCGCGGAAATGCACCGCGCAGGCCCGGCTCATGTTGAAGGAACCGTTGAGGTGGACCGCCAGCACGTCGGACCAGTCCGACCAGCTCATGCGATGGAAGATGCGGTCACGCAGGATGCCGGCATTGTTGACCAGGATATCGACCCGGCCGAAGGCCGAAAGCGCGGCGCCCACGATCTCGTCGGCGTTTTTCGGCTCGGCGATGGAGAGCGTCGAGGCGATCGCCTCGCCGCCATCCCCCTTGATCTCCTCGACCACCGCCTGCGCCGGCCCGGCATCCGCGCCGGCGCCCTCCAGGCTCGCGCCGATGTCGCACACGACCACGCGCGCGCCCTCGTGCGCCAAGAGAAGCGCGATGCCGCGCCCGATGCCGCGGCCCGCCCCGGTGACGATCGCCACCTTGCCGGCGACGATGCCGGTCATTCCCAAACCTCGTCCGCCACCTCGACGATGCGCCGCAGCTTCGCCCATTGCTCCTCCTCGGTCAGCAGATTGCCCTCTTCGGTCGAGGCGAAGCCGCACTGGCCCGAGATGCAGAGCTGATCGAGCGGCGCGTATTTCGCCGCCTGCTCGATGCGGCGCTTGAGCTCGTCTTTCCCTTCGAGCTTGCCGCTCTTGGTGGTCACGATGCCGAGCACGACCTGTTTGCCCTTCGGCAGCATGCGCAGGGGCTCAAAGCTGCCCGAGCGCGGGTCGTCGTACTCCATGAAATAGCCGTGCACGTTGATCTTGTTGAACAGGATCTCCTGCACCGCCTCGTACCCGCCTGCGCCCATGAAGGTCGATTTGTAGTTGCCGCGGCACAGGTGCATGGTGATGGTCATGTCCGCGGGAATATCCGAGATAGCGGTGTTGATGAGCTCGCCATAGAGCTCCCCGAGGCGTTCGGGATCGTCGCCGCGCGCGCTCATCTGCGCCCGGTATTTCGGATCGCACAGCATGGCGATGAACACCTCGTCGAGCTGCAGGTAGCGACAGCCGGCGTCGGCGAAGGCGCGCACCGCCTTGCGGTAGGCTTGTCCGAGATCGTCGAAGAACCGGTCGAGCTCGGGGTAGACGCGCTCGTTGATGGGCGTGCGCGACGGGCGCCCATAAATGGCCGACGGCGCCGGGATTGTCATCTTCGGCGTTCGCTTGGTGTGCGCCTGCACGAATTTGAAATGCTCGATCATGGGGTGGCCGGAAAATCCGAGTTTCCCCGTCACCTGCACGCCCTCGTTGCGGGTCGTGACGCCGGCAAAGGCGATGCCGGTGTTCATGACGTGCTTCTCGGCGCCATCGAGACCCCACAGGAAATCGAGGTGCCACCAGGAGCGGCGAAACTCGCCGTCGGTGATAGA
>DATBKV010000184.1:0-9306 GCA_036555745.1 Xanthobacteraceae bacterium | reverse complement strand
CAACTTGTCATCCTGTCCCTTGGCCCAGCGATATTCGATCGCTACGTTCTGTCCCTCCACAAAGCCGCCCTCGCTCAAGCCTTTGCGGAATCCGGCCAGGCGTTTGGCGTTCGGCTCGGGCGAACCGGAGTGCAGAAATCCAATCACGGGCATCGTCGCCGGCTGCTGCCCACGTCCGAGCGTAGGCCACAAGGCAGCGCTGCCGAGAAGTGTAATGAACTCGCGGCGCTTGATGTCGAACATGCGGCTTGCTTCCTCCCGGAACTGGCCACGCACCCCGGCCTCCACACACTCAACCTGCCACAGGGTGGACCGCACGTCTTGGGGCCAGTCTGAATTGTTCTGAATGGCAGGTGGGCGATCGGGCTCCTCACGCGCTCCGCGAATTTGCATGTGTACGGCTACGAATGCGCGGCGAGCATGGCCCGGGCGAGCGCCAGTTGCGCAGGGCCATCGCCGTCGTCGAACGCTCCGGCCGCCTCCTGCAAATGCGCGATGCCGTTCTCGCCTCGGCCGGCCGCGGCCCAGGCGCGCGCCAGGCTGATCGCTGCCGCCAATTGCAATGCGTGCGCTTGTTGCTCCTTCGCCGCCGCGATCGCCGCTTCGAGCTCGCGCACGGCGGCATCGAGATCGCCGGGAGCGAGACGGAGCAGGCATTCGCCGCGCAGCCGATGGATTTCCGGCAGATAGAGACCGACGCCGGGTTTGCTCTCGGTCTTCAGCACCCCGTCCAACAGCTCCAGCGCCGGCCGCGGCTGTCCCGCTTCGAGCCGGACACCCGCGAGCAGCCCGGTGTAATAAACCGGGATCGGGCCCGTGGCCGAGACGCGCGGGAATTCGGACTCCATCGCCTGCAGCCCCGACTCGAGCTCGTTGCCGCAGGCACGTGCCCACGCCGACATGAAGCATGCGATCGCGCGTTGCGACGGCAGATCGAACCTGTCCGCGAGCTCCGTCATCTGCGAGGCCAAGCGCGTGACGGCGGTGCGGTCACCGATCATTGCATACGCGGTCAATGCGTTCATGATCGCGAAGGCTACGCTGGGCGGCTGACTGAGCGTGCGCGCCAAGGCGATGCCCCGCTCGACGCTCTCTGCCGCCGCGCGCGGTCTGCCCGACTGCGCGAAAGCCAGGCCCGCGACGGTGTGGGCGCAAACACCGGGATCGTGCCCGCCGAATTCGGCGCCCAGCCGGCTGTGACGCGCGGGATCGTAGAGAGCGAGGCCCTCGCGGGCGCCGGCGAGAGTTGCCGGCACATCGCCGCGGAAAAATGCCGTGGACCAGCGGCAATGGATGGCCTCGAGAAACAGGCTCTCGTCGCCCGAGCGCTGCCCCAGGGCAACGAGCTCTTCCACGCGATCGCGCGCGACGTCGGTTCTGCCGCTCAGGTTGGCGCAGAACCACAGTCCCCAGAGCGCCTTGAACGATCCCGGCTCGTCGCCCAGCGATTTCGCGATATCGTAGGCGCGTTGATAGATCTGCTCGACTTCGCCGCTGCGCAGGCCCCGCAAAATCAGCACGGCGGGCCCTTGCTTGAGCAGGATGTCAAGCACGTGCCGGCTGCGCTCGGTCGACGCCGGCAGTCGATCGAGCTGCGCGAGCGCCGCGCTGAAATGCGCCACCGCCTCGGCATAGGCCGAGCGGGCGACCGCGCGGTCGCCGGCGCGTTCCAGATGACCCGACGCCGGGCCCGCGAGGTCGGCGCGGCTGAAATGATGCGCCACGATTTCCGGCTCGGCCTGGGCGACATCGGAAAACCGGGTTTCGAGCGCTTCGGCGATGCGGGCGTGAAGCGCACGTCGCGGCTCGCGCAGGAGCATGCCGTAGGCGGCGTCCTGCACCAGCGCATGCTTGAACAGGTAGCTCGCGTAGGGCGGCATGCCCTGGCGCGACAGCAAGCCGGCCTCGAGCAGACGCTCGAGCGCCGCCTCGAGCTCCGCGTCGGGCTTGCGTGCGACGGCGGCGAGTAGCGCGTGCGAGAATTCCCGGCCGATCGCGGCGCCGAGCTGCGCCACCTCCTTGCCGGGGCCGAGGCGGTCGATGCGGGCCATCAGCGATGCGTGCAGGCTCGCGGGAACCGCGAGCGCGGAGGATGGGACCGCGGCGGCGGTCCGCAGCGCTTCGTCGTCGTCGTCCGCCTCCAGGATCGCCTTCGTCATTTCCTCCACGAACAGCGGGATGCCGTCGGTGCGCTCGATGATGTCCTGCCGGACGTTCCCCGGCAGCGGCTTGTTGCCCACGACCCGGTCGATCATCGCGCCCACGTCGCGCTGCGCCAGACGGTTGAGGATCAGCGCGGTCACGTGCGGCCGCCCGATCCACGGCGCATTGAACTCGGGCCGGAACGTCATGATCAGCAGTACGGGAAGGCTCGCAATGCGATCGACGACCCGGCCGAGCAGCTCGAGAGTCGTGGGGTCGGTCCAATGCGCGTCCTCGAACACCATCAGGACCGGACGTTGCCGCGCCAGCGCCTCGACCTGCGTCACCAGCGCTTGCAGCGTTCTGTGCCGGCGCTGCGGCGGGGCGAGCTCGAGCGCGGGATAACGCCCGTCGTTGGCGAGCGACAGCAATTCGGCAAACAGCGCGGCGTCTTCGCGCGCGGTCGCGGTCGGCGCGAGCAGGGCGTCGAGCTTGTCGAGCCGGGCCGGCGCCGTATCGTCGTGCGCGAGCCCGGCGGCGCGTTCCATCTGGACGATCACGGGGTGGAGCGCGCTGTCGGTGTGCTGCGGCGAGCAGAAATAGCAGAGCTGCGCATGCGCGACGCCGGCGAGGCGTTCCATCAGCGCCGCCGCGAGCCGCGATTTGCCGATGCCGGCTTCGCCGGAGAACAGCACGACCTGGCCTTCACCGCGCTGCGCCCGCGACCAGCGCCGCAGCAGCAGCTCGAATTCTTCCTCGCGCCCGACCAGCGCGGTCAGGCTGGTCGCGCGCAGCGCCTCGAAGCGGCTCGCCACCGCGCTCGCGCGCAGCACCCTCCAGGCCCGCACCGGGCCGTCGATGCCCTTGAGGCTCGTGGCTCCGAGGTCTTCGAAGTCGAACAGATGGCCGAGCAATCTTCGCGTGCCGTCGGCGATGACCACCGTATCCGGCGCGGCGATGCCCTGCAGGCGCGCCGCCAGGTTCGGCGTCTCGCCGACGATGCCGCGCTCCTGCGCCTCGCCCGATCCGACGAGGTCGCCGACCACGACCAGCCCGGTCGCGATGCCGACGCGGGTTTGCAGCGAAACCGGCAGTGCAAGTGCGCTCGTGGCCGCGATCAGCTCGAGCCCCGCCCGCACCGCCCGGTCGGCGTCGTCCTCGTGGGCGTGCGGATAGCCGAAATAAACGAGTACGCCGTCGCCCAGATATTTCGCCACGAACCCGCCGAAGCGGCGCACGGATTCGGCCACGCATTTCTGGTAAGCGGAAATGACCTCGCGCAAATCCTCCGGGTCCATGCGCGCGGACAGCGCCGTGGAGCCGACCAGGTCCGAGAACAGCACGGTGACGTGCCGGCGTTCGCCGGCGTCGGCGGGCGTGTCCGGGCGTGCGAGGCCGGCCGGGACGCCGACCGCCGGCGCGCCCGCATCGAGCGCCGCAATCGCCTTCAAGAGTTTGAGCCGTGCGCCGAGCGGAAAGCCGAGCTCGCGGAGATGATCCTCCGTGAGATCCCGCAGCACCGTCTCGTCGATTGCGGCCTCGCGGAATGCCGCCTCGTACTGTTCGAGGCCGAGGCTGCGCAGCCAACCCGCGAGGTCCATGATGGCGCTCTAACTCCTCCGGCGCGCAATCATCGTGCAGCGGATACGACGTGCCGGGGAACTGTGTGTTGCAATGACTGCGTCATTCGTGTCGGAAACACCTGCACTGCTGAAGAAATCCCCCGGCGTCCCTAGGACATTTCGCCAGGCGCGTCTACTTGGCGCACAAATGTTGCGCCGAGCTGCCCGTGCGGCACGCCCTGAAAATCCGCGCCCGAATCGCAAGTGAGAATCTGGTGCCCCTGGCCGGACTCGAACCAGCACGATGTTGCCACCACCTGATTTTGAGTCAGGCGCGTCTACCAATTCCGCCACAGGGGCTTGCCGCGGATCATAGCGGCGCAAGGGGAGGGGTCAACGCCCCCATACCATTGCCGCCTTCGCATCGCTATATGGGCGCAGGCGGCGGGTCGGAAACAGGGGCCACGCGCCCGCGCGAGGCGCGCATGCGGGGCGCGAGCGCGTGGCCCGCCGAGCAGATGGTGACGCCTGGCATGAGCGAGATGACGGTGAGCATGATGCGGTCGCGGCCGGTGACGGCGACGGCGCTGGCGATCGCCGCGGTCGGCGCGGCGGCCATCCTCGGCGCCTGGTTCTTCCAATACGGGCTGGGCTTGAAGCCGTGCCCGCTCTGCCTCGAGCAGCGCTACGCCTATTACTTCGCCATCCCGCTCGCGCTCATGGTCGCGCTCGGCGACCATTACGGCGCCTCGCGCAAGGTGCTCGTCGCCGCGCTCGTCGCCATCGCGCTCGGCATGCTGTGGAACGCCGCGCTCGGGGTCTACCATGCCGGCGTCGAATGGCACTGGTGGGCGGGGCCGCAGGAATGCTCCGGCGCGCTCGACGACCTCGGCGCCGGCGGGCTTCTCAACAAGCTGCAGTCGATCACGGTGGTGCGCTGCGACGAGGCGGCCTGGCGCTTCCTCGGGCTCTCGCTCGCCGGCTACAACGCGCTGATTTCGCTCGCGCTCGCCGCGATCGCCGCCTTCGGCGCGCGCATGGAATGGCGCGCGCGCGGCAAATGGGCGTGACGCCGCTCCTGCCGGCGCGTGCCGGCAACAAATTTTTCACTTGACTACGTTACGTGGATGGTGTAGTGTTTGACTACGATCCACAAATGCGCCGGGATGACGCCGCGGCTCGGTCGCTCGCCGAGCTGCGTGGCGCGCCTTTGGCGGGCGCGCAGGGCGCCGCACTTGCGACACGCGCCGGTTGTCGCGCGGGAAGGCCCATTGTTTCGCGGCTGTTATTAACAATGAAAATCGCCACCGCAGGTTGATCGCCCAGGTTACGTGCGATCAAGACAAACATCAGCGCTGAAAGGGGCGGCGCCGTTCCTGAAGTCCGGGTGTCCCGGATGCGGCGCAGCGCGGAACGCAGTGAAGCGCTGCGCCGCTGATCCGGGACCGCCAAAGCGCGGAACGGTCCCGGGTCTGCAGCGCATCACCTCGTGCTGCGCTGCGCCCGGGGACACGCTCCTTTGAGCGCACAAGCTAATCCACCCGGATGCGCGCGGCGCGGATCACCTCGCCCCAGCGCGCGGTCTCCTCGCGGATGAAGGCGCGCGCTGCCTCCGGGGTGCCGCCGATCGGGGTCATGTTCATGCTGCGCAGATGAGCCGCGGTCGCCGGCTGCGCGAGCACCGCGTTGATGCCGGCATTGAGCCTGGCGACGATCGCCGCCGGCGTCTTCGGCGGCGCGAGCAGCGCGTTCCAGGTGTCGGAGCGAAAGCCGGCAACGCCGGCTTCCGCCATGGTCGGCACCTCCGGCACGGCGGGAACGCGCTCGGCGGTGGTCACCGCGAGCATGCGCACCTTCCTGGCGCGATATTGCTCGCGCACGGAGTCGAGCTGAAAGAACAGGAGGTCGAGATGGCCGGCGACGAGGTCGTTCACCGCCTGCGCGGTGCCGCGATAGGGCACGTGGGTGAGCGTCACGCCGGTCAGCCGCGCGAACAATTCGCCGGTGAGATGCGGCGTGGTGCCCACCCCCTGCGACCCGAAATTGACCTTGCCGGGATTGGCCCTCGCGTAGCCGATCAGCTCGCCGACGGTATCGGCGGGGAAGTCCGCCCGCACCACCACCGCGTTCGGGATCGTGGTCATGATCGCCAGCGGCTCGAAGGCGGCGGGATCGAAGGCGAGCTTCTTGTACAGCACCACGTTGGTGGTGAGCGGCGCCGGCTGCGCCGCCAGGAGCGTGTAGCCGTCGGGCTCGGCCGAGGCCACCGCCTCGGCGCCGAGATTGCCGCCGGCGCCCGGCCGGTTCTCCACGACGAACGGCTGGCCCCACATCTTGGCGAGCCCGTCCGCGATCACGCGTGTGGCAATGTCGAGCCCGCCGCCGGGCGGCGCCGACTCGATGATCTTCACGGTGCGGTTGGGATAGTCGCCCTGCGCCTGCGCGCGCGCGGGCGGCGCCGCGCCCGGCAAAGCCAGCGCGAGCGCAAGCACGCCGGCGACGAGATATGGAAATTTCAGCATCGCGCGCCCTCGCCGGCTGCCCTGTGGCGACTCGTCGGCTCGCCGCGTGGCCGACCCCTGGCTCGGCTCATTCTCTATCTCCGCTGTCCTCACGCAAGCCGGGAAAGCGGGGCGTCGGCTCATCGGATTTGGCTCAGGCCGCCTGCGGCGCGGGAAGGTCGCTGGTGAGCGCTTGCGCCATGCGCTCGATCAGCGCCAGCACGTCGGGGTGCTGTTCGGGCTGCCAGCGCGCGAGCATGTCGGCGAGCCCGTTGCGGCGGGCGGCGACCACGCGGTCGCGCATGGCGAGCCCGGCGGCGGTGAGATTGAGCTCCCCGTTCGCGGCTTTCTCCGCGATGCCGCGCTCGCACAGCGCGTCGAGCGGCGGCGCCAGCGCCGCCGCGGCAATCCCGAGCTCCGCGCTCAGCGAGGCGAGCGTCATCGGCTCGCGCTCGCCCAGCCGCGCCAGCATCCACAGCTCCGGCGCCGGCAGGTCGACGCCGGCGCGGCGCGCGAGATCGCCGTAGACGCGCCAGCGGTTCTCGTGCGCCACCAGCACGGTGACGATGCGCTCAAGCTCCTGCAGCGAGGTGGCGTCGCGCGGCATGGCGAAGCTCTCGCCCATGCCCTCGGCGGCGGCGCCCGCGCGCAACGGCGTCTCGCGCAGCAGCCAGGTCAGCGCGAAGCCGAGCGCGGAGATGGCGGCCGCCACCAGGAACACCGGGTGCAGCGCCGCCATCACCGCGCCGATGTACTCCTGGTGCATGGTGGGAGGCAGCCCGCGCACCGCCGCCGGGATGATGGTCGCCAGGAACTCCATGCCGGGGCCGGCGAGCTGCGCATGCAGGCGGTGCGCGAAGATGGCGCCGAACAGCGCCACCCCGAGCGCGCCGCCCAGCGAGCGGAACAGCATGGTGCCGGAGGTGGCGACGCCGAGATGCTTGTAGTCGACGCTGTTCTGCACCGCGATAATCAGCACCTGCATCACCATGCCCATGCCGAGCCCGAGCCAGAGCGCGTCGATCGAGGTCTGCCAGGCGCTGCCGTCGACCGAGAGCAGCGACAGCGTGCCGAGGCCGAACGTCATGATGCCGGTGCCGGCGATCGGGAACAGCTTGTAGCGGCCGAAACGGCTGATCAGGCGACCGCTGATCACCGAGGTCGCCAGCATGCCGAGCATCATCGGCATCAGCATCAGGCCGGAGGTCGACGGGCTCACGCCCTTCACCACCTGGAGATAGATCGGAAGAAACGTGACCGCCCCGAACAGCGACAGCCCGACGATCAGCCCGACGCTGCTCGCCACCGCGAAATTGCGGTTGCCGAACAGGCTCATCGGCAGGATCGGCTCGCGCGCCCGCAGCTCGACCGCGACGAAGCCCGCGGCGGTGAGAATGCTCGCCGCCATCAGGCCGAGAATGATGGCGGAGGCCCAGGGCAAGGTGGTGCCGCCGAGGCTGGTGAACAGGATGGTGGCGCTGAGCGCGGCGGTGAGCAGCACTGCGCCGGTGTAATCGATGGCGTGCTGGTGGCGCGTCCCGCGCGACGGCAGCACCGCGGCGATGACGGCGAGCGCGGCGATCCCGGTCGGCAGGTTGATGTAGAAGATCCAGCGCCAGCTCAGGTGGTCGACGAAGAAGCCGCCGAGCAGCGGGCCGATGACGGTCGCGAGCCCGAACACCGCGCCGAAGAAGCCCTGGTAGCGGCCGCGCTCGCGCGGCGGGATGAGGTCGCCGATCACCGCGATGGTGACGACGATCAGCCCGCCGCCGCCGATGCCTTGCAGCGCGCGGAACAGGATGAGCTGCAGCATGTCCTGCGCGAGGCCGCACAGCGCCGAGCCCAGGAGGAACACGGCGATCGCTATTTGCAGCACGATCTTGCGGCCGTGCAGGTCGCCGAATTTTCCGTAGAGTGGACCGACCACCGTGCTGGTCAAGAGATAAGCCGTGACCACCCACGACAGATGGCTCAGCCCGCCGAGCTCGCCGACCATGGTCGGCAGCGCGGTCGAGACGATGGTCTGGTCGAGCGCGGCGAGCAGCAGCGCCAGAAACAACGCGCCGAACACCGCGCGGATCGATGCCTGGTTTTGACTGGGGAGCATTTCGGCGCAGGCGTTCAGAGTGATGTCGTCATTTCAGGGGACGCACGACATGCCGCTCGGAATGAATGGTGTCAAATCCGGCGCGCTCTCTCTCCGGGAGGCTTCCCCCCAGTGTCATCACCCGCGAAAGCGGGTGATCCAGTATTCCAGAGGTGGCGGAGGAGGTTAAATTTGTCGTTGATCACTGCTCCGTGGTTACTGGATGCCCCGCTTTCGCGGGGCATGACGACCGAACTTGTGGTGTCGTATTGAGACATTATCCGCCCCGGTGCGCCGCGAGCATCTTCTGCATGTAGTCGAGCACCGCGGGCGGCGCGTGCGTCAGGCGCGCGATGGCGCGCGACAAGTCCTCGGCGCTGACCGGGCTGATGTCGAGACCGAGCTTTTGGGCTTCGACGAGGAATTGCGGGTCGCGGTGGGCGGCGAGAAAGGCCGCGCTCAGCGCGCGGACCCGCTCCGGCGGCACGCCGGGCGGCGCCACGAACGGCCGCGCCATGGCGAGCAGCGGCGCCTCGGCAAATTCGATCAGGGCGCGCGCGTTCTCGTCGCGCGCGAGCTCGCGCGCGGTCGGCACCTCCGGCAGCTCGGGATGGCGCGTGGTGCGCGCGAACTGCAGCAGCACGTGGAAGCCGCTCTGCGGCGCGAGCCATTGCGGCCGGTTGGCCTTGACCGAGGAGAAGTCGAAGGTGCGGCCGTCGACCTCGCCGCGCTCGACCGCGAGGAAGATCGACGGGGTGTCGGGATAGCCCAGCACCTGCTTGATGTTGAGCCCGAGGGCGTCGCGCAGGATCTTCGGCACGTCGGCGTCGCGCGCGCCTTCGCCGGTGCCGGCGAGCACCAGCGGCGGACCGCCGGGGCGGCGCGCCTGCGCGATCGAAGTCACGGCCGCGTCCGGACGCACCATCAGGATGAAGGCGTCGCCGGCGAAGCTCGAGGACGAGCCCAGCCAGGTGAAGCGGCGCGGATCGAACTGGACGCTCGGATTGTGCGCGAT
>DATBKV010000183.1:0-19109 GCA_036555745.1 Xanthobacteraceae bacterium | reverse complement strand
GGCCGCCTGGTCGGTCTCGTCACCTCCGAGACCGTGGGCGAGATGCTGATGTTGCACGAGGCCTTGCCCGCCGGCGCCCGCTTCGGACCATGGACGCGGCCGACCGGCGCTTAGAGCGGGATGACTTTAACTTCGAATCGTCATCCCGATCTAGCTTATTGCTGGAGCATGATCTTGTCCGAAAACCGGTGTCCACTTTTCGGGATCATGCTCTAGCGATATCCACTGTCATCAAGCTGTCATACAGTCGTCCGCCTGCTGTGAGAATCCGCCGCCATGTTCCGCTCCTTCCTCGCAACTGGAGGGATTCCATGATCGTGCGCATCCCCATGTCGCGTCGGCGTTTTGTGGCGACGGCCGCGGCCTCGACCGCGGTTTCGGCCCTCGGCGGCGTCGCCTCGCCCTATCTCAGCCGCGCCGCCGACCGCCCGCTCGTCACCCACGGCGTGCAGTCCGGGGACGTCTCCTCCGACTCCGCCGTGATCTGGGCGCGCGCCGACCGTCCCGCCCGCATGCTGGCCGAGGTCGCGACCAGCGACAGCTTCAAGACCATCGCGCGCGCCGTCTTCGTCGATGCGCTGCCGGAAACCGATCTCACCGCCAACGCCCTCATCGATGGCCTGCCCGCCGGACAAGACGTCTTCTACCGCATCCGTTTCCAGGATCTCGCTTCGCCGACCATCGTCGGAGAGAGCGTGACGGGCCGTTTCCGCACCGCGCCGGGCGACCGCCGCTCGGTCTCGTTCGTCTGGTCGGGCGATACCGCCGGCCAAGGCTGGGGCATCGACGAGGCGCGCGGCGGCATGCGCACCTATTCCGCCATGCGCAACTGCCGGCCGGACTTCTTCATCCATTGCGGCGATCACATCTACGCCGATTGCCCGATTCATTCCGAGCAAAAGCTGCCGGGCGGAGGGCGCTGGAGGAACCTGATCACCGAGGAGAAGTCGCGGGTCGCGCGCACGCTCGCGGATTTTCGCGGCAACTACAAATACAATCTGCTCGACAACAACCTGCTCGCATTCAACGCCGATGTCCCGCTCTTTGCGCAATGGGACGACCACGAGGTCACCAACGATTGGTGTCCTGGTGAAGCGCTCGGATCATCCGGGTCGGGGCCGAGCCTGCTTGCGCTGGCCGCCCGGGGATGCCGCGCGTTCCATGAGTTCATGCCGATACGCGAGACGCTGGCCGAAGCCGGGCGGATTTACCGCAAGGTCGGCTATGGCCCGCTGCTCGACGTCTTTCTCCTCGACATGCGCTCCTACCGCACGCCCAACCGCGCGGACGCAGCCGCCGCCGCGATCCTGGGCGCGACCCAGGTGTCCTGGCTCAAGCGCCAGCTGATGGGATCGCAGGCGACCTGGAAGGTGATCGCCGCCGATCTGCCGCTGGGCGTGGTGAGCGCGGACGCGGTCGCGCAGGGTGACGGCGCTCCGCGCGGACGCGAGATCGAGATCGCCGATCTGCTCGCGTTCATCAAGCACGCCGGCATTCGCAATACCGTCTGGATCACTGCCGACATGCACTACACCGCCGCGCACTACTACGACCCGAATGCGGCCGTGTTCCAGGATTTCGAGCCGTTCTGGGAATTCATCTCCGGCCCGATCCACGCCGGCACTTGGCACCCGCAAGAGCTCGACGATACCTTCGGCCCGCGCGCCGTTTTCGCCAAGGGATGCGGCAAGCATCAGCCCGACGATCTCGCGCCCTGCTTCGGACTGCAATTCTTCGGGCACGTGGCGATCGACGGGGTCACCGCGGTCATGACCGTCACCCTCAAGGATGTCGACGAGCGCAAGCTCTGGTCGATCGAGCTTGCACCGCGAATGGAGGATCGATCGCGCGGCTTCGCCTCCGTCCGGAGTTAGTCCGGCGCGCACGCGATGCAGGTCCAGGGCCCGTTTTCGGTGCTGACCGCGCCGGTCGGCTCAATTCGCACTGGCGCAAGCGAGAACTTCCACGCGCGCTGGTGCCACGATTGACCCGACCTCTGTTTCCCCGCAGATTCCCTCGCGACTGTCGAGAATGGGAGCGGCGGCGTGATCATCGATTGGCATGCGCACATCTACACGCCGGAGGAAGCGGCGGACGATCTCGGCACCCTTGACGGCAAGCACGGCCCGAAATGGGGCGAGCGCGGTTGCCCCATGGTGCTGGAGAACTTCCTCGACGCCCACTACAAGAACGGCATCGACGTCAGCGTGGTGACCAATGCCGCGCATTACCTGCGCGGCAAGGCCGATCACGAGGAGCTTCCGGCGATCCAGAAGTGGACCGACTATGCCGCGCGGGTGCAGGGCGACCACAAGGGCGTTCTCTATTCCTTCGCCACCATCCTGCCCTGCGGCGGTCCGGCTTTCGTCAAGGAGGCCGAGCGCGCGATTCGCGAGCTCGGCCTCAAAGGCATCTTCATTCATTCCAGCCACAAGGGTCATTACCCCGACGACGACGAAGCACGGCCGTTCTGGGAGCTGGCGCAGGAGCTCGACGTTCCGGTCATGATCCACCCGCCGCATCTCGGCTTCGGCGAGGAGCGGATGCGGGAGTATCGGCTCGCCTCCAGCATCGGCCGGCCGTTCGACCTCTGCCTGGCGCTGGGCCGATTGATCGTGCGCGGCATCCTGGAGGATTTTCCGCGCCTGAAGATCGTGGCCTCGCACGGCGGCGGCGGCATCTGCGAGACCATCAGCCGGATGGACTATGCGTACGAACTGCAGGAGGAAGCGTTCTTCCTCGGGCCCTACGCGCCGATGAAGATCAGGCACGCGCCGAGCCACTATCTCAAGCGGATGTATCTCGACACCGTCACCTACAATCCGCCGGCGCTGAAGATGGTGCTGGACTGGATGGGCCCCAGCCGCGTCATCTACGGCAGCGACGCGCCGCCGCTCACCTCGCTCAAGCCGCGTGCCATCCAGCTGATCAGGGATCTCGGCCTGCCCGCGGGCGACAGCGACGCGGTGTTCTGGCGCAACGCCGCCGGACTGCTCAAGCTGCCGATGGCGCCCGCGGCCCAGGCGGCGTGAGAGAGCGGGCGGCGCCGCGATGGCGTGTACGAGCAAGGCTTTGGGAACCGGCCGCGCCGGGGCGTGTTGACGCAACGCGGTCGCATCCCTAGTTTGCGGGCGATTTCGTCGCGCCGACGCGCGCCGAGCAAGCCAGAGCCGAGCCATGAAAGTCCGCAACTCCTTGAAATCACTGCGCAGCCGCCATCGCAACAATCGTCTGGTCCGGCGCAAGGGGCGGGTCTACGTGATCAACAAGCTGCAGCGCCGCTTCAAAGCCCGGCAGGGCTGACGCGCGGAGCTCCCGCATGAGCGCTGGGGCAAAATCTCGCCGTTATCGCGCCGCTGCGGGCGGTCGGCTTTCCGCGAAGTATCGCCGATACCTCGCATTGGTGGCGGCCGCGGTTCTGGTCGCGGGATCGACCATTACAGCCATGGCCGAAACGATCGACCGCGAGCCGCTCAAGCCGATCGGCCCGCCAGCCGCGCTGCCGAAGATTCAACACGGGGAGCAGACGCAGAATCTCGATCGTCTGTTCGAGGCGCTCAAGGTCGCTCCCGACGACGACAGCGCCAAATACGTCGAGAACCGAATCTGGGCGGTCTGGCTCGCCTCCGGCAGCGACACCGCCAATCTGCTGATGGGCCGGGCCAAGGTCGCGATCGACAACAAGGATTACGATCTCGCGATCAAGCTGCTCAACGCTATCATCGACATCAAGCCGGATTTCGTCGAGGCGTGGAACCGGCGCGCGACCGTGTACTACACCAAGAAGGATTTCGGGCGGGCGCTCGCCGATCTCCACGAAGTGCTGGCGCGCGAGCCGCGCCATTTCGGCGCGCTCGCTGGCCTGGGAATCATCCTGCAGGAGCTCGGCGACGACAAGCACGCGCTCGAGGCGTTCCGGCGCGCGCTTGCGATCCACCCTCACCTCGAGCGCATCCCCGAGTTGGTCCACAAGCTGTCCGATAAACTCGACGGCCGCGACATCTGATCCGGGAGGCGGGCGCGGGGACGGAAGCATCCGCCGCGTGCGGCCTTGGGTCATCCGACATCGCCTGCCACGAAAGCGATGCGCAGCATGTTGGTCGCGCCGGGCGTACCGAGCGGGACGCCGGCGACAATGATGACGCGCTGGCCGGCCGCCGTGAATCCATCCTTTGCCGCCAGGCGGCAGGCGCGCTCGACCATGTCGTTGAGATCGTGCGCGTCCTCGGCGACGATGCAGTGCACGCCCCAGACCAGCGACAGCCGGCGGCCGGTCGAAATCCGCGGCGAGATCGCCACGATCGGCGAGGCCGGACGCTCCCGCGCGACCCGCAAGCCGGTCGAGCCCGAGCTCGTCCAGCACACGATCGCCGACAGGTCGAGCGTCTCGGCGATCTGGCGTGCCGCGGCCGCGATCGCGTCGGCACCGGTCGCTTCCGGATCGGTGCGCTGAGATTGGATGATGGCGCGATAGCCGGGGTCGTGCTCGACCTCCTCGGCGATCCGGTTCATGGTGGCGACCGCGTCGACCGGATATTGCCCGGCGGCGGACTCGGCCGACAACATGATCGCGTCCGCGCCGTCGAAGATCGCGGTGGAAACGTCCGACACTTCGGCGCGGGTTGGAACCGGGCTGGCAATCATGGATTCGAGCATCTGGGTCGCGATCACCACCGGCTTGCCGGCGCGCCGGGCCGTGCGCGTCATCTGCTTCTGGATGCCTGGGACCTTCTCCAGCGGCATCTCGACGCCGAGGTCGCCGCGCGCCACCATTAGCGCGTCGGCGAGGTCGATGATCTCGTCGAGGCGATGCACGGCTTGCGGCTTTTCGATCTTGGCCATCACCGCGGCGCGGCCGCGCGTGGTCTTCTTGGCTTCGGCGATGTCCTCCGGGCGCTGGATGAAGGAGAGCGCGATCCAGTCGATGCCGCAATCGAGCGCGGCCTCGAGGTCGGAACGGTCCTTGGCGGTAAGCGCCGAGAACGGGATCGTGGTGTCCGGCAGACTTACGCCCTTGCGGTCGGACAACCTGCCTCCGACCTCGACACGCGTGACGATGCGCGCCTTGTCGCTTTCGACGGCGCGCAGCCGCACCTTGCCATCGTCGAGCAGCAGGGTGTGGCCGGGCTCGATGGCGGCGAAAATCTCGGGGTGTGGCAGATGCACGCGCGTGGCGTCGCCGGGTGCGGGATCGACGTCGAGGGTAAAGGTATCTCCCTTCGCGAGCGCGACCGCATTGGCGGCAAACTTGCCGATCCTGAGCTTCGGCCCCTGCAGGTCGACCAGAATGCCGATGGGGCGGCCGTGATCGCTCTCGATGCGGCGGATCGCCCCCACCAGCTCGCGCATGCGCTCATGCGTGGTGTGGCTCATATTGATGCGGAACACGTCGGCGCCGGCCTCGAACAGGCTGGCGATCACGCTGGGGTCTGAGGACGCGGGGCCGAGGGTCGCGACGATCTTGGTGCGGCGCAGGCGTCGCATCAGTTGCGGCTTCGGGGCGGCGGCGTCGCCGCGGGTCGGCCCGCAGTCGGAGGGGTCTGCAGCATCGGAACCCGCGATTGCAGCGGCTGCATCGGCGCCTCATCGGCGGATTCGGTGAGCTGCACGGTCCACGACGGCTGATCTCCGGTATCGACCTCGAAGAAGCCGGTGCGATCGTAGCCGCGCGCGAGGCAGTCCTCCGTGCCGCGGATGGTGAACTCCTTCTCCCGCGTGCACATGAAAGCCTGGCCGGACCATTCGCCGCCGCGATCGTAGTCGACGGCGTAGATGTAATAGAAGCGCGCGACCAGCGAGCCTCGCAGCACGGTCTCGCAGCTGCGGGCGGAGATGTTCCACCAGCCTTCGGTGGTCCAGCCTTCGCTCTCCTTGTAGCCGACAGCGATCCCGACCCGGTTGCCGGTATTGTTGCAGAGACGGAAATCGGCCTTGGCCGGCTCGACGCTGAACGCGAGCGCGAGCACGATCAGAGCTGCGCAGGCCAGCGCGCAGGATGCCGCTCGAATTGGCGGCGAGCACGTCCAGCGTCTGGTGCGTCTGCGGCTCATTCCTTCGCGTTCCGCTTCCGCCTCACCCGGCGCGCAACGATATCACGTCAAGCTCTCGGGGCTGTCAACGAGGATAGCCCGGAAGTCGTTCACGTTGGTCAGCGTCGGGCCCGGTGTCAGCAGATCTCCAAGTTTCTCGAAAAATTCGGTCGAATTGTTGTCATCGAGAAAGGCGGCGGGATCGAGGCCGAGACGCCGTGCGCGCGCGAGCGTGGTTTCATCGATGAAGGCGCCGGCCGGATCGTCGGGCCGTCCAGCCCCGCCGTCGGTGCCGTCGGTGTCGCCGGAAAGCGCGGCGATGCCTGCGCTGCCCGCCAGCGCCAGCGCGAGCGCCAGCGCGTATTCCTGATTGGGGCCGCCGCGGCCGCGGCCGCGCAGGCTCACCGTGAGCTCGCCGCCGGAGAGGATCACCGCACGGCGCCGCTCGCGCGCGAGCGCGCGCGCGAGCTTCGCCTGGCTGGCGGCCACCTCGCGCGCCTCGCCTTCGAGCGCGGTGCCGAGCACGATGCACTCGTAGCCGGCGGCGCGTACCGCGTCTTCCACGACATGGAACACCTGCGCAGGTCGGGTCGCCAATGCAAACGAGGTGTGGGCGAAGACCGGATCGCCCGGCTTTGGCGTCTCGTTCACGGGGTCGTCGAGGGCGCGGGTCACCGCCGGCGGCAGGTCGAGGCGGTAGCGCGCGACGACGGCACGGGCGTCCGCGAGCGTGGTGGGGTCCGGGACGGTGGGGCCCGAGCCGATCACTGCCGGATCATCTCCGGGCACATCGGAAATGCCGATGGCGACCAGGCGCGCGGGGTAGGCGTGGCGCGCGAGCCGCCCGCCCTTGATGCGCGAGAGATGCTTGCGCACCGTGTTGACCTCGTCGATCGAAGCGCCGCAGGCGAGCAGTGCGCGCGTCACCGCCTGCTTCTCGGCCAGCGAAATGCCGGCGGCGGGGGCGGTCCAGTTCGCCGACGCGCCACCGGAGACGAGCGCCAGCAGCAGGTCGTCGCGGCCGGCGGCGCGCGCGAGCGCGAGCGTTTCGAGGGTCGCCGCCAAGCCGGCCGCATCGGGAACGGGATGGCCGGCCTCCACAACTCGCACGATCCGCGTCGGCCGGCCGTAGCCGTGGCGCGTGATCGCAAGCCCGCCGATGCGGCTCTCCGGCACGGCGCGCTCCTCGAGATAGTGGCGCTCGGCGACCTCGGCCATCGAAGCGGCGGCCTTGCCCGCCGCCAGGATGGTCAAGCGGCCGGCCGGCGGTGCCGGCAACAACGCGGGGAGACAGCTCGCCGGATGAGCGGCGTCGACCGCGGTGCGGAACAGGGTTTCGAGCAAGGCGCGCGGTGCGGCCGTCACGGCTTGCATCCGGGATCGACCCGAGGGTGCCGACCGGGCAGCAAAGGGGCTGATCGTCTGCCCGGCGGTGGATTTGCCATCGTCCTGTGCACCCGTACGAAATCGAGGCTCGCTGCGCCCGCTCAGACCTATGCGGCAGACGCTGCCCTGGAAAGTGGCGCTCGCCACTCCTATTCTATCAGCAGCGGAGGTCCGGCCGCGCGCAGGGCCTCGCACGGCTCGAGGGAACAAGGAGCACGGCCCATGGCGCTCGACGACAAGACCCGCACCGAGCTCGAAGCTGCCGCGTTCCGGCGGCTGATTGAACATCTGCGCGCGCGCACCGATGTCCAGAACATCGATCTGATGAACCTTGCGGGCTTCTGCCGCAACTGCCTGTCCAACTGGATGAAGGACGCGGCCGACGCGCGCGGCGTGTCGATGTCGAAAGACGAGAGCCGGCAAGAGATCTACGGCATGCCCTACGAGGAGTGGCGCGCCAAATATCAGAAGGAGGCCTCCAAGGAGCAGCAGGCCGCCTTCGAAAAGACCGCGCCGCACAAGCATTAAATTTCGTGCCTGTGTACTCCGGGGATGACGGGCCGCTCGCCTTGACCTCAAGCCCGCCAGTTCCGAAACCATTCACTGCACTCGTTCGAGTCGCCAGAGGAGGGTTTCGATGGCCACTGCCGCCGCTGCCACGGAAGAGCGGCCCCCCGCCGGTTTCGCCAAGGATCACCTGAAAGCGTTCGTGGAGCGTGTCGAGCGGCTCGAGGAGGAGAAGAAGGCGATCGCCGACGACATCCGCGATGTCTATGCCGAGGCCAAGGCCAACGGCTTCGACGTGAAGGCGTTGCGCACGATCGTGCGGCTACGCAAGCAGGATGTCGACGAGCGGCGCGAGCAGGAGACGATTCTCGAGACCTATATGCACGCGCTCGGCATGTTGAACTGAGACGGCGCGGCCCGTTCTCAGCGGCGGCGGGGTCGAGCCGGAGATGATCCTGGGCCGCCGAAGACGCTGCGCCGCAAGCCAGGTTTCCCCGGCCTGCGGCGCACACACCCCCACGATCCCCCCCGTGAAGGCCAACAGAACTAACGCAGCGATGCCGTGTTGAAAGTCGCGGTCGACATGAACACGACGGCGCTGCCGTAGAATTTCTCGCTCGTGATCCCGTGGTTGGGATCGGTCGAGAATGTCATCAGCATGGTTGTTGCCGGCTTTCGCAGATAGGGACTGAGATTGCGAAAATCGGGCGCGCCGAGCAGGGTCGTGCGCAGGAAGTTTTGCGCGCTGGGAGACACGATCATGGCGCGCATCCAGGGATCGTTGAAGCGGTCGCCGACCCGCACCACGCTGGCAGCCCTAGTGGGCGCCGTGGTGAGCGCGCGGTCGTCGCTGCGCTTGATCCCGAGCGTGGTCTCCGCCGACCCCGCGGGTGCGGCGCGTGCCGTTGCGGCCGGCAGCGTCAGCGCGCGAGCGGCAGCGATTGGAGTAGGCTGCGCCGCATAAGCGAGCGCGTTCGGAATGGGCTCGTTGCTGTTGCGGTCGATGAGCGCCCAGGGCGTGGTGCTCTCGGCCGCAGCGGCCGGCTCGACGGAGGCGGCCGCGCGCGCGGCAGCCGGAGCCGGCGCACGCGGCGCGCCGACCGGCGGCGCATCCGCGAGATCCGGCAGGCCGCGCCAATAGCCGCGCGCGTTGATGACCTCGTTGGCCGAGGCGTCGGTTTGCGTGGCACCCGTCGCCTGGGCGAGTCGCACGGTCCGCGCGCCTGCGGAGGCAACTTTCGCGGGCGCGGCGACTGTCACCGCGCCGGCGGAGGCGACCTGATATCGATCTGCGAACTTGGCGACCGGCCTGGAATCGGCGGACGCCACCTGGTAGCTCGCGGCCTGGTAGGCGGGCTTGGCCAGCGGCAGCGGAACGGCCGCAACCTTCACCACGCGCGTCTCGGCGGCAGCCGGCTTGGTCGTGCGTGAGCCGGCGGTGCGCGAGCTGGACGCGGGCTTGCTCGATGCCGCCGTTTCCGCGTCCTCCTCCTCGTCCTTGCCGCCGCCGAACAGCCTCGCAAGGAAGCTCGGCATGCTGCTGCCCTGCGCCACCGAGGTGGCTTTGCCGTCGGAAGCGAGTCGACTGTTGAGCGGTCCCTTCGACAGCACCGCAATCAGTTGCTCCTCGGGCATGCGCGGCCAATGCCGGACGCTGCCGGTGTCCAGATGCACAAACGGCGATCCCGAAGTCGGATAGAAGCCGACTCCTCCGCGCTGCGCGCGCAGCCCGGCGGCCCGCAACTGCTCGAGCGGCACGCCGGGAATGTAGAAGTCCACGGCCTTTCCGAGCATGTGCTGGCTGTATTTGGCGACGCCGCTCGAGCGCCGGCGCAGCATGGAATTGGTTTCGGGCGAGCGGTACCCGCACACGACCCAGATCGGCTCCTTGGCGCCCACCTCGCGGTGGACCTCCCACAGCAGATCGATCAGATGGGGATCCATCGTGACCGTCTCGGATTCCCGCCAGTCGCGCAGCTCGGAGTTGATCTTGCGCAGCGCCTCTTCGTCGTAGCGACCGTTCACCTTGTAGGTGACGGTGAGGTCCTCGCCGGTGTGAATGTGGTGAAACGAGATCGTCCGGGTCTCGCCTTCGGCGGTGGCGTTCTGCAGGTTCTGGCAGCTGAAGAAAACCAGGAGCGCAGCGATGCTGCAGCAATAGCCCACTCGGGCCGAATGCAGGGACAGCAGATTCGTGCGCGCGGCTTCGACCGTCACGTGCCAACCCACATCCATTGCGCCGACACCTCCGTCCGCGGTCTGCGCCGCGGCCGACAAGCTCCGCCACCCGCCGCATGATGCCGCGAGAACGGTCGACGCAGTGTTAATTAGGGAAGGGTTAACGCGACGTTGAGCGGACCCGTCCCCCCCGATGCAGGAAGCGTGGCAGGGGACTATGGCAAAAAATGGCCGCGGTTAACCTTGTTGTGAAGATTCCGGTTGCGAAGGTTAGGCCTGGCCGAGATCGCGCGGGCGCGCGGCGCGCTGCGTCGCACGCAGGCGAACGCAAGCCCAAGCTCAGCGCGCGACCCGACGCGGCGGCACCGGTCGTGACGGCGGCGGCCCGCTGCCGCCGAACAGCGCCTGGAAGAACGAGATCACGCGCGGCTGCTGCGGCTGCGGCGCCACGCGGCGCTGGGTCGAGCTCGCGACCTCCTCGTGCTTGCGCTCCTCCATCGGCTCGACCACGCCGCGCTCGCTCTTGATCGCGGCCAGCGTGCGGCTGTCGATGTTGTACACGTCGTTGCGGGTCTGCAGCTTGCCGGCGTCGTCGACGAAGGCGGTCTGGTAGGTCAGATGCACCCAGATCGGCACCGGCAGCTGCAGGTCCTGCTCGCCGGTGCCGAACATCCGCGTGATCCTCTCCGCCGTCCAGTTCTCGTTCGGACGAGCGATGTTGAGCAGAACCTCGGCATATTTCGCCGGATCCTGCACGCGCATGCAGCCGTGGCTGTAGGCGCGCGTATCATGCGCGAACATGTATTTGTCGGGCGTGTCGTGCTGGTAGACCAGGAATCGGTTGGGGAAGTTGAAGCGGATGCGGCCGAGCGCATTGGCCGCGCCGGGCGGCTGATAGATGTGGACGCTGCCGTCGCGGTTGTAGACGACCTTGAGGCCCATGCGCTCCAGCACGGTCGGGTCCTGCTGCAAGGCCGGCAGATATTCGTTGTACACGATCGACGGCGGCACGTTCCAGGTCGGATTGACGGTGATGTATTTCATCGTCTCGCTGAGCAGCGGCGTCGGCAGCTCGACCTTGCCGATCACGATCCGGGTGGTCCAGACCTGCGCATCGTTGTGCATCACCTTCAGCGTGAAGTCCGGTAGATTGACCTCGACGTGAGCCTGCCCGAGGTCGCGCGGATACCAGCGCCAGCGTTCCATGTTGGCGATGATCAGCTCGATCGATTTGTCGCGCGATGGACCGTCGAGCTCCCTGACGGTTTTGGCGTCAAGGTTGCCGGTTGCCGGCAGCCCGTTGGCGCGCTGGAATTTCTTCACCGCCTCCGCCAGCTTCCCATCGTATTTGAGGTCGGAGGCCTCGCCGGCAAGGCCCAGCTTTTCGCGCAGCAGCGGAACGCGCGCGTCGGTCATCGGGCTCTTGGCGTTGAGCTTGAGCAGCGGCCCTTCGCCGATCACTTTGGCCGCGCCGCTCTTGGCGCGCAGCTCGGCCAGACGGGCTTTGAGCCGCTTGTAAGCCTGTTGCGGCGGGCTGAAATCGTCGAGCACTTTGCCGGCGTCGGCTGCATCCGCGAGCTTGGCCAGCACCTCGGCCGGCTCCGGCGGGGTCTGCGCCAGCTCCATATTGTGGCTGACGCGGGTATAGGGGAAGCGTCCGGCCTGCACGTGGCGGGCGTAAGTCAGCACGGTCTGCGCAAGCTTAAGCTCGGCTTCGGCGAGCGCATCCGGGCTGAGCCCGGCGAAATCCGGGGTCTTGTACTCGTTGAGGTCGAGGCCGTCGGCATCGGCGGTCTTCAGGCGCGCGATCACGGCCTTGGCGCGCGCGTTCTCGATGCCCTTGTCGAGCCACAACGGCGCGAAATTGCGCTTCTGGTAGAAGGCCTCGGCTGCGCCGCGTTCCCGCTTGGCAGCGAAGATCTTGTCGGTGCCTTTGGCGGCGAACAGATCGCGAATCTTTTCCGCGACCGCGCGGTCGGCGGGATCGAAGGCGGCCATGGGATCGGGCGCCGCCTGCTCGGACGCGACCGCCGCGTTGTCCGGTGCGGCGGCCGGGCTCGCGGCGTCCTGCATTGGCGCGGCCGGTGCGCCGGGCGCCGCTTGTTGCGGCGATGTCGTGCCGGCGGAAGTCGCGGCCGGCGCTGCGGGTGTGCTCGGCGCGGCCGCCGCTGGCGCGGGGTCGCTGGCGGGAGCTGCGGTTTTGGCCGCGGCGTCATCGGGCTTGCTCGGCGCGCTGGCGGCGTTCGCCTCTTTCGATCGCGCAGGCGTCGCGTTCGTCGCAGCCGCGGACGCTGGTTGCGTCGCCGGCGGGGCCGCAACCGGTGCCGGTCCTACCGCAGAGTCCTCGAGGTCCAGTGCCTTCGCAGCGCTGATCGGGGCCGCGAGAATCAGCGCCAGCGCCGTGCTCGCCAGGATGTGCTCGTAACGTCGACCGCTCATTGAGAACATCTCCCGAAAGTTCAAGCGGGACCCTCGTTTTAAGTGCCGGGCCCCACAAATCGCGCTGCGCGTCGGCTCCGAACGTGAGTCCGCGATCCGGACGCATCCACGAACACTCATTGACAATGAAATTTGGTCGATTTTGGTGCGCGCTATGACCCGGGTGCCGCCTGGTTTGACGCCTTCGTTCGTTTTTTCGCAACTATCACCCAATTGCCACACCGCTCCTCGCGACGGCGGCGCCGAGTTCGGCGGAATGGAGTCTGCAATGCGGCGGTGATCGGGTGATTGACGGCCGTCGCGCTGCAAACCGACCAATCGAGACGAATCGAAAAGCGGGTCGAACTACGGCCGGCGACAGTGGTTGACCCGCGGCCCGGCAGCGCCATATGCATTTTAGCAGAACCCTGCCCCGCGCCGGCGGTCGCTTTTCTCGTGCGGTGCCCGGCAATGCTTACGCAAGTTCAGATCGTCATGCCCGCACAAGCAATCCGCGCTTTCAGTCGACGAGCGGCCAAATCTCCCGGAGCCGCACGGCTCGGGTCGCTGCCGGAGTGGAACCTGGCCGATCTCTATGCCGGCATCGACGACCCGCAGGTGACGCGCGACCTCGATCGCGCCGATGCCGAAAGCCTGGCTTTCGAGGAAGCCTACAAGGGCAAGCTTGCCGCGCTTGCCGAGCGACCGGATGCCGCATCCGCCTTGGCCGAGCCGGTCAAGCGCTACGAGGCGCTCGATGATCTGCTCGGCCGGCTCGCGTCCTATGCCGGGCTGGTGCACGCCGGCAATACGATCGATCCCGCGCGCGCCAAGTTCTACGCCGACGTGCAGGAGCGCCTCACCGCGGCCTCCACTCATCTCCTGTTCTTCGTGCTCGAGCTCAATCGCCTCGACGATGCCAAGCTCGCGGCCGCGATGCGGGACCCGCCGCTCGCCCATTACCGGCCCTGGCTCGAGGACATCCGCAAGGACAAGCCCTACCAGCTCGAGGACCGCATCGAGCAACTGTTCCACGAGAAGTCGGTAACCACCTATTCGGCCTGGAACCGGCTGTTCGACGAGACCATCGCAAGTCTGCGCTTCAAGGTCGGAGCGCGGTCGCTGGCGATCGAGCCGACGCTCAATCTCATGCAGCATCCCAGCGCCGCCATGCGCAAGGCGGCAGCGCAGGCGCTGGCCAAGACCTTCACGGAAAACCTGCGAAGCTTCGCGCTGATCACCAATGTGCTCGCCAAGGACAAGGAGATTTCGGACCGCTGGCGCGGCTTCACCGACGTGGCCGCTGCCCGCCATTTGTCCAATCGGGTGGAGCCCGAAGTGGTGGAGGCGCTGGTCGCGGCGGTGCGCGCGGCTTATCCGCGCCTTTCACACCGCTACTACGCGCTCAAGGCGCGCTGGTTCGGCAAGAAGCGGCTGCCGCACTGGGATCGCAATGCGCCGTTGCCCAAGGTCGCGACGCGTACGATCGGCTGGAGCGAGGCGCAATCGACGGTGCTCTCGGCCTACGGCGCGTTCGCGCCCGAGATGGCGGCCATCGCGGAGCGCTTCTTCCAGAACCGCTGGATCGATGCGCCGGTGCGCCCGGGCAAGGCGCCGGGCGCGTTCGCGCATCCGACCGTGCCATCGGCGCATCCCTACGTGCTGCTCAACTACCAGGGCAAGCCGCGCGACGTGATGACGCTGGCGCACGAGCTCGGCCACGGCGTGCATCAGGTGCTGGCAGCGCCCAACGGCGCGCTGATGGCGCCGACCCCGCTCACTCTCGCCGAGACTGCGAGCGTGTTCGGCGAAATGCTCACCTTCCGCAAGCTCCTCGCCGGTGCCGACGCGAAAGAGCGCAAGGCCATGCTGGCGGCCAAGGTCGAGGACATGCTCAACACGGTGGTGCGGCAGATCGCGTTCTACACGTTCGAGCGCAAGCTCCACACCCAACGCCGCAGCGGCGAGCTCACCGCCGAGCGCATCAACGCGCTTTGGCTGGAAGTGCAACAAGAGAGTCTGGGACCCGCGATCGAGCTCAAGCCCGGCTACGAGGTCTTCTGGGCCTATATCCCGCACTTCGTGCACTCGCCGTTCTACGTCTATGCCTACGCCTTCGGGGATTGCCTCGTGAATTCGCTGTACGCGGTCTACGAGCGCTCGGCGGCGGGATTCGCCGAGCGCTATCTCGCGATGCTCGCCGCCGGGGGCACCAAGCATCATTCCGAGCTGTTGGCTCCGTTCGGCCTTGACGCCCGCGACCCCGCCTTCTGGCAAGGCGGCCTCGGCGTGATCGAGCGCATGATCATCGAGCTCGAAGAGCTCAGCGCCCGGTGACGGCACGAACAGATTCGCTTCTGCAATCACAGATTGTGCAGGCCTCGCTGTCCTGGTAGGCTTGCTTATTCGGGCCAGCGGGAGCGAGGCATGCCGTTCGGCGAGGCGCATGATTTCAATGACGTCTTCCGCGCCGAGATAGCAGTCATCAACGACCGGCGCAGCCGCCAGCGGCCCGCGCGCGACCCGATCGTTCTCGCCGCCGACGCCGACGACGGCATCGGCGAACCGGTGCTCGGTCCGAACGAGGATGCCAATGTCGTCGGTCTGGCGCTCTCGGGCGGTGGGATCCGTTCCGCCGCGTTCTGCTTTGGGGCGCTGCAGGCCCTCAACGAGGCCGCCGTCCTCGAGCAGGTCGATTATCTTTCGACGGTGTCGGGCGGCGGCTATATCGGCTGCTCGTTGTCCGCGGGGCTGGAATCAACGCGGGGGAAGTTTCCGTTCGAGAGTCGCATCGTGGAGGAAGAGACCGCCTCGGTGCAGCACCTGCGCGACCATTCGAACTATCTTTTTCCCGACGGCGCCGTCGACCTCCTGCACAACGGCTCGATCTATTTGCGCGGACTGGTGGCGAATTTCCTGCTGATCATGCCGTTTCTGCTGATCGCGGCGGCCGCGACCATCTTTCTCAACCCGACGATCGGCGAGCTGCGGCAACCGAATGTCTACGGGCTTCGCTGGCTCGCGTTCATTCACTTCGGGCCGTTCACCGTCACAGCCTATCTGGCGGTGATCCTCCTCGTCCTGGTCATAGCGTGGGGCCTGCTGCGGTCTGTGGTCGCGGTACAAAACACCGCCGAAGTCCCGAGCGCGCCGACGAGCTTCATCGGCTGGGCGGTTCTCCTGGTGCTGGCGTCGGCCTTTTGCGAGCTGCAGCCGTTCATCCTGGCGGGCATGTTCGATACCGCGGGAACCGGCTTCGTCGCCTCCGCCTTGCGCTTGCTCAACAAAATCTCCGCGGCGCTCGCACCGATTGCCGCGGCCATCGCTTATCTCGGAACCAAGCTCGGCGAATTCATCAAGAGCGGGACCGAATCCTCCCGCTTGCGCACCCAGATCGCGGGCTACGCCGCGCGGGTGGCGATCTACTTTGCGGGAGCTGTCGTTCCGTTCCTGTTGTGGGTGATTTATCTCAATCTGTCGTATTGGGGCGTCTGCATCAACACCCCGGGCTCGCCCTGCGCCGCACCGTCGTGGCTGTCCGCTCTCGCGCAACCTGGTCACGGCCTCTATCTGCTGGTCAGCGCCGGCTATCTCCTCATCGCCGCGGTCTTTTTCATCTTGACGCTGTTCCTGCGGCCCAATGCCAATTCCCTGCATCCGCTCTACCGCGATCGGCTCGGCAAAGCCTTTCTGTTTCGGCCGCAGCCCGCAGTGCGGAAAAACGAGGAGCTCGCGCCCTCGATCCTGCAGCTCAGCGGCCTGACCGGGAGATATGGTCCCTACCACCTCATCAATACCGCCCTCAACATCCAGAACTCCAAGACCGCCAACAAGCGCGGCCGGAACGCGGACTTCTTCCTGCTCAGCCCGCAGTTCGTCGGCAGCGAGACCACCTGCTACGTCGCCACCAAGGACATCGAGAAGATCGCGCGCGGCCTCAGTCTCGCCACCGCGATGGCGGTCTCAGGGGCGGCGGTTTCGTCGAACATGGGAGCGCAGAGCATCAAGCCGCTGACGCCCACCTTGGCGATCCTCAACATTCGGCTGGGCTATTGGTTGCGAAATCCGTTGCGGGTGGGCAGGCGCGAGCTCTGGAAGTTTCGCAATATCTGGGCCAACTACTATTTCCTCGCCGAGCTGTTCGGAATGCTCAACGAGCACAGAAAATCGGTCTACCTGACCGATGGCGGGCATATCGAGAACCTCGGTCTCTACGAGCTGCTCAAGCGCCGCTGCCGCATCATCATCGTCATCGATGCCGAAGCTGATCGAGAGATGGCCTTCGGCTCGTTCAATACGCTGGTCCGCTATGCGCGGATCGATCTCGGCCTCGAGATCGACCTGCCCTGGCAGCAGATCACCGACGTGAGCCGCGCGACCGGCCAGGTCATGGACGCTTACGGCGACTGCCCCAAATTGAACGGACCGCATTGCGCGATCGGACAGATCAGTTATCCGTCCGGACGCAAGGGCATCCTGGTCTACATCAAGGCGTCGTTGACCGGCGACGAGAACGACTACGTCTTTCACTACCGCAAGCGCTATTCCGACTTTCCGCACGAGACCACGCTCGATCAGATGTTCAGCGAGGAGCAGTTCGAGGCCTACCGCGCGCTCGGCTACCATGCGGCCTATGGGCTGTTCGATCGTCGCGATGATTTCGCCAAGCTCGACCCCGAGCAATTCCCGCAGGCGCGCGCGCACGTCGAGCTGCTGGACCGGCTGTTCCCGCGCATGAGCAGTGGCCCGCCCGGCCGGCACCGGCGCTTCGCCGATTGGTTGCCCGCTCCAGTAGCGGATGCGCCCGCGGCGATGTAAGTCCTTTCCTTCGACTGCGGCATCTGGCGCTCGGCCTTCCGCGCGCCATCTATGTAAGCACGAACGTTCGAGCCCCGATGACCGACCGCGAAGCCAATCGCTTCTCTGCCCGCGCGGCGCGCTATGCGCGCGTGGGCGCCAACATGAGCGGGGTGGCCGCCCGTTTCGCGGGCGCGCGCCTGCTCGGGCTCGCGCTCGACCGCGGGCGCAACGCGAGCGAGCTCGCCGCCGCGCTGGGCGGCCTCAAGGGACCGATCATGAAGGTGGCCCAGCTCATGGCCACCATTCCCGACGCGCTGCCGGCGGAATATGCCGCCGAGCTGATGAAGCTGCAAAGCGAGGCTCCGCCCATGGGCTGGGCCTTCGTCAAGCGCCGGATGGCGGCCGAGCTCGGGCCCGACTGGCAGAACAAATTCGCGGGCTTCGACCACCATCCCGCAGCGGCCGCTTCGCTCGGGCAGGTGCATCGCGCGCGTGCGCACGAGGGCTCGGAGCTCGCCTGCAAGCTGCAATATCCCGACATGCAGTCCGCGGTCGAGGCGGATTTGCGCCAGCTGCAGCTGATCTTCGCCATTCACCGGCGCATGGATCCGGTGATCGATACCACCGAGATTGCCAAGGAAATCGGGGCGCGCATCCGCGAGGAGTTAGACTATCGCCGCGAGGCCAAGCACGTGATGCTGTACCGGCGCATGCTGGAGGGCATGGAGCAGATCCGCGTGCCGCGGGTATGGCCGGAGCTTTCGACCGGGCGGCTGCTGACGCTCGATTGGCTCTCCGGCCGCCGGCTGCTCGAGCACAAGGACGCCGAGCTCGCCGTTCGCAACCGGATCGGCACCGCGATGTTCTCGGCATGGTGGCTGCCGTTCAGCCGTTTCGGCGTGATTCACGGCGATCCGCATCTCGGCAATTACACCGTGTTCGACGTGCACGGCCGACCTTCCGGCATCAACCTGCTGGACTACGGCTGCATCCGCATCTTCCCGGCGAAGTTCGTCGGCGGGGTGGTCGATCTCTACCACGGCCTGCTCACCGGCGACGACGAGCTCGTCGTCCATGCCTACGAGACCTGGGGCTTCAAGCGGCTCAATCGCGACTTGATCGGGGCGCTTAATATCTGGGCGCGCTTCATCTACGGCCCGTTGCTGGACGACCGCGTGCGCAGCCTCGCCGACGGAGTCAAGCCCTCGGAATACGGCCGGCGCGAAGCATTCCGCGTGCACCAGGCGCTCAAGCAACGCGGTCCGGTCACCGTGCCGCGCGAGTTCGTTTTCATGGACCGCGCCGCGATCGGGCTCGGCGCAGTGTTCCTGCACCTGCGCGCGGAGCTCAATTTTCACAAGCTGTTCGATGCCGCGATCGAGAACTTCTCGGTTCGCCGCGTCGCCGAGCGGCAGAACGCCGCGCTCGCCGCCGTCGGTCTCGACCGCCTCGCGCCGGAGCGCTGAGCCGCCGCGCCTCGGCAAACCGCGGGGGGCGCCGGCAACAATCATGACCGCGATGTGACGAAGGCCGCATCAGGCGGTGCCGTTGCCCTGATGGGGCAATTGCGCTAAGCCCCGGCTGCCGATTTGACGAGGATTGGAGGAGCGCATGGCCGACCATGGGCAGGCCGAGTACGCGACCGCTACCGGCAACGACCTGCCGGCGCACGAGGCGATGTATGACCGCTTCGTTCATTTGGTCCTCGTCGGCGGCGCCCACGTCGCCAACGTTGTCCTGGGGCTGGCGATCGGCGCAGTCGCGGGCCATTGGCTCGTCGCCTTCGCGATC
>DATBKV010000182.1:0-8251 GCA_036555745.1 Xanthobacteraceae bacterium | reverse complement strand
ACTTGCGCACGACCGCGTCGCTGGCGCCGCCCTTGTTGTCCTTGATGCACTCGTTGATCCATTTGAGGTCGTCCGCGTTCATCGCCTGCGCGAAGGCGGCGTTGCCCGAGAGGGCAAATCCGAGAAGACCAAGCACAAGGGTGGCGAGCTTCATGTCGCTTCTCCAATCCGCGTATCGAATCCACCGGGCAGCACCATAGCGGCGCACGGCAGCGCCGCGCAATCGCACCACGCCGGAGAACCGGTAGCTTGTGGGCTTCGCCGCGGAGCCGTTCACGGCGCCGCGCTGGCTTCGAATCGGAACAGCCGGAAGAAGTCGGTCGGGTCGACGAAGACCTGCCGCGCCTGCGCGAAGCCGGCGGCGCGGCCGAGCTCGCACCAGGTCGCCGCGGTCTCCGGGAAATCGCAGCTGGTGACGTGCTGCCAGATCTGGTCCCATTCCGCCGCCGTCAGCACCTTCCACAGCGGCTTGTTGGTACGCTCGAAGCGCGCGAGAAACGCCGCGCGGTCCTCGCCGGCGCGCCGGGTCGGCTCGTACATGAGGAAGATCCCGCGCGCGCCGATGGCGCCGCGGATCGCGGCCATCAGCTTGAGCTTGTCGTCGGTCGCGAGATGATGGATCGACAGGCTGCACCAGGCGGCGTCGGCATGCTCGGGCCGGCGCAGCATGGCTTCGACGAAGTCGCGGTGGTCGAGATCGACCTTGAACGGCAGGCCGGCGAGATTGGCGGCGGCGAGATCGAGCGCCGGCTGCGACAGGTCGATGCCGTGATAGTGGCGCACCTTGGTTCCGGCGAGCGCGCGCTTCATCATGCTGGCGTCGCCGCAGGCGATGTCGAGGAAGGTGAACGGCGAGGGAAAAGCCTCGTTCAGGGTATGGTGCAGGATCGCGCCGAGCTCGCGGTGCGCCAGGCAATCGCTTTCGACCAGCTTGCGGTAGGTCGTCCACTGCTGCTGGAACTGGGCGAGCGCGCCGGCGTCCACGACCGCGCCGCCGGGCTTGAATTGGTGCACATGAACGTTGACCAAGCTCGCTGCCTCCTCGCCCAAATGATCGGGCTACGGTGAGATCGCCCCCGCAAGCGCGCAGCTCGCGCAGGGCAAACCGATGCGGCGCCGACGAGCCGCGCGGAGTTACTTCGCAAGATGCTGGTCGAAGAAGCGGGCGATCTCGCCGAAGGTCTCCTTAGTCTCCGGCGCAAAGGCATCGAAGAGGTATTGCGCGTGCGACATGCCCTCGAACACTTGCAGCTCGGCTTCCACGCCGGCGCGGCGGAGCTTGCGGTGGGTGAGCACGGTGAGGCTCAGAAACAGGTCGCGCGTGCCGCTGGTGAGAATCGCGGGCGGGAAGCCGGTGAAATCGCCGTAGATCGGCGACAGCTGCGGATCCTTGAGGTCGTGCCCGTTGGCGTAGAGTTGAGCCGCACGGCCGAGATAGCCGTGGTAGCTGACCAGCACGTTGTCGAGCCACTCGTTGGTGCGGTAGCTGTCGCCGGTCTCGGTCAAATCCGACCATGGCGTGCCGGGTGCGATCGCCGCCGGCAGCGCCAAGCCTTCGGCCTTGGCGCGCAGGATCATCGCCAAGGTCATCCCGCCGCCGGTCGAGGTGCCGAAGATCGCCATGTTGCGCGGATCCTGCAGCGTGAGCGCCGCCTTCCACACCGCCATCGCGTCGTCCATGGCCGCGGGGTAGGGGAAATCGGGCGGCATGCGGTAGTCGATCGAGAGCACCTTGAAGCCGCCATAAGCTGCCATCAGCGTGGCCTCGCCGGTGCCGGCCTCGCCCGGATTGTAGACGTAGCCGCCGCCGTGCACGTGCACGAGCAGCCGGTTCTGGTTCACCGCCGGGATCACCTTCGGCGCAAGGATGAACACCTTCACGCCGCCGATCACGTTTTCTTCCATCGTCACGCCCAGCCACTCGCGCGCTTCCTGCCGCGCGGTCGCGCCGGCGGCGGCCGCCTTCGCGATCAGTTCTTTCCACTCCGCCGCGCTTTTCGGGTTCGCGTTCCAGTTCGGCACGCGGTAGGGCGCCGCGATCAACGCCTGCAATTCTTTGCTCGCCGTCGCCGGCACGGAAATGCTGCGGCCCGGCACCATGCGTGGGCCCGGCTTGGCGTTGGCGGCGTTCTGCGCCGCTTCGACCGCGGCGAAGTCGCCGGTGGCGGCGAACTGGCCGGCGGCGTCTTGCGCCGCGGCCGGCACGGTCAGCGCGGCGGCGAGTGCAAACAGGGTGACAGCGGAAAGCTGGACGATTTTCATGCTGCTCCTCCTGCGTCGGCGCCGGGCGCCTCGTGCGCGCAGCTCCTGCGCGAGTGTCCCGATTCCGAGGTTCGCAAGCCAGTCGTGTGAAGCCTACGCCGAGGCCGCCTGCGGGACCAGCCGGAGCGCACGGCCTGCGGTGCGGTGGCCGAGTGCATCGTCCCGGCTTGTTGTGGAGAGCGGTGTCGGCGCAGCACGTTTCATTGTTGCGCCATGGGCCACGGTGATATTTCTGCGCCGGCAGACCGCACTTGAGAGTGCTGCGGTCAATGGGAGGGAATGGGCATGTCGAACGAATCGATCCTGGTGATTCTGCTGGTTGGCCTCATCGCGGGATGGCTTGCCGGAAAAATCGTCAGGGGCACCGGATACGGCCTGGTTGCGGACCTCTGCATTGGAATCATCGGGGCGCTGATCGGCAGCTGGCTGCTGCCGCAAATCGGCATCCATCTCGGCGCCGGCATTGTTTCGTCGATCATTGTGGCCACGATCGGGGCCGTCATTCTGCTGGTCATCCTCAGGCTGGTGAACAGAGGAGGGCGATGGTGAGCACGCTCGCGCGGGCCTCCATTCATCAGCGGCGGAGCTCTGCGGCGTTGAACTCGAAGCCGAGCGTCGCCGAGAACGTCGCGCCGCAGAGGCCGGACTGCAATCCCAATGGATTGTTGCCCGGGTTGCGCGCGCCGCCGGGAATGGCTCCGAGGTCGCCGGTCATCACGTAGCAGTTCTCCTGCGACAGATTGGTGTCGGTGTAGTTGAGGGCGAGCTTGAACACGCGGTAGCTGAAGGTGAGGCCGGCGCGCCAGTTGGTGTAGGCGGGCAGCGGAAGCCCGCCGCCGGCGGCGCTCACGCCGCCGCCGCTCGAGGTGTTGCCGAACAGCGAGCGGCCGAGATCGAACGACAATACCCAGCTCACGTCGGCGGGAACGAGCTCGCTCGGCAGATCGAACGAGAGCGCGCCGGCGGCGTAGGTGCCCCAGGCGCCGGTCTGCCACACGTCCGGCGCGTAGGCGAGCGTCGATTGCAGCGTGATCTTGTCGGTCAGCTTGTGCGACACCGTCGCATGCGCCTCCCAGTAGTTCGAGCGCTCCGGCCCGATCTCGCCGGGATAATAGTAATAGGCGGCGCCGATATCGAACTCGAACTTGCCCAAGGTCGGGCGTATGCCCGCGGCCATGGTCAACTCGACGGCCGGGCTGGTCGAGAACTTGACGCTGTTGAAATTGGTCCAGGCGTAGAGCCAGCCCTGCTGGGCGTCGACATAGGCCCCGACCGAAGGCTGGTGCGCCGAATAGCTGATGCCGCGATAGATGTAGTCGCTCAGCAGCACGGCGCCGGCGGTGAGCTTCGACTGGTTCGCTGTGGCGGCTCCCGCATCGGTCGCGTCCGCGGCATGCGCGGCGCACGCCGCGGCCAGGAGCCAAGCGACGACACGCATCGAATGGACGACGGCACGCAGCATGGCGGCTTCGCGGAAAGCGGCGTGGGCAAGCCTTGGCACCCTGGCCTCTATCATGGGGCGAGGCGCTTCCCCAGCGCCGGCGCAGGCCGTGCGCGCGATCTGCCGGCGACTGTGGCCGGCGCGCCATGGCCGGCGCCGCGCGATTCGATCGGCCCTCGCCGCCCGCCGCCCGCCTCCCGCACCCCTTGGTACGGCCCTACCATCCGCGGCGCGGACCGCCTCGAATTGCGATCGCAGGTCGGAAATCTCCAGGAAACCGTCAGGAAAATTCAGGCCGAGCCCAATGTCGGCGGCAAGCTTGCCCTGCAACCAGGGGCTAAGCATCGCGCCACGTGCCGGGCACCGAAAAGGGCGCGCGGGAGCGGGAAACCGCCCTCGCGCGCGAAAGAACGCCCGCGCACTGACCACTCGTGCGGCCGGCCCATGGGCGGCCGCCGTACCACGATGCGAAAGGAGACCACGATGATCAGACTTGTTTTCGCCCTTGCCCTGGCGATCGCCGCGTTCGCGACCGCTCCGGCCTCCGCAGGCCCGTCCTGCCAGGAGGACCTCGGATACGGCCGCACCAGCGCCTTCGGTTGCGGCGGCTGAGCCGTCTCGGCGACCCCGGCCGCGCGGCGCGGCCGGGGGTCGCCGGCGGCCCTGGCGCGAGCTCCATCGTCACTTGCTCCGCCGTCATGCCCCGGCTCTCCGCTGTGATGCCCGCGCTCTCCGCTGTCATGCCCGCGCAGGCGGGCATCCAGTAACCTGTAGACGCGCGATTTGGCGTCGAAGAGCGCCCGCTCCCCGGCCGGCAAATTTTCTCCTTCTCAGCGCTATTTTGTAGTTGACTACGTTACGTAGATAAGGTATAATTCCTCCACGATCGAGAACTGCGCGTTGATCGCGGCGGCGCCGTAGAGCGCTGTCGTCTCCGGCCCGGCGCGATCCGTGGCCGCCAGCGCGCGCTGATCGACCCTGATCCACCGCTATCCGCCGTTGCCCGCGCGCCCCTGCCGCGCCTGGGCGCGGCATGCCTTGCGTTCGGCGCCCATGACCATGACCCGCGAACATCACGGACGGGCGGGGTCGTGAGCGCGCGCGCGGGCCCGGCGCCAAAGCCGTTCGCCGACGATCCGTTCTACCAGTACCTCACGCGCGAGGTGCGCCGCGCCGCCCGCGCGCGCCGCAAAGGCGGCATCAACGCGCGGCGGCGCGAGCGGTGGGCGACCGAGGCCGACTATCGCGACCGCGAGCGTGCCCGCCGCTACGGGCTCTCGCTCGCGGACTATCGCGCCATCCTGGCGCGCCAGGGCAACGCCTGCGCCATCTGCCGACGGTCGGACCGGCGGCTGTGCATCGATCACTGCCACGCGACCGGCAAGGTGCGCGGCCTCCTTTGCAAACGGTGCAATACCGGGCTCGGCTGCTACCGCGACGATCCCACCCTCACGCGCGCTGCCACCGAATACCTGGCGGCGGCGCAGGCGCAGGGCGCCGCGAGCCGCGACGGCCTGCCGCTGTCGCCCTGCGACGGCTTGCCGCCGTCGCCCCGCGACGTCGGCGGCAATCTTGGCGCAGGCGATGAAGGCCCGGTATGATCCCGCGCGCGACCGCCGCCCCCCGGCGGCGTCTTGTTGTCAGGCACTCCCTTGCGGGCTTTTTGGAAAGCAACGACGAGGCTCCCATGGCGCGGTTGACGCTCTCCACGCTCGCGCTCGCGCTCTGCCTTGCCGCCTCGGCAAGCCCGGCGCAGCAGCAGTCTACGGTGCGCGTGCGCGGCACCATCGATGGGGTCGACGGTTCCGTGCTGACGGTGAGGTCGCGCGACAACCAGCAGGTCTACAAGATCAAGGTGGCCGACGGCGCCGTGGTGCGCGGGCTCGAGCGCGCCTCGCTCGCCGACATCAAGGCCAACAGCTTCATCGGCGTGAGCGGCCTGCCGCAGGCCGACGGCAGCCAGAAGGCGCTCGAGATCCACATCTTCCCGGAGGCGATGCGCGGTACCGGCGAGGGCCACCAGCCCTGGGACCTGGTGCCCGGCAGCACCATGACCAATGCCACCGTCGCGCAGATGGTCAAAGGCGTCCGCGGCCAGGAGATCACCGTCAAGTACAAGGGCGGCGAGAAGAAGATCGTGGTCCTGCCGGAGACCCGCATCGTCACCTTCGTGCCCGGCGACCGCAGCGAGCTCCAGCGCGGCGTCAAGATCTTCATCCCCGCCGCGCGCAAGAAGGACGACGGCACGCTCGAGGCTTCCTCGATCGCCGCCGGCCGCGACGGCCTGCCGCCGCCGATGTGACGGCGCGCGTGTGCGTCTCGTTGAAATGGCACCAGCGCAAGCGGCAAACTCGGTGTGCTCCCCTCCCCCTTGTGGGGAGGGCTATCGCATATGGTCGTTGTGGGGTGGCGGCAAGCTTCCAGCCGTCGTGTGGCCCTGGGTCCCGGGTCTCGTTCCGCTCGCGCAAGGGCGCTCGCTGCACTCGCCTGGGACACGACAATTTCGTGTCCCGGACGAGCGACCCCGGACTTGATCCGGGGGAGCGAAGATCCGGGACCCAGGGGCCACGGGACGGCTCGAGCCCCTGCAACGACCATATGCGATAGCCCTGCCCGCAAGGGGGGAATCGCGCCGAGCGTGCGGCCCGATTCTGCTTCAATCTGAATCGGACGCGATCTCGGCATCGCCACCGGGCGTGCCGCCGCTCGCGGCCCGGCTCAGCGCGGGGGCGCCGCGGGCACCGGCGCGGAGAGCTTGGCGAATGCCGCCTGGCGCGCGATCTGCGCGCGCATGTAGGCGTCGAATTTTTCCGGCGTGTTGTCGGAGGGCACCGTCATGCCGAGCGCCGCCATGCGCTCCTTGAAAGTCTCGGTCGCGATCGCTTCGTTGAGATGCTGATTGAGGAAGGCGATCACCGGCTTCGGCGTCTTGGCGGGCGCGGCGAGCCCGACGAAGCCGCGGTGGTCGAAGTTCGGGTAGCCCAGCTCCTCCATGGTCGGCACGCTCGGCCAGGCGGCGATGCGCTGGGCGCTCGCGACCGCGAGCGCGCGCACCTTGCCGTCGTCGGCGAGCGGCTTGGCCTGCGAATAGAAGGCGAAGGTGCCCTGGATCGCGCCGGCCGCCACGTTGCGCGCGGCCTCGCCCGATCCGCGATAGGGCACGCCGACGATCTCGGTTTTGGCCAGCGCATTGAGCTGCGCCAGCGAGATCGCGGGCGAGGTGGCGGGACCGGAGGTGCCGAAGCTGAGCTTGCGCGGATTGGCCCGGGCATCGGCGACGAGCTCCGCGAGCGAGCGATAGGGCAGCTTGGCGTCGATGATCAGCACCAGCGGCGGCCCTTCCACGATCAGTCCGATCATGGCGAAATCGTCGACCGCGCTGTAGGGCACCGGGATGTAGTGCAGGTTCTGCGCGTCGGCGAGCGAGTTGGCGAGCAGCGTGTAGCCGTCGGGCGCCGCGCGCGCGACATAGCTGCCGCCGATCACGCCGGAGCCGCCGGGCTTGTTCTCGACCACGATGTTCTGGCCGATCTTGTCCTGCATCAGCGCCGCCACGAGCCGCGCCGGCACGTCGGTCAGTCCGCCGGGCGCGAACGGCACCACGAAGGTGATCGCCCGGTCCGGATAGCTCTGCGCCTGGGCAGGGTGCGCCCATGCCATGGCGATGGCGAGCGCCGCCGACAGCGCCAAGGGAGATCGCAGACGAGATGTCATCGGGTCGCTCCTGTTGCTGCGGCGCTGCCCGCGAGCGCGGCGCGCGGAAGGCGAGGGCGCGCGGAAGAAGACGGGGCGCGGGGCGCCGCGACGCAGTACCCGCTCGATACCCGCCTACGCTCGAGGCTAGCGATCTCGCGCCGCATTGCCAAACCGTCTCGCCAGCGCCGCTCGCGCACGTTGCAGGCGCGCCTCGCATTGCAAGCAGCCTGAATCCACAAGCGCCGCGTCACTGTCCGGTTGAAATGGCACCAGCGCAAGCGGCAAACTCGGTGTGCTCCCCTCCCCCTTGCGGGGAGGGGTTGGGGGTGGGGGTCGCGGTAGGGGCACGCTGATATGTCCGCAGGCGACGAGCCGCGAGTCTGGGCGAAGCGCAACCGTGCGATTGCGCCACCACAGCGTCGCCTCGCTCGGCAGATGCGGGCTTCTCCGACGGAAGCCGAACGGAAACTCTGGTGGCACCTGCGCCACCGAATTCCTACACCGGGCACTCATTTCCGCCGGCAAGTCAGAATCGGCCGCCACATTGTAGATTTTGCCTGTCATGCGACCCGGATTGTCATCGAGGTCGATGGCGGCCAGCACGCTGGATCAGCAACCGATGAAGAACGCACGAAAGTTCTCCAAGCGAACGGCTACCGTGTGTTGCGATATTGGAATAACGACGTGTTGTCGAACATCGATAGCGTGCTCGAGGACATTGTGAGCGCGATAACGACGACCCCCACCCCCAACCCCTCCCCACCGCAAGTCGGGCCTGCCCGACTTGCGCACTAAATCCATGCGCAACCCCGGGCGAGCCCGGGGTGCGGGGGAGGCGAGCACACCGAGTGC
>DATBKV010000181.1:0-42401 GCA_036555745.1 Xanthobacteraceae bacterium | reverse complement strand
AGAGAGTCAAAAATCCGTAACGTCTCCCGCGGATACATTGACCCATTTTCAGGATCGAACGGGCAATCGGACGCAAAAACGATCTTGTCGATCGGGAAGAACTCGAGCCCGCATTTGGTGGCCGGTATCCCTCCAAACACTGCGGTGTCGGCATAGAAATCCTGCTTGAAATAATCGAGCGGACGCTTCTTCAGGCTTTTGCGAAGTGTGACGTAGTCTTCGTCAGTGGTGCGCGATCCGAGCACGTCCCAGCCGGGGCCGATGCGGCCCTCCAGCATTGGTACGATGCCTGCGAAATGGTGGGTGATGATTTTCAGATCGGGATGATTGTCCATGATCTTGGAGAACACCAGGCGCGCCATCGCCGTGGCCGTCTCGTAGGACCAGCCGAAAGTCCACCAGATTTCGTACAGCGATTTCTTCTCGTCCACGTAGTCAGGCATGTTGGCGCCACGCGCCGGGTGCAGCCAGATCGGCTTGCCGAGCTCGTTCATCTTCTTCCAGAACGGCCGATATTGCGGCCGGTCGAGCGGCTTGCCGCCGACGTTGGTGTAGATCTGCACGCCCAGCGCCCCGAGCTTGTTGATCGCGCGCTCGGCCTCAGCCACGCCGGCATCCGGCGCATCGAGCGAGATCTGCGCGACCCAGCCGGGGAAGTGGTCCTTCTCCTTGGCGCACAACTCCGCGAAGCCGTCGTTGATGATGCGGATGAGCTCGTCGATTTCGGCCGGGCTCTTGGCGAAGGTCTCCACCGGCGGCTGCGGATAGGAGAGGATCTGCTGATAATCCTTGTGGCCGTCGACGATCTTCTTGCGATGATCGACGTCGAACAGCGCCGGCAGCGAGCGCACGCGCTTGCCCATGTCCTTGTAGTCGCCGGCGACCGCCTGCATCTTGTCGAAGAATTTTTTCGGGAAGAAGTGCGTATAGGCGTCGATCCGCATCTGCGGTCCTCCAGCTTTTGCGTGCCTTGTTCGGATAGGGGTGTCGTCGTCAATGTCGCGCGCGTTCCGCGCCGGCAGGGTGGAGAGATGGACCCGAGTTGTTAACGCCTTGTCCGGTGGGAGTCCATCATTGTGTCTGCCCAGCGGCCACGCGGCGCCGCAACCGACGCGTCGCGAAGGCTTCGCGCGCGAACAGGGCGGCGCCCAGGACCAACCCGGCGACGTCGGTCAATTCGCCGTGCGGCATCGCGTCGGCGGGGATGAACAGCAACAGTCCCGCAATGCCAAATCCAAATCGCATCGGCACGCTCAACGGACGGGTGCAATAGCCGGCGAACGCGGCGCAGATCATCCATACGCCCGCCAGCGACGTGAGCAGCGCCAGAACGATCGTGCCGAGATTTCCTTCGAACAAGAGCGAAGGCGCGCGTACGAAAAGCACCGGGATGATGAAGGCGATCCAGCCGAAGCGCACCGCGTACCAGCCGGTTTTCATGGCGTCGGTCTTGGCGAGCGCGGCGGCCGCGTAGGCCGCGAGCGCAACAGGCGGCGTGATCATCGACATCATGCCGAAATACAAGACAAACATATGCGACGCCATCGGCGACAGGCCGACCTTGACCATGGCCGGTGCGACCAATGCCGCGAGCAGGACGTAGACGCCGACGGTCGGCATGCCCATGCCGAGCACGATCGACACCAGCGCCGCTAGCAGGAGCAGCACCCACATGTTGCCGGTTCCGATCTGGACCAGCATCAGGGTGAGCGCGAAGCTCAGGCCCGAGATGTTGAGCACGCCGATGATGAACCCGGCGGCCGCGGTGATCATCAACAGATCGAGCGAGGCAAGCCCGGTGCTGTGCAGAGCCTCCACGACGGCACGCGGAGTGAGCCGCTTGCCGTCATAGCCGACCAGCGTGCCGGTGACGAACAGCACGGCGGCTCCGGCGAGGGCGGAGAGTTCGGGCGACCAGTTCAGCCAGAACAGCGCGAAGACCAGGGCGATGAACGGCAGCAGAAAATGCCATCCGCGCATCAGCACGCGGCCGACGGAAGGGATTTGCGAGTGGTCGACCGCCGCGATGCCGGCGCGCGCGGCAAGCAGGTCAGCCTGAACGAACAGCGAATAGTAGTAGAGCAGCGCCGGCAGCGCGGCGGCGATCGCCACTTCCCGGTACGGCACCTGCAGGAACTCGGCCATCAGGAACGCGGCCGCCCCCATTACCGGCGGCATCAGCTGGCCGCCGGTCGAGGCGACAGATTCGATGGCGGCAGCAACATGCGCCGGGTATCCGCCACGGCGCATCAGCGGGATGGTGATGACGCCCACCGACGCGACGTTGCTGACCGCGCTGCCCGATATCATGCCGAACAGGCAGGAGGCGGTGACCGCGATTTTCGCCGAACCGCCGCGGTAGCGCCCCATGAGCGCGAGCGCGATGTCGGTGAAGAACGCCGACCCGCCGGATGCGAACAAGAGCTGACCGAAAAAGATGAAGGCGATCACGATCGTGGTCGCCACCATCATGGGCAAACCGAGCATGCTCCCCGGGTCCCAAACCAGATAGTAGGCAAGCTGGGACAGCTTCACGGGTCGGCCGGCAAGGGCGCCCGGAACCAGGTGGCCAACCAAGGCGTAGCAGAGGAACACGATGACGACGATCGCCAATGCGGGTCCGGCCACGCGACGCAGGCCTTCGAGCACCAGCGGGATCGCCGCGAACGCGACGATCAGGCCGTCGACCGGGCGCGCGGTCACTTCCTCGGACAGCGTGGGGAAGTGGACCGCGAGGTAGCCGCCGACGACGAGGCTGAGTGCGGCGAGCGCCCAGTCGTACCAGGGCACGTGCGGGCGCGGCGTTCCACGCCGGAACGGTTGCGTGAGGTATACGAGCGCGAGCCCCAGCCCGAGCATTCCGGCGAGGAACTGCTCGTTGAACAGCAGCAGCCCCAGCACATTGCGGTAGAACTGCAGCGCAAAACCGATCGAGCCCAGCGTGAGCAGCGCCGCCCCGACGGCGGTGAGGCGGCGGACGCTCGCGGACGCAGATGCCGGCTCGGCCGGAGCTGGTTCGGTTGCCACTGGGTTCGTTGTCGGGTGTCAGCCCCGCTCGCTCAGCTGGCCGGCTTGGGCGGCCAGGCTCCGATCTCGGTGTAATACTTGATCGCGCCGGGGTGGAACTGCACGGGGTCCATCTTCTTCGCCATGCGATCCGGCATGAAGCCGGTGAGCGGCCCGAATCCGGCGGCCAAGTCCGCCTTGTGGTCGTGCAGGATCTTGGCGAGCTTGTAGACCGCTTCGTCCGGCACGTCCTTGTTGCTCAGGATCAGGTAATCGTAGGCATAGACCATCGTCGGCTCCAAGATGCCGTAGCGACCCTTGGCCGGCTCGAGTTTCGTCGCGTATGCCACCGGAATGAACTTGTGCATTCGCGCCATCGCCTCGGGCGACGGATCGATCGGCAGCACGCGCAGGCCGCCGACCTTGGCGTCGGTTTCGGCAACCGCGCCGGAGCCGAGAGCGAACATGAAGGTGTCGGCCTTGCCTTCAGCGAATTCGTTGGCGCCGCCGAGGACGTTCGGCACCGGCACTTTCTGGATGTCGTCGTAGGTAAGACCGCCGTTCGCGAGCGTTCCTTTTACCAGGACGTCGAGCACGCGTTGGCTGACGTAATCGGTGGGCACGCGCTTGCCCTTGAGATCGGCGATCGTCTTGATCGGCGAATCCTTGCGCACGTGCAGCACCGAATAGAGCGGGGTCAGAATGGCTACGACGCGCACGTCGGGCTGAGGCTTGCCGTCGTAGATCACTTTCCCGGTGACCGCATAATTGGTCTCCAGCTCGTTGGCGAGACCGAACTCGATCTCTTTGGCGTTGACCGCGGGAACGTAGGCGCTGGTCCCCCCGTATGGCTGAATGCGGAGCGCGAGCCCGTTGTCCGAGGCGACTTTGGCGATTGCCGCGCCGGCCGAGTAGGTGAAGAAACCCTGCTTGCCGGTGCCGAGCCCGTACATCTGCGCCGACGCCGGCGTACCTGCGGCAAGCGAGGCCGTAATGACTCCGACAACGATGGCCATCGATTTCGACAAATTGGGCATTATGCTCCTCCTGGATGGTCGCTTATCGGAAGCGCTTCTGCACCATTCCTAGCAAATTCGCGAAATGCGGTCACGCCGCGGCGTGGTGCAGACTGTCGCACCGACATGATCATCGCTGCCGCGATGGCGCGGTCGTCGCCTTGTCGGGGTCGATTGCGGCGGGTGACCATCGGCAGCGCCGGCCGCCGCGCGCACGATGGCGCGGCGTCTACTCGGCGGCGACCGGGAGGGCGCTGTGCTGTTCCAGCTCGGCAAGGCAGCGCGTGAGCGCCTCGCCTTCGGGGTCGGCGAGCGCCGCCGTGCGCGCGCTGGCGATGGCATCGACGCCGCTCGGGAGTGAGATCCGTCTCGCCAGAACCGGCCTGATGATGCGGGCCTCGATCAGGGCGTAGTTGGCGGTGCCCCGCTTCAAGGTATCGCCGTAGCCCTTGATCAGCCGTGCGCACTCCGCGACCTCGAGCGCGAGCTCGGCGGAAATGCGCGCTGCCTCGACGATGAGAGCGAGCCAGCCTTCGATCGCGCGCTGCTCCTCGCGAAAGCGGTAGGACTTGGGCCGCCAGCGGCGCAGCGCCGCGAGCGCCCGCAAGCGCAGGAATCCCGACACCGACGCGCTGTTGAGCTGCATCCCCCAATGCAGCCGGTCGGTCAGGCCGCGCCGCGTTCCGGCGGCGAGGATGCGAGTGGCGAGGGCGGGGGGCAGGAGCGAGCACATCTCTTCGAGGCCAGGCTTGAGGAACTCCGTCACCGTGAACGGCTCGCCCGGACTGACGCCGAGCTCGGCCGCGATGCGCGCGCGCCGCACCGGGTCGATCTTGACTTGCGCGACGCGGATCACGTCCTCATACGACATGCGCACGGCGAGGTGGCGCGCGGTTTCCCGCAACAGCCGTCCGCCGGCGCCGCAGTGCTCGTCGGCGGCGCGGATCGAGGTGAGGCGATGGAGGTAGAGCCTCGCATAGGCGGCATCCTGATAGGCGACGAGCCGGCGCACGCCGATACGCACCACGTCGCGGGCCGGCACCGGCATCGTAGCGATCTCGCGCTCGAATTCGGAAGGCGAGCGCGGTTCGACACGATCACGTCCATCACCCACAGCGTGGGCGGAGCCAGCACCGCCCTGCTGCGCCGCTGCGAGTCCGGCGCGAAAGCCGGCGAGGTTACTTTCGACCGCCTTGCCGTCGGCGCGGATGGCCGCCTCGAAAGCAGCGGCGGGAATCGGCAGCCGCCCGCACCCCGCGAGGGTACCAAGCATCACCGCGTTGACCATCGCGCCGCTCGTCTTCGCGAGCGCCGCCATGTCGATGAGGACATGCGCTTGCGCCTGCTGCCTGATCGCCGCAATCAGGCGCGCGCTGTCGTAGCGGCCGTCGCTCATCGCCATCTTCTCCACCACCAGGTAGGAGCGCGCGGTCGAGGCGATCATCAAGGTGCGATCGGGCGTTACGAATCCGCCGGCGACGGCGCGGCCCGCCTCCATTAGCTCGCTCGCCAGCACGATGTCGACGTCGGCAACCCCGGGCGCGAGCGCGAGCACCGGCCGCCCCGACAGCTCGCGCGCTGGCGCCGGCACCAACTCGATGTAGTAGGTGGTGGCGCCGGTGCGCTGGGCGACCCCGGGGATCGATGTCGACTGCACGGGGAAGCCGAGCTGCGAGGCCGCGGCGACGATCCAATCCGTGAGCACGCCCCCGCCCTCGCCCCCGAGCGCGGCGATCAGGATGGTGATCGGCCGGGGCTGCGGGCCGCTCATGCCGGCGCCTCCGCGCCGCGCCCGCCGAACCAGCCGATGATCGTTTGACGCGCGCGATGGAGCGTGCGGTCCCAGCGGGTGGGATTGCGGATGATCTCGGCGCGGTAGAACGAGGGGCACAGCACCGCGGCATGCGCCACCTCCCCGCACAACCCGCAGCCGACGCAGCTCTCGATCACGGTGGCGACCGGATCGGTGCGCAGCGGATCGGGGTTGGGCTTGAGGGTCAGCGACGGGCAGCCGGAAAGCCTGATGCAGGAATGGTCGCCGCTGCAGATTTCATCGTCGACGCCGAAACGCACCCGCACCACGCGCTCGCCGCGCTCGAGCTTTGTCGCCTCCTCCACGCGCACGCGCCGCTGGCGCGCGAGCTGACATTCGCCGTCGGCGATGATCACCTTGAGCCCGCGTTCGTCGCTGCGCATGGCCTGCTTCAAGGTTCTGCTCATCTTGGCGACGCTGTAGCTGCGCACGGTGCGCAGCCATTTGACGCCGAGCGAGCGCAGCGTCTGCTCGATGGTCATGCCGGTCGGCGCGCCGGTCCGGTTGGCCGCGCTCGACGGCAGATATTGCTGACCGGTCGCTGAGGCATAGCCGTTCTGCATGATGATCAGCACGCCGTCGCCCTTGTTGAACAGGCTGGAGGCGACGCCGGTGACGAGGCCGTTGTGCCAGAAGCCGCCGTCGCCCATGACGGCGATCGGGCGGCGGTCCATGGCCGGCCCGACCGCGGCGGCGCTGGCGAGCGACATGCCATAGCCCAGGATGGAATTGCCCAGGCTGAACGGCGCGAAGGTCGCGAACGAATGGCACCCGATGTCAGCGCTGATATGGGTCGGCCCGAGCTCGCGCTGCATCAGCTTGATGGCGCTGAACACCGGGCGCTCGGGACAACCGGTGCAGAAGTTCGGAGGTCGCGCCGGGATGTCGCCGACCACCGCCAAGGCAGGCGACTTGCGCGCCAGCATCGCGTCGGCGCGCGCCGCGATCCCCTCGGTATCGATGCCGCTTGGCCGCGTTTCCCTGAGGAAGGCCGCAAGCCCCTGCAGCAGCGCCTCGGAGGTGTATTCGCCGGCATGCGGCAGCGCCCCCTTGCCGAGAACGCGGGTCTGGAGATCGGCGCGGCGCAGCTCAACATTGACCGCCTGCTCGACGTAATCGGGGCTGCCTTCCTCGACCACCAGCACCGCCCGTTTGCCCGCGCAGAAGGCGCGCACCTCCTCGGGCACAAGCGGATAGGCGGCGTTGAGCACGTAGATCGGGATGCGGCTTGCGCCGTAGAGGTCGGCGAGCTCGAGCCGCGCCAGCGCGCGCAACACGCCATTGACGAGTCCGCCGAGCACGATGATGCCGACGTCGCGCAGATCGCTCGCGATCATCTCGTTGAGCTTGCGCTCGCGGATGAACCTGCGCGCGGCCGGCAGCCGCTCCGCGAGCTTGAGCCGCTCCTGCGAGAAAATCACCGGCGGATGTGCGAGCCTGCCGTATTCGAAACGCGGCGGTCCGGCGATGCGGTTGTTGCCGGAAAAATCGGCACGGCGATTGGCCTTGGCCTCGAACTCGCCGGTGACGTGGCAGGCGCGGATGCGCAGCTCCATCATCACCGGGGCGTGGCTTGCCTCGGAGAGCTCGAAGCCCTCCTCGACCATGCGCACGATGGTGGGCAGATCCGGGCGCGGATCGAGCAGCCACATCGACGATTTCATGGCGTAGGCGTACGAGCGCTCCTGGATCACGCTGGCGCCTTCGCCGTAATCCTCGCCGAGAATGATCAGGACGCCGCCGAGCACCCCAGGGGAGGCGAGGTTCGACAGAGCGTCGGCGGCCACGTTGGTGCCGACGATCGATTTCCAGGTGACCGCGCCGCGCAGCGGATAGTTGATGGAGGCGCCGAGCATGGCCGCGGCGGAGGCTTCGTTGGTGCAGGTCTCGAGATGCACGCCGAGATCGCCGATGATCTCCTCGGCATCGACCAGCACGTCGAGCAGATGCGAGACCGGCGCGCCCTGATAGCCCCCGACATAGCTCACGCCCGACTGCAGCAGAGCCTTGGTCACTGCCAGGATACCTTCGCCGCGGAAGGTCTCGCCCGCGCCGAGCTTGAGCGCCTGCACCTCTTTCTTGAACGAGCGTTCCATCGCCGGTCCTGCGCGAAGGAGGCTACATCTATAACGGTTGCGTCACGATTGCTATGGCCGCGCCGGTTCCAGCATCCAGGCGCCATAGCCGACCACGCGGTCGCGCGAGCCCGCAGTATCGCCGGAATTGCACAGCGCCAGCCGGCGCACGTTGAGGACGCGCCGCGCGGCTTCGACCAGCAGGCCAGCGACCGCGAGAAAGCCGCAGGCCTGGCCAGGGCCGAGGCTCTCCCAGTCGTTGCGCTCGATGGCGGCCGCGGTGGCAGCATCGAGGCGGCGCGCCGTGTCGTAGTCGTGGTAATGCGAGAGGTCGGAGCTGATCACGATCAGCGTCTCCGGCCCGCCCCACAGCCGCCGCAGGACGTCGGCGACTTGCCGCGCACTTGCCTCGCCGACCAGGAGCGGCACCACCGCGAACGCGGCGACCAGGGTCTGCAGGAACGGCAGCTCGACTTCGAGCGCATGCTCGGGAGCGTGCGGCGCGTCGCTCTCGGCGACAAACGGCAGGCGGGCGAGGGCGGAGATCGCGGCGCGGTCGACCGGTACACCCCCGAGCGGGGTTTCGAACATCTCCGCGCTGGGCACTACGATCCCGCGCACCGCGACGTAATGCGCCGGCCCGATCAGGACCACGCGCGTGATCGTCTGCGCGTGGCCTGCGAGCGTCGCAAACGCGGCGGCCGCGACGCGGCCCGAATAGACGTAGCCAGCATGCGGCGCGATCAGGGCCTTGGGCAGGCTTTGCGGCGATGAAGGCGTCTGGCCGAGTAATTCCGAAACCGCCGCCCGCAGCCGGTCCGGGTGCCGCTCATAGAACAGCCCCGCCACCGCCGCTGGACGAATTCTTGTGTCTTGCGAGCGTGCTTGCGCCATTGCCGCTGCTCTCGCCGATACCCAGATATAGTGTCGTTCCTGACGTTTTGCTGGGTTGGAAATGGGGCCATCGGTTATCGAGGGCGTGCCGGGCCGCTATTGGCATCGACTGGCGGACGGCCGCCTGCAGTGCGACCTCTGCCCGCGCTATTGCAAGCTCCACGAGGGGCAGCGCGGCCTGTGCTTCGTGCGTGCGCGCCAGAACGACCGCGTGCTGCTGACCACCTACGGCCGCTCGTCCGGCTTCTGCATCGATCCGATCGAGAAGAAGCCGCTCAACCACTTTCTTCCCGGCACGCCGGTGCTGTCGTTCGGCACCGCCGGCTGCAACCTGACCTGCAAGTTCTGCCAGAACTGGGATATTTCCAAAGCGCGCGCGCTCGACCGCGTGCAGGACCTGGCGTCGCCCACGGCGATCGCCGAAGCGGCGGTACGCAGCGGCTGCCGCTCGGTTGCCTTCACCTACAATGACCCCGTGATCTTTCTCGAATATGCCGTGGACGTGGCGCAGGCCTGCCGCGAGCGCGGCATAAGAACCGTGGCGGTGAGCGCGGGCTACATCACGGCGGAACCGCGCATCGAGTTCTTCCGCCACATGGACGCCGCCAACATCGACCTCAAGGGTTTCACTGAAGGCTTCTACAAGACGCTGTGCTCCGGCCGCCTCGCGCCCGTGCTCGAGACGCTCGAATATCTCAAGGGCGAGACCGACGTCTGGTTCGAGATCACGACCTTGCTCATTCCCGGCGAAAACGACGCGCCGGGGGAAATGGAGGCGCAGAGCCAGTGGCTCATGGAGCATCTCGGCCCGGACGTGCCGCTGCACTTCTCGGCGTTTCATCCGGACTGGAAGATGACCGACACCCCGGCGACGCCGCCTTCGACGCTGCGTGCGGCGCGCCGCATCGCGATCGAGGCGGGGCTGCGCTATGTCTACACTGGAAATATTCATGATCCCGCCGGCCAGAGCACCTATTGCCATGGCTGCGGCGCCCCCATCATCGGCCGCGACTGGTACGATCTGACGGCGTGGAATCTGTCCGCGGAGGGCCGCTGCCGCGCGTGTGGCACGCCCTGCGTCGGGGTATTCGACGGGGCGCACGGACACTGGGGCCGGCGCCGGCAGGCGATCAACGTCCAGGCATTCGCCGCGCGTTGATTGCAAACGTTGCCGCGCGGAATACGCTGCCGACACCGCGCGCCATTACGCGGACCATCGGCTTCCCGGCGGCGCCGCGCCGGCCCAGTCGACGAAGTCGGCGGCGGCCGGCTCCCCCTCCGGGGGTGACCACTCGGCGAACTCGTTCGCCCGGTAGGGTCCGGGCTTGACCTCCAGGACCAGACTTTCCGATTCGAGCGCCACGGCGCCGTGCCAGGTCCCGCGCGGGATCTGAACGACGGGGGACGCCGTGCTCATCGGCAAGCGTTGGGCGAGCCCCGCGTCCGCACCGAAGATCAGCAGGTCGAGCCGTCCCCGCAGCAGCACCAGCATCTCCCATTGCTCGCTGTGCACGTGCGGGCGCACGTAAGTTTGAGGCTCGAGCCCGATCAGCAGCCGCTGAACCTGATCCGCGTGATCGGCGTGCAGCAGGATGTGCGCGCGTTTGCGCGGGCTTGCCATCGCCTCGCCCGCAAGCCGCGTCAATCGTTGCTGATCGACGAATTGGAGCCGGTCAAGTTGCGTCATCGGACCACCTCAGGCTCGGCCGGAAACGTGTGCGCCGTTTCCATTGCCCGGTCGCGCGGCTATCGGCGCTGCGATTCCGCCGCCATGGCCGCGATCAGACCGGTCTCCAGATCGGTATAGCGGAAATCCGGGAACGCCCGCAGACACGCGCCGGCGTCGAATGCGCGATAGCCGCCGTGCGGCATGGGACCTTGCCGCGGCGCGCCGCGCACGGCCACCGGCGGATCATACATCGCCGCGATCCGTTCGGCGATGGCGCGGAAACTGTGCACGCGTCCCGTCGCCGCGTTGAGGACCCCGCGGCTGCGGTGCATGAGGACCCGCCGGACGATCTCCGCCACGTCGTCGACCAGGACGTGATCGCGTTGCTCCTCGCCTTCGCCGAACAGGACGATCTCCTGTCCGGCGGCCGCGAGGCGTCGGAAGCGATTGGGTCCATAGCCGTTGTGCGGGTCGGCGGCGCCGTAGACCAGCGTCGGGCGCAGGACCGCCAACCGAGCCTCGACCACGGATTTGAGCATCAGCTCGCGCGCCAGATGCATCGCGCCATGCAGCGAGCCCGGCTCGGCACAGGAATCCTCGGTCAGCGGCTCGCGCGAGTCGCGGTAGACCGCGTCCGAGCTGACGTAAACCACGTGCGCGACCGGCACTTGTGCGAGTGCTTGGCAGACGCATTCCATCATCCGGATGTTGTCGGCGAGCATGGCTGCGTCTTTGCAGGGCGCGTCGGCAGAAATCACCACGACTGCATCGTCGGGCCGCAGCTCTGCGGCCAGCCGACGGGCAGTGCCGGCGGCAAGCAGATCGGCTTCGGCCCGCCCGAGCGCGAGCACCGGCACCGTGTGAGTCAACAAGAGCTGCGCGCTGGCAGCGCCGATGAAGCCGCGCGCGCCAAGGATGACGACGCGCGACGGCGGCAGCGGCTCCGGATTGAGATGCTCAAGCATGGGATGTGGTCGCGCGCGGGGCCGCACCGCCGGCCGCAGGCGCCGGAGCTAGAACATCCCGTTATTGTTGGCGGCCTTCTCCGGCACCGGCTGGACCACGTCCCAATGCTCGACGACCTTGCCGTTCTCGAGCTTGAAAATGTCGACGATGGCGTTGCCGCGCGTGCCCGGCTCGCGCACGGCGTGGACGTGGACGATCACGTAGTCGCCGTCGGCGAAGATGCGTTTGATCTCGCTGTGGTTGTTCGGGAACTTGTCCTTCAGGAAGGCGATGAAGCCTTTCAACCCTTGCGGTCCGTCCGCGGCGCCGGGATTGTGTTGGGTATAGCGGTCCCCGAGATATTTCGAGGCGGCGTCGAAATCCTTCTGATTGAGGACGGCATCATAGAAGGCGGCGACGTTCTTCTTGTTCTCCTCCATTTGCTTGGCGTCGGCGGCGAGCGCCGGCCGAAGCACGAGCAGGGAGAGCGCGGCGAGGCCGGCAAGCAGCAGAGGTCGGGACATGGGCAGACTCCTCTCGCTTTGACGCGCAATTCTATCGCGCGTGTTGGTGAGTTCACATCGCAATTGTTTCCCGAAAGCGGCGACCCACAATCGGGGACACTGGAATATGCCTGCTGCGCGGGGAAGGCACAGATAGCCAACTTCGAGCTGCGTAAGATCTAAATCACATCTGCGACGGCAGATAGAGCGCGATGATCGGGAAGGCGATCAAGATCACCAGGCGCAGGATGTCGGTCACGATGAATGGCAGCACGCCGTAGAAGATGGTCGAGATCTTCACGTCCTCCACCACGCTCTTGATGACGAAGATGTTCATTCCAACCGGCGGGTGAATGAGGCCGAGCTCGACCGTCATGACGACGATGACCCCGAACCAGATCGGGTCGAAACCGAGATGCTTGATCACGGGAAAGATGATCGGAACCGTGAGAATGATCATCGCCAGCGCATCCATCAGGCATCCGAGCACCAGATACATGATCATGATCAGCGCGAGCACGCCGTAGCGGCCGAGCCCGAGCGAGGTGAGGAACTCGGTCACCTTCTGCGGCGTCTGCGTCACGGTCAGGAAATAGCCGAACAGGATCGCGCCGATCAGCACCGTGAACACCGCGGCGGTGATGCGGGTGGTGTCGAGCAGCGAGCGATAGATGTCTGCCCAGGACAAGCGCCCGCGCACGACCCCGATGATGAAGGCGCCGCCGGCGCCGGCGCCGGCGGCTTCGGTCGCGGTGAACAGCCCGCCATAGATGCCGCCGATCACGAAGGCGAACAGCAGCAGCGTCGCCCACACGTCGCGCAACGCCGCGAGGCGTTCCTTCATCAGGGCACGCCGCCCCGCCGGCAGAAAGCCCGGGCGCACGGTGCCGATGAGCGTGATGGTGGTCATGTACATGGCGACCGCGAGTACGCCGGGCAGAACGCCGGCGATGAACAGCTTGCCAACATCCTGCTCGGTGATCAGCCCGTAGATGGCCAGCACCGTCGACGGCGGGATCATGATGCCGAGCGTGCCACCCGCGGCGATCACGCCGGTGGCAAACGATTGCGGGTAGCCGTAGGAACGCATTTCCGGATAGGCGACTTTCGAAAACGTCGCCGCGGTCGCGACCGACGAGCCGCAGATCGCCGCGAAGCCGCCGCAGGCGGCGATGGTGGCGATCCCGAGTCCGCCGCGGAGATGGCCGAGAAAGGCATTGGCCGCGCGGAACAGCTCCCGGCTCATGCCCGAGGTAGTGGCGAACGCGCCCATCAGCAGGAACAGCGGAACGACCGCGAAGTTATAGTCGGTCACCGTCCGCATCGTGGTGTGGCCGACGTTCTTCAATGCCGCCGGCCCGCCCACGATCCAGGCAAACCCGCTCACGCCCACCAGGCCCATCGCCATGCCGACCGGCACGCGCAGCAGCATCAGCACGAACAGCACGACGAATCCGAGGATGGCGATGGCGTCCGAACTCATCGCGATGGTCTCATTCCACCGGCCTGGCGATCTGCCGGCTCAGCAATTCCGGATGGAAGATCAGGCGATAGGTGCGCAGAGCGATCAGGATGACCGCCGACACGTCGCCGAGCCAGGCCAGCAGGAAGAACGGCCAGGTCGGCAGCCGCAGATCGAAGGTCAGGACGTTGTCGGCGCGCGTGGTCCACACCTTGTCGTAGAGCGTCCAGGTCTGCACGGTGACCACGAACAGGAGGACGAGCGTGGCGAAGACGTCGATGGCGCGCTGATATTTCGGGCCGACATTGGCATAAAGCAGGTCGACCGTGATGTGAGTGCCGCGATACGAGGTCGCCCCAATGCCCCAGAAGATCAGGACGCCGAGCAGCAGGCGGCCGAAGTCGTAGCTGTCCGGGATCGACACGTTGAAGAAGTAGCGCAGCAGGATCGACACGAACACGTCGGCGGCGACCACCCCGACGAACAGCGCGGCCAAGAACTCGATGGAATCGATGAATCGATCCATGAACCTGGTCACGCCCTATCCCCATTTTCACGCGTGCCGCCGAGGGGCGCCGTCATGGCAACGGCGGCGGAAAATTCCGCCGCCGGGTCCGTGTGGCAGAGCCAAACTGCGGCCGAGCCGACCAGCTGATTCGGATCAGTACGCCGCCTTGTACTGCGCGAGCGACTGCTTGAGCTCCTTCATGATCGTATCGGGATCACCGCCGGCCTTGCGCACCGCCTCGGCCCATTGCTTGTGCAGCGGCTCAGCTGATTTCTTCCACTCGTCGAGCTGCGCGTCGGTGATGGTATAGACCTCGTGTCCGGGCTCGGCCTTCACCTTGGCAAGGCCGGCGTGCTCGAAGTCCGCCCATGGATCGGCGAACCGTCCCGCCCATTCCGTGGTGCAGTGGTCGTCGATCACTTTCTTCTGCGCCGGCGACATCGCGGCGTAGGTTGCCGGATTCATCAGCCACTGGAACGTGACCGTGTGCAGCGGAGCGTCCATGTGGTACTTGGTCACCTTGTCGACGCCGAGCAGCGGCACCGAGCCCCAGGGGAAGGTGACCGCCTCGGCCACGCCCTTCTCCATCACGTCGCGCACCTCGGTCGCGCTCGCCTGCACGTTGGTGCCGCCGAGGAGCGTCACCCAGGCCGCCACGGTGGCCTGCGACGGCCGCACCTTCATGCCCTTGATGTCGCCGGGCACCACGATCTTCTTCTTGCTCGAATGCCAAGTGAGCGGATCGAGGATGAAGGAGAAACAATAGTGGACGTCCTTCATCTCGCTGGCGGCATATTTGCGGTACCAGGCGTCGATCGCGCGGATGCCGCCTTTGGCATCGCCGACCAGGAACGGCAATTCGCCGGCGGCGATGATGGGGAAGCGGCCGGGCTGATAGCCGGGGTTGACGTAGGTGAAGTCGGCGATGCCGTCGCGCGCCATATCGTAATGGTCAAAGGCCTTGCCCAGCTGCTGGGACGGATAGACCTTGAACTTGATGGTGCCTTTCGATGCCTTCTCGACCGACGCACCCCATTCCTCCATCGCCTTCTGCAGCGGATGCGTCGGTGGCACCCAATGCGAGAGTTTGAGGTCGAAAGTCTTGTCTTCCGCACGCGCGGCGGGCGCCGCTAGCATAACGAGCAGCCCTGCGAGCGACGCGACACATGTTGCTACGTGACTGGCGCGATGCGACTGCATCTCCTCCTCCTGGCTGGAACTCCGCCGTTATCCGGCGTTTGCCGGCATTGAGCCCGAACTGACGGGTGCTGTAAAGTGACGTTCGCGGGCCTTGCGAGCACAAAGCGCGCTAGTTGCGCGCCGCAGGCACGCGATCCTGACGCATGCGCGCACGCACGAGAATCGGCAGGCCGGCGGCCGGCCGTGATGTTCAGCGCAGCGCCTGCGCTGGTTTGGTCGGGCGAATTGGTCTATGCGGGGGCCGGGGCCCATCGGCCGCGCGTGGCGCCGCGGGCGAGACGTTTGGTGGAACGGGATCGTGAACGGCAAGAGCGGTAAAGCGGCCGAGCTCGCTCCGGCGCTGCTGCACAAGAAGATGCTGCAGCTGTTGAGCAGCCTGTGGGTCAGCCGGGCGGTGGGAAGCTTTGCGCGGCTCGGCCTCGCCGACGTCATGGAGGAGGGCGTCGACGACCACGCCGCGATCGCCGCGGCGCGCGGGCTCGCTCCCGACCGGCTCTATCGGCTGCTGCGGGCGCTCTCCACCGTCGGCATCGTCGCGGAGACCGCGCGCGGACGCTTTGCGCTCACCCCGCTCGGGCGACTGCTCGGCTCGCATGCACCCAACAACACCCGCACCACCGCAATCTTCCTCAACGATTATTTTGCCGACATGTGGACGCATCTCGACGATGCGCTCGCCGGCGAGCGCACCGCCTTCGAAGCACTCAAGGGCCGATCGTTCTTCGATTGGCTGGCTGCGCGTCCGGACGAGGCCCGCCGCTTCAACCGCATGATGCTCGAAGTGCACGGGCCGGAAACGCCGGCGATCGTCGCCGCCTATGACTTCTCGCCGTTCGAGCACATCGTCGATATCGGCGGCGGCAACGGGTCGCTGTTGTCGGCCGTGCTCGCCGCCTATCCCGGCCGGCGCGCCAGCTTGTTCGACATGACTGAAGCGATCGCCGCCGCCAAACGGGGCGAGGGCGGACCGCTCCCGGGGGTGACCTTCGTCGCCGGCGATGTGTTCACGGCGGCGACGCCGGAAGGCGGCGACCTCTATCTGCTCCGCCATCTGATGCACGACTACGACGATGCCGCCTGCGTCCGCATCCTGACCAAGGTGCGTCGCGCCATGCGTCCGGATGCCCGCGTGCTGGTGCTGGAAGCACCGCTGCCCGCCGACGACAGCCCAGGGCCGGGCCGCTGGCTCGATCTGCAGGTGATGTTGCTCTGCGGCGGACGCGAGCGCACGGTCGAGGAATACGCCGGGCTGTTCGAGAAGGCCGGCCTTTGCCTCGCGCGCACGATTGCAACCGCACATCCCGCCATGACGGTGATCGAAGCAGCAGCGGCGGATGACGCTCGTGCCTGATCACGCGCGGGCGGGTGCGGCGGATCTGCTGATCCGGCGGCGGCGCGTCATCTATGTCGAGGGCTATGATCCGCAGGGCGCGGAAGGCTACTACCGCCTGTTCGATCGCTCGCTGGCGCGGTTTCTCAAGGTATGGCCGCTCAAGGCCCGACTGGGCGCGCTCGAGCTGGAGTCGCGGGAGTTCGCGCGCTGGACTGTCGATACCGCGGGCCCGAACTGGCAGGTCGCGACCCGCTATGATTTCCTGCGCCAGGAGCACTTCATCCGCGCCAACATGGCGGAGCCCTTGCTGCGGCAGATCCCGCGCGCGCTTGGCTGGGCCTTCGACTATGTCGTCAGCGGCGCGATCTTCCGGGTGTTGCGCGCCTCGCCCTATTTCGGCCTTGTGCTGCTGTACTTCCAATTGATGCTGCTCGCCTGGATCGCGGTTTCGCTCGGCGGCGGCGTTCTCGTGGCGCTGGCGGTCACGCGCGCGCTCGGCCTGCCCGCAATCTTGGCAGCGCTCCTCGGCATCCTAGCGGCGTTCGCGATCTTCCGCGTCCTCCGCCGGCTGGCGGATCGCTGGTTCATCGTCCAGATCAACAATCACTGGCCTTATCTGTGCGCCTTCGCGCGCGGCGAGGCGACCTGCTTCGACGCCGCGATCGAGGCCGGCGCACGACGCGTCATCGCCGCGGTCGAGGCCGACGATGCCGACGAGATCATCGTGGTCGGCCACAGCGGCGGCGGTGCGCTGGCGCCCGCGGTGATCACGCGCGCGCTCGAGGTCGCTCCCGATATCGGCCGCAAGGGGCCGCCGCTACTGCTCCTCACGCTCGGCTCGATCGCGCCCGGCGCTGCGCTCCATCCCGAGGCCGCGCGGCTGCGCGCCGATTTCGCGCGGCTCGCCGTCGAGCCGTCGGTCGCCTGGATCGATTCACAATCGCGCGCCGACGTCCTCAACTTCTGGGATTTCGATCCGGTCGCAGGCATCGGCGCGCGCGTCGCCGGCCCGCGCTGCAATCCCGCGATCTGGAAGGTGCGGTTCGGCGACATGCTGTCGCGGCGCTTCTACTGGCGCATCCGCTTCAACTTCTTCCGCCTGCACTACCAGTTCATCATGGCGAGCGACCGGCGCGCGCCCTACGACTACTTCATGCTGGTATGCGGCCCGGTTCCGCTCGCCGCCTGGGCGCGCGATCCCAAGGGGGTGCTGGCAGCCTTCGGCGAGGACGGCAGCCTTGCCGCGGATCGCGTGATCTCGCCGGCAACCGCGCCGTAGGGTGGGCAAAATCGCCGGCGGGGGCGCCGCCCTATGAGCAGGCGTGCAGGCGATTTTGCCCACGCGTGACCTCTTGTGCTTCGCATTCAACGCGCGGGCAAATCGCGCGCCCATGCGTGTGAAGCGATCCTGCGGGCGATTTGCCCACCCTACGATCGCTGGTGATGGTCACCCTTCGAGAGCCGCTCGACCACCTCACGCGGCAGCGGCGCCGCGCGCATCGCGCCTTTGGTCGGATCGCCGCGCACCCACACCCGCGTCTCCAGCCCTTCGACCGCAAGATCGCCATCCTTGAACAGACGGTGGCGCACGTCGAAGCTCGAGCGGCGGATCTCGGTGACCGCGCTCTCGACCGTCACGTCGTCGCCGAAGCGGGTCGGAACGAGGAAACGCGAATGAGTGTTGACCAGCGGGTGGCCGGAAAAGTCGTAGGCCTTGAGATAATCATGCTTGGTCATGCCAAGCCCGCGCTCGATCAGCGCCGAGGTGCAGGCGTCGAACAGCGCGAAGTAGCGCGGGTAGTAGACGATGCCCGCCGGATCGCAATCGCCCCATTCGATGCGCACGAGGCGGCTGTTGACGAGCATGTTGCCTGATCCTCGCCGTCGCTCAGCGCGGAGCCAAGCGCAACGCGCCGTCGAGGCGAATGACCTCGCCGTTGATGTAACTGTTCTCGATGATGTGGCGCACGAGGAAGGCGAACTGATCCGGACGGCCGAGCAGCTTGGGGAACGGCACCGCCGCAGCCAGGCTCGCCCGCGCCTCCTCGGGCAACGCCATCAGCATCGGCGTGTGAAAAATCCCCGGTGCGATGGCGTTGACGCGAATGCCGAACTGCGCGAACTCGCGCGCCGCCGGCAAGGTCAGCGCGGCCACGCCGCCCTTGGAAGCGGAATAGGCGGCTTGGCCGATCTGCCCCTCGAAGGCCGCGACCGACGCGGTCGAAATGATGACCCCGCGCTCGCCGTCATTGAGCGGCCTGAGGCCCTGCATGTCGGCGGCGGCGAGCCGCATCATGTTGAAGGTGCCGATCAGATTGATGCTGATGACCCGCTCGAACTCCTCGAGCGGCATCGGGCCGTCGCGGCCGACGATGCGCTTGGCCGGCCCCACGCCGGCGCAGTTGATCAGGATGCGTGCCGCGCCGTGGCGGCTGCGCGCCTGCGCCAGCGCCTCTGCGGCCTGCCCGCCATCGGTCACGTCGCAGCGCACCGCGTAGCCACCGATCTTTTCGGCCACGGCGCGGGCGCCGTCGACATTGACGTCGAGGCAGGCGACCTTGGCGCCGGCGCGGGCAAGCTCGTGCGCGGTCGCCGCGCCGAGGCCGGAGCCGCCGCCGGTGACGACGGCGGCGTGTCCCGTGATGTCCATGTCAGTGGCTCCCTGCGGAAGCGGCGTCGGGATTTTCGACCAGCAGGGCGATCCCTTGCCCGCCGCCGATGCAGGCCGAGGCGATGCCATAGCGCAGCCGCGCACGCGCAAGCTCGCGCGCGAGCGTGACGGCGAGACGCACGCCGGTTGCACCCAGCGGATGACCGATGGCGATGGCGCCGCCGTTGACGTTGAGCTTGGCTTCATCGATGCCGAGCTCGCGCGCGCAGGCCATCACCTGGGCCGCGAATGCCTCGTTGATCTCGAACCGGTCGATGTCCGCAAGCTTAAGGCCGGCGCGTTCGAGCACCGCCTTGATCGCCGGCACCGGGCCGATGCCCATGACTTCCGGCGGCACGCCCACGGTCGCGCCCGCCACGATGCGCGCGAGCGGCGGCTTGCCGGATGCGCGCACGTAATCGGAGGCAGCGACGAGCGCCGCCGCTGCGCCATCCACGATGGCGGAGGAATTGCCGCCGGTCTGCACGCCGCCGAACGCCGGCCGAATGGTCGCGAGCGTCTCCACCGGAGAGGGCCGCACGTGGGTGTCGACGGCGAGCTCCTTGGATCCGCGCAACTTGAGTGCGCGCGGCGCATAGCCTGCGCGCTCGAAATTCTCGTTCTTGACCGCGGCGATCTCGCCCGCGAGGAATCCCGACTTCTGCGCCGTGAGCGCGCGCTCGAAGCTCTGCGCCGCGAAGGCGTCGACCTCCGGCCGCGTGATCTGGTACTGGCGCGCCAGGTTCTCGGCGGTATCGCCCATGGTCGCATTGGCGGCCGGATCGAGCAGCGCCTCCCACAAGAAATCCTTGAAATCGACCGCGCCCATGCGGAACCCGCGCATGCTGTAGGAGACGACCGGATTACGGCTCATCGATTCCGCGCCGACGCACAGCGTGAGCCCGACCTCCCGGTGGGCGACGAAGTCCGCGGCTTGCATCAGCACCTCGATGCCGGTACCGCAGACCCGCTGCACCATATGCGCCGGCACCTCGATCGGCACGCCGGAATAAAGGCCGACGTGCCGCGGCAGGCAGTAGGTATCGAAGCTCGCCTGCGCCATCGAGCCGGTGATGACGGCGCCGACATCGTGGGGCGAAACTCCCGCGCGCGCGAGCACCTCGCGCGCGGCCTTTATGCCGAGGTCGGTCGGTGACACCGAGGCAAAAACGCCGGCGTAGTCGGCAAACGGCGTGCGCACGCCGGCAAGAAGCCAGACGTCGCTCCAGCTGGCGGTGAGTGCGGCCTTCCCGGTCGCCATGGTCAGCCTCCTGCGCCCTCGATCACCAGCACGCGACTTGAGGGCTCGCGCGCATAGAGCTCGGCCACGAGATCGGCGCGCCTCGCAAGCACCGCGCGCTGATTGATCGAGCCCTTGTCGGTCATTTCCCCGGCATCGAGCGACGGCGGCTCCGCGAGCAGGATCGCGCGGGCCACGCGGTTCGAGCTTCCGGTGCTGCTGCGCGCGAAGGCGGCGAGCCGCGCCCGGAATTCGGCCAGCACGCGGGTGTCGGCGGTGACGTCGACCGCGGCGTCGGGGGCGAGCGTGCGGCAGGCATCGAAGTTGGGGAAGATCAGCGCGGCGATGTCGTCGCAGTCGGCGCCGGCAATGACGACGTCGCGCGCATAGGGCTCGAGCTGCGCCAGCAACCGCGCGCGCAGCGGGCCGACATTGACCCAGGTGCCGGTCGCGAGCTTGAAATCCTCGGCGACGCGGCCGTCGAACAACAGGCCCTCGCGCGGGTCATCCGGGTCCTGAAATTTGAGCGCGTCGCCGAGCCTGTAGAAGCCGTCCGCATCGAACGCCTGCGCGGTGAGCTCGTCCTGGCGCCAGTAGCCCGGCGTGATGTTGGGCCCGCGCAAGCACGCCTCGAGCTTGCCCTCGCGCGGCACGAGCTTGAGCTGCACCCCCGGCACCGGCACGCCCATATTGGTGGAGTCCTTGCTCTGCCACATGCGCGCGATCGCCATGGGCGCGCTTTCGGTCGCGCCCAGCCCGGTCAGGAACATGATGCGTTCGCCGCAAGCCGCCAGCGCCAGTTCCTGCATCTCGTCGAACACCGATTGCGACAACGCGGCGCCCGCGAACCAGAGCACCTTGAGCCGCTTGAAGAAGGTGTTGCGCAGCGCTTCGTCGGCGCGGAAATAGGGCAGCAGCGCCTCGTACCCCTTCGGCACCGTGAAGTACCAGGTGGGGGCGATCTCGCGCAAATTCTTCACCGTGGTCTCGATCAGGCCCGGCGCCGGCTTACCCTCGTCGATATAGAAGGTGCCGCCGTTGTAGAGCACGAAGCCGAAATTGTGGTTGCCGCCGGCGGTATGATGCCAGGGCGACCAATCCACGATCACCGGCGGCTCGTCGGCGAAGAACGCGAGCTGCGAGAGGATCATCGCCTGGTTCGAGCACCACATGCGCTGGGTGTTGGTCACCGCCTTGGGCGTGCCGGTCGAGCCGGAGGTGAACAGGAACTTGGCGATGGTGTCGGAGCCGACTCGCGTATGAGCCTGCTCGGCCGCGGCCGTTGAGGCCGGCGCGAGCAGGTCTGCGAATGCCATGGTCTGCCGGCTCGCAGGCGGGTTGCGGGTGACGACGACTTCCAGGTCGTTCGGCACCGCGGCCTCGATGGCGCGCCGGTAAAGATCGCCGTCGGCGGCGAACACGAGGCCCGGGGTGAGCAGGTCGAAGATGTATCTCAGCTTACCGAAATCGGTCGAGATCAGCGCGTAGGCCGGCGAGATCGGCGCGTACGGGATGCCGACATACATGGCGCCAAGTGCGAGCAGCGCATGCTCGATGTCGTTGCCGGAAAGGATCGCGACCGGCCGCTCGGGCGACAGGTCGCGCTCGAGCAGCGCGGCGCCGATGCGCCTCACCGCGGTGAGCGTTTCGGCGTAGCTGATCCGGCGCCAGCCGCCGGCCGCGTCGCGCTGGGCAAGGAAAAGGCGTTCGGGCGTCCGCGCCGCCCAGTACTCCAGCCGCTCGGTCAGCTTGTCGGGATACGGTGCGAGCGCGTGCGGCGAGCGCAGATGGACCGTTCCGTCGGCCCGCCGCTCGACGACGACCTCGCGCGGGCCGAGACGCACCTGCCGTACCGGTGGCGCCGCGGCGGGCGCGCGAGGATGCTGTATGGCCGGTGCCGCCATCGTCCGCTCCGCCTCAGCTGGGCGCGCGCTTGCCATGCACGCTCGGGCCGGGCGTGGTTTTGGGCGCCCGCTTCTCGAGGAAGGCCTTGAGCCGCGCCTTGGCCTCGTCGTCGCCCTGGGCGATCGCCGAGATCAGCGCCTCGGTGAGATAGCCGGCGGCGGGATCGGACTCCGCGATCCGCGGCAACACATGCGTGACGGCGAAATTGGTCATGGGCGCGTTGCCGGCGATGCGCTCGGCAAGCTCGACGCCCTTGGCGAGGGCGGCACCACGCGCGACGAGATAGTGCGAGATGCCGATCGCCTGGCCTTCCTCGGCGTCGTAGATGCGCCCGGTGAGCATCATGTCGATCATGCGGGCGGTACCGATGAGCCGCGGCAGGCGCACCGCGCCGCCGCCGCCGACGAAAATGCCGCGGCTGCCTTCCGGCAGTGCGTAATAGGCGGAGGCGTCCGCCACACGGATGTGACAGGCCGCCGCGATTTCGAGCCCGCCGCCGACTACCGCACCGTGCAGTACCGCCACCACCGGGACCTTACCGAACTCGATGCGCTCGAAGGCGCGATGCCAGCTGCGGGAATGCGCGATCCCTTGCGCGACGTCGCGTGCGGTGAGCTCGGTGAGGTCGAGGCCAGAGCAGAAATGCTCGCCCTCGCCCGCGATCACGACGGCTTTGACCTCGTCCGGCAGGGTGGCAAAGAACGCCTCGATGCCGAAAACCGTAGGGTCATCGATAGCGTTGCGCTTCTCCGCCCGCGCAAGGAAGAGAACGGCGATCTCGCCGCGGCGCTCCGCCTTGAGCGAGCCCGGCAGTTGCACGTCAAAGCCGCTATCGGACTTGCCCACGACCATCCTCGCCGCGCCCGTCACGCACGGGTTCGGTGACATTTCTGCCAAAACCGGTCAAGCACTCACAGCACTTCATGGACGTCGAGCCGCACCGCGCGCTGCTCGCGCGCGCCGGTGCCGAGCGCCAGGATGCGATTGAGCCAGGCGAGCGCGGGATCCGCGGTCTCGAACCGCATCACCGTGCGGAAATAATAGCGCGCGGGGTCGACCGCATCGCCGCGCGCGAGCGCGGCGATCACCTCGGGCGGGCCGTGGCGCAGCCCGTCGCTCGCGACCAGGATGCGCGCGCCGGCGTCGGTTTCGATGGCGTAGCGCGCCTTTAGATCGGTGGCCCCGTCCGGCCGCACGATCTGCCAATCCGCGCCCGGCAGGATGCGGCCCTTGAGCCGTGGCCCATCGATGCGGCCGCCGAGAATGTCGACCACACGCCGCTCGCCATAGGGCGTCTGGCCGAAATGCCTGATCTCGCCGAGCTCGGCGTGGATGGTGAAGATCGGCGCCCGCGATAGCATGATCAGCGCTCGTTTGGAGGCCGCAGTGCCGCCGCGCGCGGCATTTGACCGCGCCCGGCATGAACCCCTAAATGAACGCGCGATCATTGGAAAGTGCCGGCATGTCCCGTTTCCTGCCGCTGGCCGAGGCCGTGGAATCCGCCATCCGCGATGGCGATACGGTGGCCATGGAAGGGTTCACCCATCTCATCCCGTTCGCGGCGGGACACGAGGTCATCCGCCAGCGCCGCCGGCATCTCACATTGATCCGCATGACGCCCGATCTCATCTACGACCAGCTCATCGGCATGGGCTGCGCCGACAAGCTGGTTTTCTCCTGGGTCGGCAATCCCGGTGTCGGCTCGCTGCATCGCTTCCGCGACGCCTACGAGCACGGCTGGCCCGCTCCGCTCGCAATCGAGGAGCACTCTCATGCCGCCATGGCCAATGCCTACGAGGCGGGCGCCGCCGGGCTGCCGCTCGCGATCTTTCGCGGCTATCTCGGCGTCGACCTGCCGAAGGTGAACCCCAACATCAAACACGTGACTTGTCCCTTCACCGGCGAGCGGCTCGCCGCGGTGCCGGCGATCCGGCCGGACGTCGCCGTCATCCACGCGCTCAAGGCCGACCGCGCCGGCAACGTGCTGATCGAGGGCATCGTCGGCGTGCAGAAGGAGGCGGTGCTTGCCGCCAGGCGCTCGGTCGTCACGGTCGAGGAGATCGTCGAGGATTTCGGGTCGCGCAGCGCCAACGCCGTGATCCTGCCGAGTTGGACGGTGGGCGCCATCGCCTGCGTGCCGGGCGGGGCACATCCCTCCTACGCGCACGGCTACTACAAGCGCGACAACGCCTACTACAAGGCCTGGGATGCGATCGCGCGCGACCGCGACACCTTTCTCGCCTGGATGAAGGCGAACGTGCTCGAGCAAGGGCCGGAGGCGTTCGCCGTGCACTCGATGCGGCTGCGCGCGGCGGCGGAGTAGCAGGCCATGGACTACAGCGCCGACGAAATGATGACGGTGGCGGCGGCGCGGGCGCTGCGCAACAGCGACATCTGCTTCGTCGGCATCGGCATGCCGTCGGCCGCCTGCAACCTGGCGCGCCTGACGCACGCGCCCGACATCACTCTGATCTACGAGTCCGGCACCATCGCCACCAAGCCCGACGTGCTTCCGCTGTCCATCGGCGACGGCGAACTGTGCGATACCGCGCTCACCACCGTATCCGTGCCGGAAATGTTCCGCTATTGGCTGCAGGGCGGGCGCTTCACTATCGGCTTCCTCGGCGGCGCCCAGATCGACCGTTTCGCCAACCTCAACACGACCGTGGTCGGCCCTTACCAAAAGCCGAAGACGCGGCTGCCCGGCGGCGGCGGCGCCCCCGAGATCTCGAGCGCGTGCGGGGAGATTTTCATCATCATGCGTCAGGCGCCGCGCAGCTTCGTCGCCAAGCTCGACTTCGTGACCTCGTTCGGACACGGCGAAGGCGGCGATCACCGCGCGCGCATGGGCATTGCCACCAAGGGTCCGACCAAGCTCATCACCGACCTCGCGGTGTTCGAGCCGGATCCAGGGAGCAAGGAGATGACGGTGACCGCGATCCATCCCGGCGTCACGCGCGAGCGGATCGCGGCCAATACCGGCTGGCCCGTGCGCTACGCGACGCAGGTCGATGAGACGCCGGCGCCCACCGCGGAGGAATTGTCGGTACTGCGCGGGCTGCATGCCCGGACGGCGCGGGCGCACGGCGACGCGGCTTGAGGAATCTGGATGAAGGCGGGCCTTCCATCATGGCTGTCGTCCCCGCGCAAGCGGGGACCCATCGTGCCAAGCGCCGCGGCCTCTGCAATATGGGTCCCCGCCTTCGCGGGGACGACACCGATCGAATGGGTTTGACATGACCGACACGCGCGACGTCTTCCTCTGTGACGCGGTGCGCACGCCGATCGGCCGCTATGGCGGCGCGCTGGCCAGGGTGCGCACCGACGACCTCGCGGCGATCCCGATCCGCGCGCTGCTCAAGCGCAACCCCACGGCCGATTGGTCGGCGCTCGACGAGGTGGTGCTCGGCTGCGCCAACCAGGCCGGCGAGGATAACCGCAACGTGGCGCGCATGGCGCTGCTGCTGGCGGGGCTGCCCGATTGCGTCCCCGGCATTACCGTCAACCGGCTGTGCGCCTCCGGTCTCAACGCCATCGGCGACGCCGCGCGCGCGATCCGCGCGGGCGAGACCGAGTTCGCGATCGCCGGCGGAGTCGAGTCGATGACGCGCGCGCCCTTGGTGATGGGCAAGGCCCAGGAGGCGTTCCAGCGCAGCGCCGAGGTCTACGACACCACGCTCGGCTGGCGCTTCATCAATCCATTGATCAAGGCGCAGTACGGCGTCGACTCCATGGCCGAAACCGGCGAGAACGTGGCCGAGGAGTACCAGGTCTCGCGCGCCGACCAGGACGCCTTCGCGCTGCGCTCGCAAGAGCGCGCCGGCAAGGCGACGGCGGCGGGCTATTTCGCCGAGGAGATTGTGGCGGTGGAAGCGCCCGGCGGCAAGGCGGGGCCGGTGGTGGTGGACAAGGACGAGCACCCGCGGCCCGACACCACGCTCGAAGCCCTCGCCAAGCTCAAGCCGATCGTGCGCAACGGTGGCACCATCACCGCCGGCAATGCCTCGGGCATCAACGACGGCGCGGCGGCGGTGATCCTGGCCTCGGCGCAGGCGGCGAAGCGCCATGGGCTCACGCCGCGCGCGCGCGTGCTCGGCATGGCCGCGGCCGCGGTGCCGCCGCGCGTGATGGGCATCGGCCCGGTCCCCTCGACCCGCAAGCTGATGCAACGGCTCGCGCTGAAGATCGGCGACTTCGACCTGATCGAAATCAACGAGGCCTTCGCCTCGCAGGGTCTCGCCTGCCTGCGCCAGCTCGGGGTCGCCGACGACGCCGAGCACGTCAACCCGCACGGCGGCGCGATCGCGCTCGGGCACCCGCTCGGCATGTCGGGGGCGCGGCTCGCGCTCACCGCGGTGCACGGTTTGGAGAAGCGCGGCGGCAAGCGCGCGCTCGCCACCATGTGCGTCGGGGTAGGGCAGGGCGTCTCGCTCGCGCTCGAGCGGGTCTAGTCGGACAACGCAAAGAGACGAGCATTGACTTGGTCCGCGTGTCCCGGATGCGGTGCAGCGTGAAGCGCAACGCTGACGCGGCAATGCCGCTGCACAAGCTTGACTGCGTTGCGCGGAACGGTGCACCGCTGAACCGGGACCTTCCGAGAGACCGAATTCTGGATGGTCCCGGGTCTGCAGCGCATCACTCCGTGCTGCGCTGCGCCCGGGACACACGAACCTAAGTTGGCGCCCAGAAGGAGACACGACCCGTGCCGATGAGTGCAGGCTACATCCCGTTCCACCCGAATCCGTCGAAGCCCAGGTACCGGCCGCCAGCGGGGGCGGTTGACGCGCACTGCCACGTGTTCGGGCCGGAAAGCAGGTTTCCCTACGCGCCCGAGCGCAAATACACGCCCTGCGACGCGCCCAAGGAGAAGTTGTTCGCGCTGCGCGACTTCCTGGGCTTCGACAAGAACGTGGTCGTGCAGGCGTCGTGCCACAGCAAGGACAATCGGGCGATGATCGACGCGCTCGAGAGCTCCGCCGGCAAGGCCAAGGGCGTGGCCTTCGTGGGCGAGGAGGTGACCGACGCCGAGCTTGAGGCAATGGACCGCGCCGGCGTGCGCGGCGTGCGCTTCAACTTCGTCAAGCGCCTGGTCGACTTCACCCCGCGCGAGGTGCTGGAGCGGATCGCGGCGCGGGTGGCGCCGCTGGGCTGGCATATCGTGGTCTACTTCGAGATGCCGGACCTGCCGGAGCTCGAGGGCTTTTTCACGGCGCTGCCGACCACGGTGGTCGTCGACCATATGGGCACCCCCGACGTGAAGAAGGGGGTCGAGCATCCGGAGAACCAGCGCTTTCACCGGCTCATGGCCGAGCACGAGAACTTCTGGGTCAAAGCAACCTGCCCGGAGCGCATGACGCTTGCCGGGCCGCCCTATGACGACGTGGTGCCGTTCGGCAAGAGCCTGGTCGACAAGTTCCCCGACCGCGTCATCTGGGGCACCGACTGGCCGCATCCCAACATGAAGAAGGAGGCACCCGACGACGGTGTCCTGGTCGACTACATCCCCCGCATCGCGCCCACCGCCGCCGCCCAGCAGGCGCTCCTGGTCGACAACCCGACACGGCTCTATTGGAGCTAGAGTCGCCGAATAGCATCTGAGCGAGCCACAAGCTCGATGTGCTCCCTCACCCCTTGTGGGGGAGGGTTGGGGAGGGGGGGCCGATGTGGCAGTGCCGGTGCGCCAATCGCACGACCCCACCCCCAACCCCGCCCTACCGCAAGTCGGGCTTGCCCGACTTGCGCACCATAAGGCGCGACCCGGGCGAGCCCGGGTTGCGTGGGCAGGGGGAGCGCACCGAGATCGTGGGCCCCCGTCATCGATCAAAGCACAGCTAGACACGCGTTAGAATCGTTTGAGCCTGCAGCGGCGGCCTACGTTGCAAACGTCATCCGAGCTATACTATCTCAGATGCGAATGGCGGGTCGGGCGCCGCACCGGCTGGGCCGGGCGGCGGTTGGACGGAGGCAGTCGATGGCGCGCAAGCCGCAGGACTATGACGACATCCCCGGTACCTACGTGTTCGATGCCGAGCGCTCGCGCGAGGGCTTCGGCATCAACATGTTCTGCATGTCGCTGATGAAGGACGAGAACCGCAAGGCCTTTAAGGCGAACGAGGCGGAATACCTGAAGAGGTTCAAGCTCACTCCGGAGCAGACCGACGCCGTCCTCAAGCGCGACTACAACAGAATGCTGGAACTCGGCGGCAACATCTATTTCACCGCCAAGCTCGGCGCGACCGACGGCCATTCGTTCCAGCACCTGGCCGCGGTCATGACCGGCTCGAGCCAGCAGGACTATGCCGCCATGATGCTGGGGGGCGGCCGCTCGGTCGAAGGCAACCGCAGCCGGTCGGGTCGGAAGACGTCCTCGACCCTCGTGGGCGGCAAGGCCGCCAAACCCAAGTCAAAGACAGGCAGCAAGTCGAGGTCGAAACGTGGCTAGGATCATCGCGGGAGTGGCGTCGTCGCACGTGCCGGCAATTGGCGCGGCGATCGACAACAAGCGGACCGAGGAGCCCTATTGGAAGCGGGTGTTCTCCGGCTTCGAGAAGTCCAAGGCATGGATGGCGAAAGCCAAGCCTGACGTCGCGATCGTGGTCTACAATGACCACGCCTCCGCCTTCTCGGTCGAGATGATTCCAACCTTCGCGCTCGGCTGCGCGGCCGAGTTCCCGCCTGCCGACGAAGGCTGGGGACCGCGGCCGGTGCCGGTGGTGAAGGGCCATCCGCAGCTCGCCTCGCACATCGCACAGTCGGTGATCCTCGACGAGTTCGACCTCACCATCGTCAACAAAATGGAGGTCGACCACGGCCTGACCGTGCCGATGAACCTGCTGTTCGGCTCGCCCAAGGAATGGCCGTGCCCGGTCATCCCGCTCGCGGTCAACGTGGTCATGTACCCGCCACCGACGGCGCATCGCTGCTACATGCTCGGCAAGGCGATCCGCAAGGCGGTCGAATCCTATCCCGAGGACCTGCGGGTGGTGGTCTTCGGCACCGGTGGCATGTCGCACCAGATTTCCGGCCCGCGCGCCGGCCTGATCAACAGCAAGTTCGACAAGGCTTTCCTCGACAATCTCAGCAAGGACCCGAAGAAGCTCACCCGCATCCCGCATCTCGAGTTCATGCGCGAGGCCGGTGCCGAAGGCATCGAGATGGTGATGTGGCTGATCATGCGCGGCGCGCTCGACGACAAGGTCGAGGAGGTCTATCGCTTCTATACGGTGCCGGCGTCGAACACCGCGGTCGGGCACATCATCCTGGAGAACCGGCGCAAGGCCGCCGGCAAGCGCAAGCCCGCGGCCAGGAGCCGCGGCGGAGCCGGCGCGCGGCAGGCCGCCGCCCGCAAACCCGCCCACCGCATCACCAGCAAGGGGACACGATGAAGATCTGCGTCGCCGGCCAAGGCGCGTTTGGCCAGAAGCATCTCGACGCGCTCAAGCGCATCCCGGGAGTCGAGGTAAGTTCGCTCGTCGGCGGCAACCAGGATGCCACCGCCGAGGTCGCCAAGAAATACGCCATCCCGCACCACACCGGCGATCTCAGCGAGGGCATCAAGCGCGCCGACGCGGTGATCCTGACCACGCCAACCAAGATGCACTTCCGCCAGGGCGAGCAGGTGATGCGGGCCGGCAAGCACGTGCTGGTGGAAATTCCGGTCACCGACAGCGTCGAGGATGCCGAGAAGCTGGTGCAGATCGCCAAAGAGACCGGCGTCGTCGCGATGGGCGGCCATGTGCGCCGCTTCAATCCCAGCCACCAATGGGTGCACAAGCGCATTGCGAAGGGCGAGCTCAAGATCCAGCAGATGGACGTGCAGACCTATTTCTTCCGGCGCAAGAACATCAACGCCGCGGGCAACCCGCGCAGCTGGACCGACCACCTGTTGTGGCACCACGCCGCCCACACCATCGACCTGTTCCAGTACCAGGCCGGCGAGACCATCTCCGACTGCTACGCGGTGCAGGGGCCGATCCATCCGCAGCTCGGCATCGCGATGGACATGGGCATCGTGGCCAAGGTGCCGTCCGGTGCGATCCTCACGCTGTCGCTCTCATTCAACAATGACGGGCCGCTCGGCTCGTTCTTCCGCTACATCTGCGACAACGGCACCTACAAGGCGTTCTACGACGACCTCAGCGACGGCAAGGACAACAAAATCGACGTCTCCAAGGTCGATGTCTCCATGGACGGCATCGAGCTCGAGGATCGCGAATTCATCGCCGCGATCAAGGAGAAGCGCGAGCCCAACGCCAGCCTGGCGCAATTGCTCCCGTGCATGCGCGTCCTCGGCAAGCTCGAGCAGATCGTCGATCCGAAGCGCAAGGCCCACGCCTAGAGCCAATTTCGCACTCCGCTATCATCGTCCGCGAACGCGGACGATCCAGTAATCACTGCATGAGGAAAAAAGGCGCTGCTCGGCGTTGATCGCACTCGCCACCGGCTACCGGATGCCCCGCCTGCGCGGGGCATGACAATCCGGCTGCTGATGAAAGGTGCGGGCTACCCGCCGGGCCGCGCGGACTTGCCGCATTATGTCCGAAAGTTCATCCTTTTGTGCCATGACCGGCGGCCGGCTCCGATATAGATTGCGGCAACTCACTTGAAGGGAGAGGAAACGTCATGCTGCGTAGATATGTCACCATTGCAATTGCGTTGGCGGCGGGCGCCTCCGCGGCCACCGGCGCCTTTGCCCAGGACAGCGTCAAGGTCGGCGTCGTGCTGCCGCTCACCGGCGGGCTCGCTCCGGTCGGCAAGCAGGTGCAGGCCGGCATCAAGGCCTACATGGACAAAAACGGCGCCGGCGTTGCCGGCAAGAAGATCGACCTCATCATCAAGGACGACGCCGGCGTTCCGGACAACTCGAAGCGACTGGCGCAGGAATTGATCGTCAACGACAAGGTCGGGGTCGTCGGCTCGGCGCTCACTCCCAGCGCGATGGCCATCGGTCCGCTCTCGACTCAGGGCAAGGTTGCCAACGTGGTGATGGTGTCGGGCACCTCCGGCGTGATCAATCCCAGGAATCCCTACATGGTGCGCACGAGCTTCACGCTCGGCCAGCAGTCCGGCATCATCGCGGAATGGGCCGCCAAGAACGGCAGCAAGAAGGTTGTCATCGTCCAGTCTGACTGGGCACCCGGCGCCGAAGCCACGGCCGTGTTCTCCGATGCGTTCAAGAAGGCCGGCGGCCAGGTGGTGGAGACCATCAAGGTACCGCTCGCCAATCCGGACTTCGCCCCGTTCCTGCAGCGCGCGCGCGATCTCAATCCCGACACGCTGTTCGTGTTCGTGCCTGCGGGGCAGGCCGGAACCTTCGCCAAGCAGTTCGCCGAACGCGGCCTCGACAAGGCCGGGATCAAGCTGATCGGCCCCGGCGACATCGTCGACGACAACGACCTTCCCGGAATGGGCGATGCCATGCTCGGCGTCGTGACCGCCGGGATCTACTCGGTGGCGCTCGATACGCCGATCAACAAGGCTTACGTCGCCGCCTTCGAGAAGGCGAACGGCTACCGCCCGAACTTCATCTCGCTCGGCGGCTACGACGGCATGCATTTGATGTACGAGGCGCTCAAGAAGACCGGCGGCAAGACCGATGCCGAAACACTCGTTGGCGCGATGAAGGGCATGAAGTGGGAGAGCCCGCGCGGGCCGATCTCGATCGATCCGGAGACCCGCGAGATCGTGCAGAACGTCTACATCGGAAAGATCGAGAAGGTGAACGGCCAGCTCTACAACATTCCGTTTGAGACGTTCCAGGCGGTCAAGGATCCCTTGAAAATGAAGAAATAGGGCGATCGCCCGCACGCAAGCGAGCGCCCCGGAGCGGCGCGGCCATCGCATCCGGGAGCGAGCTAATTGACGGCGGCCGGGAGCGGCCTTGCCTCGCTCCCCGTGCCGCCGTCAGTATATGGTGGGACCGTCGATAGGGGACGGCGCGCGGCATGCTGACAATTCTCTTCGACGGCGTTGCCTATGGCATGCTGCTGTTCGTATTGGCGTGCGGGCTTTCGGTCACGCTCGGACTGATGAATTTTGTCAACCTCGCCCATGGCGCGTTCGCCATGGCCGGCGGCTACGTCACCCTGCTTCTGGTCAATCGCGCCGGCGTGCCGTTCTTTGCCGGGCTTGCCGTCGCCTTCCTCGTCACCGCGCTGATCGGCCTGCTGTTCGAGCGCACCCTCTATGTGCATGTCTATGCCAAGAACCACCTCGAGCAGGTGCTGTTCACGATCGGGCTCGTATTCATGTCGGTGGCCGCCGTCGACCATGTGATGGGCTCGCAGCAGGTGTTCATAAACATTCCGAGCGTGCTGCAGGGGCAGATCCAGATCTTCGGCGTCGGGATCGGGCGCTACCGCCTGTTGATCATCGTGATCTGCGGGCTTCTCACGCTCGGGCTGCAGCTCATTCTCTCCGGCACCCGCTTCGGCAGCCGGCTGCGCGCGTCGGTCGATGACGCGCGGGTGGCGGGCGGTCTCGGGATCAATGTCAACGCCGTGTTCAGCCTCACCTTCGCCTTCGGGTCCGGACTGGCGGGGCTCGGCGGCGCGCTCGGCGCCGAGATTCTCGGGCTCGACCCGACCTTCCCGCTCAAATACCTGGTCTACTTTCTGATCGTGGTGACGGTCGGCGGCACCTCGAGCATCACCGGTCCGTTCGTGGCCTCGCTGCTGATCGGCATCGCCGATGTGGCCGGCAAATACTACGTGCCCAAATTCGGGGCCTTCGTCATTTACACGATCATGATCGTGGTGCTGATCCTGCGCCCGCAGGGCTTGTTCGCCCGCGCCGCCGGCAAATAGCGCCGGGGCCCGACCATGCCGCCGACTGCGCTCCTCGAGCAGGCCACCCGCCACCTCGCCCTTCGCGCCCGCTGGCGTCCGCTCGAATACGCGTTCTGGCTGGCGGCGCTCGCCAGCGTGTTCCTGTTTCCAGGCCGGCACTTGATCCTGACCGAGATCGCCTGGCTCGCGCTGTTTGCGCTCTCGCTCGACCTCATCCTCGGCTATGCCGGCATCATATCGCTCGGCCACGCCGCTTTCTTCGGGCTCGGCTCCTATGCCGCCGCCCTGCTCGCCAAGCACGAGATCATCAATGAGCCGGTCGCCGCGCTGTTCGTGTCCGGCCTCGCCGCCGCCGTACTCGGCTTCGCCACCAGCTTTCTCGTCTTGCGCGGCTCCGACCTTACCCGCCTGATGGTGACGCTCGGCATAGCGCTGATCATGCGCGAGATCGCCAATCAAATCCCGGAGCTGACCGGCGGCGCCGACGGCCTGCAAGGCGTCGTCATCGCTCCTATTCTTGGCACGTTCCAGCTCGATATTTTCGGCCACGTCGGCTACGTCTACTGCCTGAGCGTGCTGTTCGTCCTGTTTCTGCTGGCGCGCCGCGTCGTCTGCTCGCCGTTCGGGCTGTCGTTGCGGGCGGTCAAGGGCAACCCGCTGCGCTCGGCCTCGATCGGCATCTCCGTCAATGCACGGCTGGTCGCGATCTACACCTTCGCCGCATTCTACGCCGGGGTCGCAGGCGCGCTGCTGGCGCAGACCACCGCCTTCGCCTCTCTCGACGTGTTCTCGCTCGAGCGATCCGCCGACCTGCTACTCGTGCTGATCATCGGCGGCACCGGCTATCTTTACGGCGGCCTGGTCGGCGCCGTTGCGTTCAAGTTCATTCAGGACGCCCTCGCCACTTTCGACCCGCAGTATTGGCAATACTGGATCGGGCTGCTGCTCGTCCTGCTGGTACTGTTCGGGCGCATCTATGGAGGCGTGATCGCGGCCGCCGTGTTCGGTGTCAGCTACTGGCTGCGGCTGTCGTTCTTCGAATGCGCGCTCATCCTGCTCGCGGTCGGCGCGGGCTATCGTCACATCCGAGGCTGGCTCGATCGGCTCGACGCGCGCGTGCTGGAATTCATCCGCGGAGCGCGCTCGGCGCGCGCAGCTCTGTTGCAGCGGAGGCCCTGACATGCCCGCCGCGCTCGAGACCGTGGACCTGCAAAAGCACTTCGGCGGCATCGCCGCGGTCGCCGGCGTGTCGTTCAAGGTGGAAAGGGGCGCCCGCCACGCGCTGATCGGTCCGAACGGTGCCGGCAAGACCACGGTGATCAACCTGCTCACCGGCGTGCTGCGGCCCTCCGCCGGCCGCATCCTGCTCGCGGGCGAGGACATCACGCTGGTGGAGCCGCACAAGCGCGTCCGGCGCGGGCTCGCCCGCACCTTCCAGATCAATCAGCTGTTCCTCGATCTGACGCCGCTGGAAAGCGTCGGACTCGCGATCGCCGAGCGCATGGGCGCCGGCGCGCAATGGTGGCGGCCGGTCGGCACCCATGCGTCGGTGGTGGAGGAAATCGTGGAAATCCTCGCACGCTTCCATCTCACTGACGTGATGCACGAACGCACCGGCAATCTGCCATACGGCAAGCAGCGGCTGCTCGAGATTGCGCTCGCGATCGCCTGCCGTCCCCGCGTGCTGCTGCTCGACGAGCCGGCGGCCGGGGTGCCGGAGGACGAGCGGCACGAGATCCTGGCCACCGTGGCCGCGCTTCCCGCCGACGTGACCGTGCTGCTGATCGAGCACGACATGGATATCGTGTTCTCGTTCGCCGACCGCATCTCGGTGCTGGTCAACGGCGCCTTGTTCGTCGACGGCGCTCCGGAGCAGGTGGCGAGCGATCCTCGCGTGAAGGCCGTCTACCTCGGCGAGTCGCTCGATGCCTGAGCTTCTTACCATCGATCGGCTGACCGCCGGCTACGGCGAGGCAGTCGTGCTCAACGCGGTCTCGCTCGCGCTCGCCGAGCGGCAGTCGCTTGCGCTGCTTGGACGCAACGGTATGGGCAAGACCACCTTGATCAATTCGATTGTCGGCGTGACCCGGTTCATCGCCGGCAGCATCGCGCTCGATGGCCGCGAGCTCACGGCGCTGCGTCCGGACCAGCGGGCGCATGCCGGCATCGGCTGGGTGCCGCAGGAACGCAACATCTTCAAGTCGTTGACGGTGGAGGAGAACCTTACGGCGGTAGCGCGGCCGGGGGCGTGGGCAGTCGAGCGCATCTACGAGCTGTTCCCGCGGCTGGCCGAGCGCCGCCGCAACCTCGGCAACCAGCTCTCCGGCGGCGAGCAGCAGATGCTCGCGGTCGGCCGCGCGCTGGTGCTCAATCCGCGCGTCGTGCTGCTCGATGAACCGCTGGAAGGCCTCGCGCCGATCCTGGTCGAGGAGCTGCTGGCGGCACTGCGCCGCATCATCCGCGACGAGGGCATGTCGGCCATCCTGGTCGAGCAGAACGCGCAGAAGGTGCTCGCCGTCACCGATCGGGCGGCGATCCTCGAGCGCGGCACCGTGGTGTATGACGGATCGAGCGCCGCTCTCACCGCCGATCGCGCGGTGCTGGAGGGTTACCTCGGCGTCACCGCCGCCGGCAGGGGCCGCGGCGGCAAGGCCAGGCACTGACCGTCGCGCCCGCCGCGCGCGCCAATGGGATCGGTCCCACATGCCGTCGGCGCCAACTCGCCCGCGTTTTGTGGTTGACGGCGCCGTGCCGGGCATGGCTTTGCTGGCGCTACGAAAATCCCGAGGAGCCAAGCAATGAAAAGAACCAAGCCGCCGTTCCGCGCCGACCACGTCGGCAGCTTCCTGCGCCCTGCCGCGCTCAAGGACGCGCGCGCCAAGCGCGAGAAGGGCGCGATCACGACGGCCGAGCTCAAGACCATCGAGGACCGCGAAATCGAAAAGGTCATCCGCAAGCAGGAAGAGATCGGGTTGCAACTGGCGACCGACGGCGAGTTCCGCCGCTCCTGGTGGCACTTCGATTTCCTCGGCATGCTCGATGGGGTCGAGATTTACGAGGCCGAGCAGGGCATCCAGTTCCGCGGCGTGCAGACCAAGGCGCAAGGCCTGCGCATCGTCGGCAAGCTCGGCTTCTCCACACATCCCATGCTCGAGCATTTCAAGTTTCTCAAGGCGCACTGCAAGGTCGTGCCGAAGATGACCATTCCGGCCCCGCCGGTGCTGCACTTCCGCCTCGCCAAGGATGGTATCAAGAAGGAGGTCTATCCCGATCTCGACGGTTTCTTCCACGATCTCGGACAGGCCTACGCGCAGGCGGTGAAGGCGTTCTACGACGCCGGCTGCCGCTATCTGCAGTTCGACGACACGGTATGGGCCTATCTCTGCTCGCAGGAAGAGCTACGCAAGGCCCGCGAGCGCATGACGAACGTGGACCAGCTTCAGGGCATCTATGCGCGCGTCATCAACACCGCGCTCGCGGCCAAGCCCGCCGACATGACCATCACCACCCACGTCTGCCGCGGCAACTTCCGCTCGACCTGGATCGCCGAGGGCGGCTACGAGCCGGTGGCGGAGACCTTGCTCGGCAAGGTCAATTATGACGGCTATTTCCTCGAATACGACACCGAGCGTGCCGGCGGCTTCGAGCCACTGCGCTTCCTGCCGAAGGGTGACAAGATCGTGGTGCTCGGGCTCGTCACCTCCAAGAGCGGCACGCTGGAGAAGAAGGATGCCATCAAGCGCCGTATCGACGAGGCTGCCAAGTTCGCGCCGCTCGAGCAGTTCTGCCTGTCGCCGCAATGCGGCTTCGCTTCCACCGAGGAGGGCAACATCCTGGCCGAGGAGGAGCAATGGGCGAAGCTGCGGATGATCGTCGAGCTCGCCGGCGAGGTGTGGGGACGCTAGCAAAGCGCGAATAGGGAATCGCGAATAGGGGGTAGCAATAGCGCGGCCGTACTTACTACTCGCTATTCGCTACTTGCTTCAGGATCATGCAACGCAGCAAGCCGCCATTCCGGGCCGATCACGTGGGCAGCCTGCTGCGCCCCGCGGCGCTCAAGCAGGCGCGGGCCAAGCGCGCGCAAGGTGAGATCAGTGCCGCGCAGTTGCAGGAGGTGGAGGACGGCGAGATTGAGAAGGTCATCAAAAAGCAGGAGGAGACCGGCCTCAAGCTCGCGACCGACGGCGAGTTCCGCCGCTCGTGGTGGCACTTCGACTTCTTCAAGGGTCTTGACGGCGTGACGCCGTATCAGGCCGCGCACGGCATCCAGTTCCGCGGGGTCGAGACCAAGGCCGAGGGCATCAAGGTCACCGGCCGGGTCGGTTTCTCGGGCCATCCCATGCTCGAGCATTTCCGCTTCCTCTGGCAGCACACGCGGGCGGTGCCGAAGATGACCATTCCGGCGCCCAGCACGTTTCATTTCCGCCAGGGACGCGAAGCCATCAGCAAAGAGGTCTATCCCGACCTCGACGCCTATTTCGACGATGTGGCCGCCGCCTATCGCAAAGCGATCCGGGCCTTTTACGATGCCGGCTGCCGCTATCTCCAGCTCGACGATACCGCCTGGGCGATGGTCTGCTCGGCGCAAGAGCGGCAGGCATCGCGCAAGCGCGGCGACGATCCCGACGCGCTGCCCGCGCGCTACGCCGGGCTGACCAATGCCGCGCTGGCGGGCCGGCCGCCCGACATGGCGATCACCATGCATTCGTGCCGCGGCAACTTCCGCTCCACCTGGATTGCGGAAGGCGGCTACGAGTTCGTGGCGGCGCCGCTTCTCGGCGACGTCGATATCGACGGCTACTTCCTGGAATACGACAGCGCGCGCGCCGGCGGATTTGAGCCGCTGCGCTTCCTTCCCAAGGGCGGCAAGCCGGTCGTGCTCGGACTGGTCACCTCCAAGAGCGGTGCGCTGGAGAGCAAGGACGCGATCAAACGCCGCATCGACGAAGCGACCAAATACGTCGACATCGAGCAATTATGCCTGTCCCCGCAGTGCGGCTTTGCCTCGACCGAGGAAGGCAATATCCTGGCCGAGGACGAGCAATGGGCGAAGCTCCGCCTGGTCGTGGAGGTCGCCGATGAAGTGTGGGGAGAAGCCTGATCGGGTAGACTCCGACCACAACCAAAGGGACCGGCAAGAGTTTCCATCAACCAAAGTACAGCAGCCCACTGGAGGAAGCCATGCTTGCACGACTCAAACGGCGAGGCGTTGTGGCCTCGTTCTTCGCCATGGCCGCAATGGCCGTATTCCTGGCGCCGGCCAAGGCGCAGGCGCCGTCCGGCGAGCCGATCAAGATCGGCTTCGGCATGGCACTGACCGGCCCGCTCGCTGCCAACGGCAAGCAGGCGTTGCTCGGCATGAAGATCTGGGAGGAAGAAATCAACGCCAAAGGCGGGCTGCTCGGGCGCCCGGTCAAGATCGTCTATTACGATGACCAGAGCAATCCCGCGACGGTGCCGGGCATCTACACCAAGCTGCTCGACGTCGACAAGGTCGACCTGGTGGTCGGGGGCTACGCCACCAACATGGTCGCGCCGGCGATGCCGGTGGTGATGCAGAAGGGCAAGACCTTCATCAGCCTGTTCGCACTCGACGTGAACTCGGAGTTCAAATATCCGAAGTACTTCTCGGTTCTTCCGACCGGTCCGACCCCCAAGGAGTCCTTTACCGAAGGCTTCTTCCAGGTCGCCTCGCAACAGAACCCGAAGCCGACCACGGTCGCGCTGGCGGCGGAGGACGCGGAGTTCTCGCGCAATGCCTGCGAGGGTGCGCGCGCGAATTCCAAGAAATACGGCTTCAAGATCGTCTACGACAAATCCTATCCGCCGAACACGACCGACTACAGCTCGATCGTGCGCGCGATCCAGGCCACCAATGCCGACCTCGTGGTGATCTGCTCCTATCCGCTCAGCTCGGTCGGCATCGTGCTGGCGGCCAACGAGGCCGGCCTGAAGCCAAAGATGTTCGGCGGCGCCATGGTCGGTCTGCAGGCCACCGTGTTCAAGAACAAGCTCGGTCCCAAGCTCAACGGCATCGTGAACTATGAGACCTGGGTCCCCTCCGAGAAAATGTTGGCTCCTGCCGCCGACTTCTTCAAAAAATATCAGGCGCGCGCCGGCGCCGAAGGCGTCGACCCGCTCGGCTACTACCTCGGTGGCTGGGGCTACGCCTATATCGACATGCTCGGCGAGGCCGTCAAAGGCAGCAAAAGCCTCGACGACAACAAGATCGCCGACTACCTCCGCAGCCACCACTTCAAGACCATCATGGGCGAGTGGAGCTACGGCAGTAACGGCGAATGGACCAAGTCAGGCATGATGCAGGTGCAGTACCACAACATCAAGGAAGGCGCCGGCCTCGAGACCTGGAAAGGCATGAGCTATCAGACCGTGCTGACCCCGGCCGACCTGAAGACCGGCAACGTCATTTACCCCTACGAGAAGGCGAAGTAGGCCTGCTTGGGTCTTGGATGCGGGTGCCGGCGAGACCGGCCCCCGCATCGCCGCGCACCGCTGGAGGACGGTCTTGCAACCATCGCCGGCGGAGCCGATCATTGCCGCAGGCGAGCGCGCCGCAACAAGCAACAAGAACCGATTGGAGATCACCATGCCCTACGTCACCGAAGCCAACCTCACCGAGGTCGCACGCGAGCGCTGGAACGACATTCCCGATCCGCGCCTGCGGCAGATCATGCAGTCGCTGATCAAGCATCTGCATGGCTTCGTGCGCGAGATCGAGCCGACGCAGGAGGAATGGGCGACCGCGATCGATTGGCTCACCCGCACCGGCAAGATGTGCTCCGACAAGCGACAGGAGTTCATCCTCGCCTCGGACGTGCTGGGCGTGAGCATGCTGGTTGATGCCATCAACCATCGCCGGCCCGGCAAGGCGACGCCGAGTACCGTGGAGGGACCGTTCCACGTGCCCGATGCACCCCCGATCGCGAACGGTGGCGACATGGCGCATGGCGCTCCCGGCGTTCCCTGCTTCGTGACCGGCACGGTGCGCGGCCTCGACGGCGAGCCGGTCGGCGGCGCGGTGCTGGACCTGTGGCAGACCGACGGCGAAGGGCTGTACGAGGCGCAGCGTGATGTCACCGGCCCCTGGATGCGCGGGCTCTACCGCACGCAGGCCGACGGCAGCTACGCGATCCGCACGGTGGCGCCGATCGCCTATACCATTCCGATGGACGGTACCGTCGGCGAGTTGATGAACCGCACCAATATCAGCCATATGCGGCCCGCCCACATCCATTTCGCCATCAGCGCGCCCGGCTACCACGGCTGCGTCACCCATCTGTTCCGCAAGGGCGACGAGTTCATCGAAACCGATGTGGTCTACGGCGTGAAGGAGCCGCTGATCGTCGAATTCGTCGAGCGGCCGGCAGGCAAGGCGCCGACCGGCGAGATGCTTTCGAGCCCGTTCTACGAGATCAAATACGATTTCGTGCTGCAGAAAGCGGCGCAGGCGCTGGCCGCCGCGGAGTGAGGCATGTAGGGCATCGCGCCCAGCCGCTGCGCACCCGCGACTGTCATGCCCGCGCAGGCCGGGCATCCAGTAGCCGGCGGGGTGCGATCGATCTCGCAATGGTGATTACCGCATCGCCCGCCTGCGCGGGCGATTGCATTCTTGCCGCAGGGCGTAACCCCGATGATGCGTAGCACGCCGCCATTCCGCGCCGACCACGTGGGGAGTCTGCTGCGCCCCGCCGCGTTGAAAGCGGCGCGCGCCCGACGCGAGCGCGGCGAGATCAGCGCCGAGGACCTTGCGGCGATCGAGGACCGCGAGATCGCGCGGGTCATCCGCAGGCAGGAGGAGATCGGCCTCAAAGCGGTCACCGACGGCGAGTTTCGCCGCGCCTTCTGGAACTACGATTTTCTCGGCCAGCTCGACGGCGTCGAGGCCTATCTCGGCGAGCGCAAGATCAAGTTCCAGGGCCCGCAGCCTAAGCCGATGATGCTGCGCGTCGTCGGCAAGCTCGGCGGCTATCGTCCGCACCCCATGCTCGCGCATTTCAAGTTCCTCGCCGCGCACGCGCGTGCCACTCCGAAGATGACTATTCCCTCGCCGTCCTCGCTCCATTTCCGCTACGGGCGAGATGCGGTGCCGGTCGAGATCTATCCCGACATGCAGGATTTCTATCGCGATCTCGGCGAAAGCTATCGCAAGGCGGTACGCGCCTTCGCCGAGGCGGGCTGCCGCTATCTCCAACTCGACGAGGTCAACTTCACCTATCTGTGCGATCCCAAGCTGCGCGCCGTCGTCGCCGAGCGCGGCGAGGATCCGGACGAGCTTCCACACGTCTACGCGCGCATGATCAACGCAGCGCTGTCGGACGCGCCGCCGGAGATGACCAAGGCGATGCATCTGTGCCGCGGCAATTTCCAGTCGACCTTCGTCGCGACCGGCGGTTACGAGCCGGTCGCCGAAATCCTGTTCAATGACATCAATATCGACGCCTATTTCATGGAGTACGACAGCGCGCGCGCCGGCGGCTTCGAGCCGCTGCGCTTCGTGCCCAAGGGCAAGATGGTGGTGCTCGGCCTGGTCACCTCGAAGAGCGGAGCACTCGAAGGCAAGGACGAGCTCAAGCGCCGCATCGAGGAGGCCGCGAAGTTCGTCGCGCTCGACCAGCTCTGCCTTTCGCCGCAATGCGGCTTCGCCTCGACCGAGGAAGGCAATATCCTGTCCGAGGAGGAGCAATGGGCGAAGCTGCGGCGCGTCGTTGAGGTGGCCGAGGAGGTTTGGGGGTGATTCCCAATCGTGGCAAAATCAGGATGTCATCGTCCGCGAATGCGGACGATCCAGTACCCTCGGAACGGGCATGTTGGCACGGCTGTGCCATCGCTGAGCCGCCAGTGTCCCGATTGCGAAGTTCGCATCATTGTGCGGCACGCTCGTTTGCGAGCTTCGCAATCCAGGGACACTAGCCACTTATTGACCTAGTGCGGCTTTTGTTCAGAAGTCCGCACTTCGGACTAGCCGTGAGAATGATGCGGACTTGTGAACCGCCACACTGGTGAATACTGGATGCCTGCTTGCGCTGGCATGACAGCGGACGTGGGAGCAAACCATGCAACGTACCAAGCCGCCGTTCCGCGCCGACCACGTCGGCAGTCTGCTGCGTCCGGCCGCGCTGAAGGAGGCACGCGAAAAGCGCGCCAAAGGCGAGATCGGCGCGGCCGAGCTCAAATCAGTCGAGGATCGCGAGATCGAGCGCATCATCAAGAAGCAGGAGGAGGTCGGGCTTTCATCTATCACCGACGGCGAGTTTCGCCGCTCCTGGTGGCACCTCGATTTCCTGTGGGGTCTCGATGGCGCCGAGAAGCACGTCATGAACACCGGCATCGCCTTTGCCGGCGTCACGACCCGCAACGAGGGCGTGCAGGTGACG
>DATBKV010000180.1:0-11030 GCA_036555745.1 Xanthobacteraceae bacterium | reverse complement strand
GGTAGGGTATCTGTTCGTCGGAGGATCGCGCTGATGACCGCCGGCAAGCTTTCAACCCCGTTGGCACGCGTGCGCGGCCTCGGCTCGGCGCGTTCCGGCACCGAGCATTTCTGGCGCCAGCGCCTGACCGCGGTCGCCAATGTGCCGCTCACCATCGCCTTCGTCATCATCGTGGTCGGGCTGCTCGGCAGCAGCCATGCGGCGGTGACCCGGATCCTCGGCTCGCCGTTCGTCGCCGTGGTGATGCTGCTGTTCATCACCTCGATCTGCGTGCATATGCGCATCGGCATGCAGGTCATCATCGAGGATTACGTGCACGATGAGCGCAGCAAGCTGGCGCTGCTGATGGCCAACACTTTCTTTGCGGTGGCGATCGCGTTCACCTCCGCCTTCGCCATTCTCACCCTCAGCTTCAAGGTTTGAACCGTGGCAAGCAACGGCGCACCTCATCCCGCCACCAACGGCCGCGCCTATCCGGTCGAGGATCACAGCTACGACGTGGTCGTCGTCGGCGCTGGCGGCGCCGGACTGCGTGCGGTGGTCGGCTGCAGTGAGGCCGGGCTCAAGACCGCCTGCATCAGCAAAGTATTCCCGACCCGCTCCCATACCGTTGCGGCGCAGGGCGGCATCGCCGCCGCGCTCGGCAACATGGGCGAGGACGACTGGCGCTGGCACATGTACGACACCGTCAAGGGCGCCGACTGGCTCGGCGACCAGGACGCCATCGAGTACATGTGCCGCAGCGCGCCGGCCGCGGTCTACGAGCTCGAGCATTGGGGGCTGCCGTTCTCGCGCCGCGACGACGGCAAGATCTATCAGCGCCCGTTCGGCGGCATGACCACCCATTACGGCAAGGGCACCGCGCAGCGCACCTGCGCCGCCGCCGACCGCACCGGCCACGCCATGCTGCACACGATGTATGGGCAGGCGCTGCACCACGCCGCCGAGTTCTTCATCGAGTTCTTCGCCATCGACCTCATCCTCGACGAGGAAGGCCGCTGCCGCGGCGTGGTCGCCATCAAGCTCGACGACGGATCGATCCACCGCTTCAGCGCGCAGATGACGATTCTCGCCACCGGCGGCTACGGGCGTGCCTATTTCTCCTGCACCTCGGCGCATATCTGTACCGGCGACGGCAACGCCATGCTGCTGCGTGCGGGGCTGCCGCTGCAGGACATGGAATTCGTCCAGTTTCACCCGACCGGCATCTACGGCGCCGGCTGCCTGATCACCGAGGGCGCGCGCGGGGAAGGCGCCTATCTCGTCAATTGCGAGGGCGAGCGCTTCATGGAGCGCTACGCGCCGTCCGCCAAGGATCTGGCCTCGCGCGACGTGGTCTCGCGCGCCATGACGATCGAGATGCGCGAAGGCAGGGGCTGCGGCAAGCACAAGGACCACATCTTCCTGCACCTCGACCATCTCGATCCCGAGGTGCTGCACGAGCGGCTGCCCGGGATTTCGGAATCGGCGCGCATCTTCGCCGGCGTCGACGTCACCCGCGAGCCGATCCCGATCGTGCCGACCGTGCACTACAACATGGGCGGCATCGCCACCAACTATCACGGCGAGGTGCTGACCAAGAAGAACGGCAACGACGATTTCGTGGTGCCGGGGCTGATGGCGCTGGGCGAGGCGGCCTGCGTGTCGGTGCACGGCGCCAACCGGCTCGGCTCTAATTCGCTGATCGATCTGGTGGTGTTCGGGCGCGCCGCCGCCGCGCGCTGCGCCGAGATCGTGCATCCCGGCGACAGCCATCCCGACCTGCCCAAGGATTCGGCCGAGCGCGCGCTGTCGCGGCTCGACCGCTTCCGCCACGCCGACGGCAAGACCCCGACCGCGCAGCTGCGTCTGAAGATGCAGAAGGTGATGCAGAACAATTGCGCCGTATTCCGCACCGCCGAGGTGCTGGAGGAAGGGCACAAGCTCATCCACGAGGTCTATGCCGGCGTCGCCGATGTCCACGTCACCGACCGCTCGCTGATCTGGAACTCGGACTTGATCGAGACGCTGGAGTTCGACAACCTGATCGCGCAGGCGGTGGTCACCATGGACTCCGCGCGCAATCGCACCGAGAGCCGCGGCGCGCATGCGCGCGAGGACTTCCCCGAGCGCGACGACAAGCACTGGATGAAGCACACGCTGGCCTGGATGGATTCCAAGGGCGCCGTCACCATCGATTACCGCCCGGTGCACGCCTACACGCTGACCAACGAGGTCGCGTATATCGAGCCGCGCGCGCGGGTGTATTGAGCAGCGGCACGACGAGCCGCGCGAAAGCGAGTACGCAATGGTCCAATTCACCCTGCCCAGGAATTCCAGGGTCACCGAAGGCAAGGTCTGGGCGTATCCCACCGGCGCGCAGGACGTGCGCGAATACCGCATCTACCGCTGGAATCCCGACGACGGGCGGAATCCGCGGATGGATACCTATTACGTCGACTGCGCGGACTGCGGGCCGATGGTGCTCGACGCGCTGATCTGGATCAAGAACAACATCGATCCCACGCTCACCTTCCGCCGCTCCTGCCGCGAGGGCGTGTGCGGGTCGTGCGCCATGAACATCGACCACCTCAACACGCTCGCCTGCACCAAGGCGATGGCGGACATCAAGGGCGCCATCAAGATCTACCCGCTCCCGCACCAGCCGGTGGTGAAGGACTTGGTTCCCGATCTCACTAATTTCTATGCCCAGCACGCCGCCATCGAGCCGTGGCTGCAGACGGTCTCGCCGGCGCCGCAGAAGGAATGGAAGCAGAGTCACGAGGACCGCCAGAAGCTCGACGGCCTCTACGAGTGCATCCTGTGCGCCTGCTGCTCGACCGCCTGCCCGAGCTACTGGTGGAACAGCGAGCGCTTCCTCGGGCCCGCCGCGCTGCTGCAGGCCAATCGCTGGCTGCAGGACAGCCGCGACGAGGCGACCGGCCAGCGCCTCGACAATCTCGAGGATCCGTTCCGGCTCTATCGCTGCCACACCATCATGAACTGCGCCAATGCCTGCCCGAAGAGCCTCAACCCGGCCAAGGCCATCGCCGAGATCAAGCGCATGATGGTCGAGCGGCGGGCGTGAGCGCCGGGCGCGATCAGAACACGCCCTTCCGGTTCAGGTGAAAGGCTCTCCAGCCTATTGAGCGGGCGCGTTTTCTGCGGCAAGGGCTCTGATGGGGCACGCCTTCAGCCGCACTCATCGGAGACGTCCATGCGCAAGCCGATCCGCCGGGTGGTGACCGGCCATGACCACGCCGGCCGCTCCGTATTCGTCATGGACGGGCCGGCGCCGCACGTCTACCGCCGCAGTCCAGGCAGCGCCGTCGTCACCGAATTGTGGGAGACGCGGGCGGCGCCCGCCGACAATCGCGGCAATGCCGAGGTCACCGATCATCCCTTCCGCCTCGCGCCGCCGGGCAGCGGCACCGTGTTTCGCATCATCGAGTATCCGCCGGACAGCGAGCGGCTTGCCGCGCTCGAGCAGCAGCGCGCCAGCGCCGACGATGGCTCCGGCCACGGCGCCGCCTTCGACCGCGGCTCGCCGCGCCATCCCGGCTTTCACAAGACCAACTCGGTGGACTACGCCATCGTGCTCTCCGGCGAGATCTACGCGCTGATGGACGAGGGCGAGGTTCGGCTCACCGCCGGCGACGTGCTGATCCAGCGCGGCACCAACCACGCCTGGAGCAATCGCAGCGACGAGCCGGCCTATCTCGCCTTCGTGCTGGTCGACGCCGAGCCGCTGTGACGCCGATAGCGCTCCCCGCTGGTGAACGGCCGCGGCTCGTTGCATGATCGGCTCATCCGCAGACTTCGTCACGATGTCACCCCAACCCAGATCAGACACGGGAGAAACGCGATCATGGCTTTGAGCCCAGACGTTCGCCGCGTGGTCACTACCATCGACAAGACCGACAAGGCGGTGGTGCTGCTGGACGGCCCCAATCCGCACAAGAAGGTGCGGCCGCAGGCGCAGACGGTGTCGCGGGTGTTGTGGGTGACCGATCAGACCCCGGCCGATCTGTCCGGCAGCGCCGACCGCGCCGCCGTCGATATCGGCATCATGCCGCCGCGCGGCGGCAGCGTGTTTCGCATCGTCGATTTTCCGCCGGAAACGGCGGAGATGCGCAAGCTCGACCCCAGCACCATGCACCACAGCCTGGGCGACGGCGCGCCCAAGCGCGGACGGCCGCCGCGGCATCCGGCTATGCACCGCACCCGCACCGTGGACTACGCCATCGTCATGGCGGGTGAGATCGACATGCTGCTCGACGATTCCGAAATCCATCTCAAGGCCGGCGATGTCCTGGTGCAGCAGGGCACCAATCATGCCTGGGTCAACCGCGGCAGCGAGCCGTGCCGCGTCGCCTTCGTGCTGATCGACGCCAAGGAGCCTTGAGCGCCGGCGCGAGCGCGGCGCATAATCCCGCGAGCCATAGCCGCCGCAGCAGTCTGGAGTGCGCCGCAAGGAGTGATCTCCGATGGAAAAGAGGCTCGCGCACGCCGAGGTCGAGCTTGCTTCCCCCACATTGGCGGTGCGGCCGTTGTCGGCCGCATTGGGTGCCGAGATCGTTGGCGTCGACCTGAGCAAGACGATCGACGATCGCACCTTCGAGCGGATCCGCGAGGCCTGGCATGAGTATCTCGTCATCCTGCTGCGCGAGCAGGAGCTGAGCGAGGAGGACCAGGTTCGCTTCGCGGAGAAATTCGGTCCGCCGGCGGTGATCCACACCAAGCAGTTCGTGCGCAGGCATCCCGCCGTGATGCTGATCTCGAACATCCGCGAGGATGGCAAGCCGATCGGCGCCCTGCCCGACGGCGAGATGCAGTTCCACAGCGACCAGTGCCACCAGGAGCGGCCGGCCATGGCCTCGATGCTTTACGCGCTCGAGGTGCCGCGCACGGGCGGCAACACGTTGTTCGCCAACGGCTACACCGCCTACGAGACCCTGCCCGAGGCAATCAAGCGGCGCCTCGCCGGCCGCACCGCGGTCAACGCCTATGACTACGAGCGCGCGGCGATGAAGCGCGGCACGCGGCTTGCCGACGGCGTGCCGTGCTGCGCGCATCCGGTCGTGCGCACCCATCCCGCGACCGGCCGCAAGGCGCTTTACGTGAACCGCCTGATGACGGTGCGCATCGAAGGACTGCCGCAGCAGGAGAGCGATGAGCTGCTCAATTTCCTGTTCGACCACCAGGAACGCCGCGAATTCGTCTACGAGCACGTCTGGCGTCCCGGCGACATCCTGATGTGGGACAACCGTTGCACGTTGCACGCCCGCACCGACTTCAGCCCGCACGAGCGCCGCCTGATGCGCCGGGTCACCATTCTCGGCGAGAAGCCGGCATGAGGCGGGTGCTGCGACAATGAGCGCGCCGATCTACCTCACCGAGGCCGACGTCGGCCGGCTGGTCACGGTCAAGGACGCCATCGCTGCGCTCGAAGAGCTGTTCGCAGCCTGGGGTCAGCCCGGCACCAGCAATCTGCCGCGTCAGCGCGCGCGGCTTGGCGGCGGCGCCTTCAACTTGATGGGCGCTGCCTACGGCGCCAAGGGGGTGCACGGGCTCAAGGCCTATGCCGGGATCAAGGGCGCCCAGTTCCACACTCTGCTCTATTCCTCGTCGGACGGCCGGCTCAAGGCGATGATCGAGGCCGATCTCTTCGGGCAGATGCGCACCGGCGCCGCCAGCGGGCTCGCCACCAAGCTCCTGGCCAAGACGAATGCGCACACGCTCGGCGTCATCGGCGTCGGGCGGCAGTCGCGCACGCAGGTGCAGGCGGTCTGCGCGGCACGACCGATCCGGCGGATCAAGGTTTTCGCCCGCACGGCCGAGCATCGCGAGAGCTGTGCGTGGGCGCTGGAGAAGGAGCTCGGCGTCGAGGTGCTGCCGGCGGCGACGGCGGCGGCCTGCGTGGCGGATGCCGACGTGGTGGTCACCATTACCAAATCCGCCGAGCCGGTGTGCCGGGCGGAATGGCTCGCACCGGGGGCGCACGTCAACGCCGCCGGCGCCAATTCCGCCGACCGGAGCGAGGTCGACGGCGACACGGTGCTGCGTGCCGCCGTGAAGGTGACCGATCACGTCGAGCAGGCCAAGATGGAGGCCGGCGAGTTTCGCGAGTTGGTCGCGGCCGGCAAGCTTTCCTGGTCCGAGATCCACGAGCTCGGCGAGCTCGTCACCGGCAAGGCCAGGGGCCGCGGCTCGCCGACCGAGCTGACCCTGTTCAAGTCGCTCGGCATCGCGCTCGATGACGTCGCGTTCGGCGAGCTGGTCTACCAGCGCGCGCTCGCCGCCGGCGTGGGCCAAGCGATGCCGACTTGAGCAGGACGGCTGTGTGCGAAAGTCAACCCAGCGCAGCGGCGGACCTGGTGCTCGCAGGCTACCGCGCAGGGCCTGGGGCCAGGCGCGACTCCGCAAGCCGGTTGCGCTGCGCTGCCTGCTTATTGATCAGATGAAAAAAGTTGCGCCGGCGCAGAGCCTCGGCATTGGGTGCCCTCCCACATTTTTCTTGGACCAGGCGGGGAACAAGTTCCATCACGCCTAGTTGTCGGACCGGAACGGTGCCCCGTGCACCGCGTCATCGATATATCGTCATTCCCCGGCACCCTCGCACATCGAGGGGCCGGGGCGGTTTGTTCATTCCGAATCCCAACAGGCTTTCTCATCATGGTCGAACGGCGCACGCCAGGAGCATTCCCATGGCCAGTCCATCGGTAGCGGCGCGCGCGCCGCGCGACAGGTTTTCAACTCCACCCAAAAAGGTGGTCACGCTGCACGTGAACGGGGTGGAACGGACGCTCACCGTCGCACCCTGGACCACGCTGCTCGACGCGCTGCGGCTCCATCTCGACCTCACCGGCACCAAAAAGGGTTGCGACCACGGCCAATGCGGCGCCTGCACGGTCCTCCTCAACGGCCGGCGCATCAATTCGTGCCTCACCCTTGCGGTCATGAAGGACGGCGCGCAGGTCACGACCATCGAAGGCCTGGCGCAGGGAGAGGCGCTGCATCCCTTGCAGCAGGCGTTCATGGATCATGACGCGTTCCAGTGCGGCTACTGCACCCCGGGGCAGATCTGCTCCGCCGCCGGCCTGATCGCGGAGGGGCACGCGCGCACCACGGACGAAATCCGCGAGCTGATGAGCGGCAACATCTGCCGGTGCGGCGCGTACCCGAACATCGTGGCGGCGATCGAAGAGGTCATGCTCGGCAAGTCCGCGGCAAAGTCCGGGGAGACAGCGCGATGAACAATTTCGGCTATGTCCGCGCGCACGACGTCGCCGATGCCGTGCGCCACATCGCGGCCGATCCGGCCGCGCAATTCATCGCCGGCGGCACCAACCTGATCGACCTCATGAAGGAGAACGTCGCGCGCCCCTCGCGCCTGATCGACATCACGCATCTGCCGCTCGACAAGGTCGAGTCGACGCCGGATGGCGGCCTGCGCATCGGCGCGCTGGTTCCCAACAGCGACCTCGCCTATCACCCGCAAATCGCCTCGCGCTATCCCATGCTCGGCAGCGCGATCCTCGCCGGCGCGTCGGCGCAATTGCGCAACATGGCCTCGACCGGCGGCAACCTGCTGCAGCGAACGCGCTGCCTGTACTTCTATGATACGACCACGCCCTGCAACAAGCGCGAGCCGGGCAGCGGCTGCTCGGCGATCGGCGGCATTAACCGCATGCATGCGATCCTGGGGACGAGCGAGCACTGCATCGCCACCCATCCTTCCGACATGTGCGTGGCGCTCGCCGCGCTCGAGGCGCGCGTGCTGGCGACCGGCCAGCGCGGCGAGCGCAGCATCGCCTTTACCGACTTCCACCGCCTGCCGGGCGACACGCCGCAGCTCGACAGCAACCTGCGCGCGGACGAGATCATCACCGCGATCGAGCTGCCGCCCAAGGGCTTTGCCGCCAATTACACCTATCTCAAGATTCGCGATCGGCTGTCCTACGCGTTCGCGCTGGTATCGGTCGCGGCCGGGCTCGAGATGGAAGGCGGCGCCATCAGGGATGCGCGGCTCGCGCTCGGCGGCGTCGCGCACAAGCCGTGGCGCGAGCGCGCCGCCGAAGCACAGCTTAAGGGCGCGCCGGCGACGCGCGAGCATTTCGCGCGTGCGGCCGATGCGGTGCTGCGCGATGCGCGCGGCTTCGGGCACAACGACTTCAAGATCGAGCTGGCCAGGCGCGCCATTGTGCGCGCGCTGGAACAGGCCGCGCGCGGGACCCCGCAGTCGCAGGCCGACAAGCGAATTGCCTAGGTGGGAGGGAACCATGATCGCCGCTAGCAGCCATCTCGGCAAGCCGACCTCCCGCGTCGACGGCCGCTCGAAAGTTACCGGAAGCGCCAAATATGCCGGCGAGTACAACGTGCCCGGTCTCGCGCACGGCTTCGTGGTCTCATCCGCCGTCGCCAAGGGCCGGATCAAGCGCATCGACACCGCCGATGCGCTCGCGGTCAACGGCGTGCTCGACGTGCTCACCCACCAACACCGCCCCGAGCTCGCGTCGGAGGATGAGAAATATAAGGACGAGGTCGCGCCACCCGGCTCGCCCTTCCGCCCGCTCTACGATGACAGGATCCACTTCAGCGGCCAGCCGGTGGCGCTGGTCGTCGCCGACGAGCTCGAGACCGCGCGCTTCGCGGCTTCGCTCCTGCGGATCGAGTACGACCGCGACGAGCACATGACCGACTTCGAGGCGCAACGGTCGAGCTTGGAGCCGCAACTCGAGCGCGCGACCTGGGCGCCGGAGGAAGTGCCGAGGTCGCGCCAGCGCGGCAATCCCGCGCAAGCGTTCGAGCGCGCGGCCGTGCAGATCAAGGCCGAATACCGCAGTCCGATCGAGCACCACAATCCGATGGAGCCGTACGCGACGACGGCGTTGTGGGACGGCGACGGCCGCATCACCGTGTATGACAAGACGCAGGGGCCGCAGAACAGCCGCAACTACGTCGCCGGCGTGACCAAGATGTCCCACGACGATGTGCGAGTGCTGTCGCCATTCGTCGGCGGCGCCTTCGGATCGGGCTTGCGTCCGCAATATCAGTTGCCGCTCGCGGTGCTGGCGGCGCGTGCGCTCAAACGCTCTGTGCGAGTCACGCTCACCCGCCAGCAGATGTTCACGCTCGGGTATCGCTCCGCGGTCGCTCACGAGCTCGCGCTCGGCGCCGCCCGCGACGGCGGTCTCGCATCGTTGCGGCACGACGTCGTGGCCATGACCTCGCAATTCGAGGATTTCCAGCGCGACATCGTGCACTGGTCAAGCCTGCTCTACCGCTGCGCAAACAGCGAGCTCGGGCAAAGGCTGGTCAAGCTCGACCAGAACACGCCGTGCGACATGCGCGGACCCGGCGGCACCGAGGGTATGTACGCGATCGAATGCGCGATGGACGAGCTCGCCTACGCGGGCAACGTCGATCCGCTCGAGCTGCGGCTGATCAACTACTCGGACCAGGATCAGCTCGAGGACAAGCGCTACAGCAGCAAGGAGTTGCGGGAATGCTACCGGCGGGCAGCGGAGAAGTTCGGCTGGTCCAATCGCAAGGCGCAGCCGCGCTCGATGCGGGACGGCAACGAGCTCGTCGGCTGGGGCATGGCGACCGGAATCTGGGAAGCGATGCAGATGAAGGCGAGCGCCAGGGCGGTGCTGACCGCCAACGGCAGCGTGGAGATCGCGAGTGCGACCGCCGACATGGGCCCGGGGACCTATACCATGATGACGCAGCTCGCTGCCGAGATGCTGGGGTTGCCGCTCGAGAACGTGACGGCCAAGCTCGGCGATTCCGCGCTTCCGCATGCACCGGTCGAAGGCGGCTCGTTCACGACCTCGTCGGTCGGCTGCGCCATTCACGCGGCCTGCCGGGCGGTACAGAAGGAGCTGCTCGCATTCGCCCAGAAGATGCCAAGTTCGCCGCTGCGGGGCGTAAAGCTCGACGATGTCGTCTTCGTCGAAGGCAAGATCCGGCACCGGCAGGGCGATCGCCGCGAGGTCTCGATCGCCGACGCCATGCGCGCCGGCGGCGCTGATCGCCTCGAAAAGCAAGCCGATGCCGAGGCGAACGAGAACAGCAAATTAGCCCACTACGCGCACTCTGCGGTGTTCGCCGAGGTCAAGGTCGACGAGCAGCTCGGCGTCATCCGGGTCACGCGCGTGGTCAGCGCGGTGGCGGCCGGTCGCATCCTCAACCCCAAGCTCGCGGGAAGCCAGATTCTCGGCGCCGTGGTCGGCGGCATCGGCATGGCTCTGCAAGAGGAAACCGTAACCGACCACCGGTTCGGCCGCTTCATGAACCACAATCTCGCCGAGTACCACGTGCCGGTGAACGCGGACGTGCACGCAATCGACGTGATCTTCGTGGAGGAGCGGGACGACGAGATCAATCCGCTCGGCGTCAAGGGCGTCGGCGAGATCGGAATTGTGGGGACCGCCGCGGCGGTCGCGAATGCGGTCTATCACGCCACCGGCAAACGTGTGCGCGATCTGCCGATCACGCTCGACAAGCTGATGCGGGATTGACTGCGCGCGGGTGGCGCCGGCCTGCCGCGATTTGGTCACCCATTACGCTGCAGTCGTCGCACCAGCGATTCGAGGCTCAGTCCCTGCACCACGATCGTGAACACGGCGACTGTGTAGGTGGCGGCGAGCAATGCCGGCTTTTGCGACGGGTCCTGGATCGATAGGGCCAGCGCGACCGAGATCCCGCCGCGGATCCCGGCCCAGGTCAAAACCGGAATCGTGCCGTTTTCGAACTTCGTGCTGGCGCTGAGCGCCAGAACCGGGAGCGCCACGGCGCAGAGCCGGGCGATCAGCACAATGGGAACAGCGGCGAGGGCAAGCGGGACCAGGGAGAGGTCGAACCGAACAATCAGGACTTCGAGCCCGATCAAGAGAAACAGCACTGCGCTCAGGATTTCGTCGATCAGCGTCCAGAACGCAAACAAATATCGATGCGTCACGTCGCTCATCGCGAAACGAGCGCCACGGTTTCCGATCAGGACGCCGGCCGCGACGACGGCAATCGGGCCGCTGATGTCCAGCTGC
>DATBKV010000179.1:0-7214 GCA_036555745.1 Xanthobacteraceae bacterium | reverse complement strand
GGGGATGCTCTACGAGAGCTACATCCATCCGCTGACCATTCTTTCGACGCTGCCGTCGGCGGGCGTCGGCGCGCTGCTCGCGCTGCGCCTGGGGAACCTGGACCTGTCGGTCATCGCGATCATCGGCATCATTCTGCTGATCGGCATCGTCAAGAAGAACGGCATCATGCTGGTGGACTTCGCCATCGTCGCCGAGCGCGACCGCAACATGCCGCCGATCGCGGCGATCCGCGAGGCCTGCCTGCTGCGCTTCCGGCCGATCCTGATGACCACCGCGGCCGCGATGCTGGCCGGCATTCCGCTGGCGTTCGGCCACGGCACCGGCTCGGAGATGCGCCAGCCGCTCGGCTACGCCATGGTCGGCGGGCTCGCGGTCAGCCAGGTGCTCACGCTCTATACGACGCCGGTAGTCTATCTCTATCTCGCGCGCGTGCAGCACTGGCTCAAAGGCGGCAAGCGCGAGCAGCCGCGCGAGCCCGAGCGGCCGCGCCTGGTCGCGGCGGAGTGAGCAAGGCTCCCTCGATTGTCATCGTCCGCGAAAGCCGAAAGCGGACGATCCAGTCATCGGCCGGCGGCCTAAAGGACCGGGTCAGCGGCGAATCGCACGTTCACGTGCTCCTGGATGCCCGCTTCCGCGGGCATGACAGTGGAGATGTCGCAACTGGATGCGTCCGCGTCGCGGCATCCGCCCCGGCACGATGATCTGCCTCTGTGCCGACGCGGGTCGAACATCCTCTAAAGCTTGACCGGCGTGCCCATGAAGTCGCGCTTGCCGAGCTCGATCCCGCAATGGCGCAGGATGTCGTAGGCGGTCGTGCAGTGGAAGTAGAAGTTCGGCAACGAGTTGTTGAGGAGGAGCGACTGGCCCGTGAACTCGCGCACGGCGCCGCTCGGGAACGTGATCTTGATCTCCTTGCCCTCGCTGCCGTCGATCTGCGCGGGCTTGAGGCCCGTGAGGAAGTCGACGGTCTTGGCGATGCGCTCCTTGAGTTCGGGAATGCTCGCTTCGGCATTGGCGAAAGTCGGCAGCTCCACGCCCGCGAGCCGGCCGCAGGCGTTGACGGCATGGTCGGTCGCCGCCCGCACCTGTCGCACCAGCGGAAACATGTCGGGCGCCAGGCGCGTGTTGAGCAGCACCGAGGGCTCGATCTTCTTCGCCTCGGCAAAGGCCGCGGCCTTGTCCAGCACCGCGGACAGGCTGGAGAGAAACTGCACGAACACGGGCACCGAGCATTGGTACATCGAGATAGCCATGGCCTATAATCCTTCGACGGGACGCATCCGGGATGGCGAGACTAACCGGTCGCTCAGTGCCAGCGGCAAAAAATGGTACTTGCGTATTGCGGGAGGGAAAGGGTATCGTACACGCATAAGTAGCAAGCGGAGGACCCCAACACAATGGCCCGCACGATTCTGAAGCTACGGGTCACGGGCGCGGGCGGCACCTACCGGGTCGCGGCCGAGACCGCGAGCGAGCAGGCCAGCGACGATCTCGGACCGCTGCCGGACAAGTTCACGGAGAGCCTGGCCTCCCTGCAGGAGGCGATCCTGCGCACCACCGAGTCGCTGCGCGATCGCGCGCGCGCCGCGGCGCGCGGCGCGGGCGCCGACTCGAAGGGCATCCAGGAAATCGGCACCCGGCTGTTCGACTGCGTGTTTCCGCGCCAGGTGTTCAGGCTCTACAAGGACACGCTGGAAGAGGCGCTGCGCAAGAACGAAGAGCTGCAGATCAAGCTTTGCGTCGAGCCGCCCGAGCTCTCCTACCTGCCGTGGGAGGCGATGTTCGACAAGCCGGGCCTGTTTCACCTCGCCTGCAACCTGCATACGCCCTTTGCCCGCGTCGCCAGCCTGCAGGAGCTCGACCTGCACATCTATGAAGCGCCGCCGCTGCGCGTCTTGTGCATGATCTCGGCCCCGAAGGATTTCATCGGCACACCGCTCGAACTGCGCACGGACGTCGAGCAGGCGGCGCTCGACCTCGCCTTGCAGCCGCTGACCAAGGCCGGGCAGGTCAAGCTCTCGCCGATGGCGTCGGGCACGTTCCGGGAACTGAAGACCCGCATCATCAAGGGCGACGCCGGCAACAAGTGGGACGTCTTTTTGTTCATCGGGCACGGCCGCGAGGGCGCGATCGTGTTCGAGGAGGACGGCGGCTCCGGCTTCGAGCTGATCTCGGCGGACGTGCTCAAGGGCATCCTGGATGCGCCCAACGGACCGAAGCTCGTCATCCTGAATTCCTGCAAGGGGGCGCAGAAGCCGGAGGATCGCCTCGCCAGCACGGCCGAGACGCTGGTGCGGGGCGGCGGCATCGCCGCCGTGGTCGCCATGCAGTTCGACATCAGCGACATCATGGGCACCGCGTTCAGCCCGTCCTTCTTCTACAACCTGATCAGCCTGGACGTGCCGATCCAGCAAGCCATGACCTTGACCCGGCTCGACCTGCAACGGCAGGGCTTCACCGAGTGGATCTCGCCGGTGCTCTACATGCAGAACAAGGACGGCCGGGTCCAGCGCAGCAATGGACGCCCGGCGACCGGGGGGGCATGAATGCAGGTGGGGATCCTTCCGGCGGTTGCGGTCGCGGTCGCGCTGGCGGCGCTGATCGCGGCCTGGGCGGAAACGCATTTCAACGAATTGCTGCCGCTCGGGGAAATCCGCTTCGCCGTTCCGCAGCAGCGCTATTTCGCCGCGCTCGGGGCGCATGTCGCCGCCATTCTCGCGATCTACGCGCTCTTGGTGGTGGCGGCCTATGTAGGGATGGTGTACGTCGCAGTGGCGCGGACGGTGGGCTCTCCATTCGACTGCTTTCAAGGCCTGGCTACGCAACCTTCCGCGAATTGCGCCAAGTTTTTCACCCAGCTGCGGACGCTGAATGGCAATGCGCTGGTGTGGTCGGCGCTGGCGGCGGCGCTGTTCCTGCGCCTGGTGGTGCCGAACGTCGCGCTGACCCGGCGCTTCATCGACCGCCTGCGCGACCAGACCCATGACCTCGCGCTCTACCCGTTCGCGCGCCAGAGCCTGATCGCGGCGCTGTCCGCCTCCAAGTTCGCGATCCGGGAAGGCGCGGATGCGCAACTGCTGAACGAGCTCGACCGCTACGGCGTCGGACCGGAATTGATGTCGTTCATGTCGCCGAGCGCCAAGCAATCGCTCATCGAGGTCTGCTCGCTGCGCCGGCAATTGACCGAGGCGCTCAACCCGCTGCAGAGCTTCGCGCAGGTGCTGCAGCCGCGCCGGTCCACCTTCGACAAGGCGCGCATCGCCGACGCCTCCCCGCCTCCCGAAGTGGCCAAGTTCGCGAGCGCCCGCGCCCTGCAGCAGTTCGGGCAGGTCCGCGCCAACAACTTCGCGCGGCTGGAGACGGACTTCCGGCGGCTCATTCGCCGCACCGCGCTGGCCTTGCTGCTGGCCGAGGAGATCGGCGCGAAAATCGAGGGCGAGGCGCTCTATCGCGCGATCTCCAATTTCGTGGCGGAGGAATGCGACGACGTGCTGGCCCGCTACCGCGGCCTGGTCGCCGAGGTGGCGCTGTCGTGCGTGCCGCACCGTGCCGAGCGGATGCAATTCCTCAAATCCTTCGGCTATGACGTCCTGACGCCACCGGCGCTGCCGCTGTATCCGTGGGTGATCGTGTTTTCGCTGGATTTCCTGCTGTTCCTGGTTCCGTCGCTGGTGATGCTGCTCGGCGGACAGAGCCCGAACGTGGGACTGTCGCAGCTGGCGACGTTTGCCTGCGTGCACGCGATCTCGCAGACGGTCGCGCTCACCTGGGCGATCTACCCCAAGACGGTGTCGAATTTCGCGCGGCCGTCGCCCTATTCGCTGCCGCTGCAATCCTATGCCGTGTTCGGGCTCGCATCCTATGTGAGCGGCGCGATCATCCTGCTGATCTTCCGCCTGATCGTGCCGATACCTTTCCCGGTGTTGCTGCCGACGCTGGTCAGCGCGATCTCCTTCCTGCTGATGACGGTCGGGACCAGCGTCCTGATCGACCTGCGGCTGCAGTCGCGCTCGCTCGATTTCCAGCACGGACGCGTGCGCGAGGGGTTGATCATGGCGGCGGTCATGGTCGCGGGCACCGCGAGCTTCCAGCTGCTGATCTTCTACGTCTTCCCATGGTTCGGCTGGATCAACGCCGGGCAGCCCCCTAACTTCTTCCCCGGGCGCGCGCTGTTCTTCGTGCTGTCGGCGGGACTCGGCTTCGTGATGGGGTATTACGTTCCCGCCGCCACCGCCGCCTTCCTGCAGCGGGCGCATCTGCTGCGGCTGCCCGACATCGGCGGCCGCGGTGCGGACTCGCGCACCGGTGCGAGTGCGAGCTGGGACACGCGGCTGTCGCCGCAAGCGTGAGGCTCCGCCATGCGCCGATACGTCGTGCTCAGCGATCTCACCGCGGCGGCGCGGCCGGCCGCGCCCACGATCCGCACCCGAAGCCTGGCCGGGCCGTTCGAGAGCTTCGACGTACATACCCGCTCCTTCGCTGCGCCCGAGCCGCGCATCGAGGTCCACGGCATGAGCCCGCACGACGTCGCCGACATCAGGCGCAAGCCGGGCGTCACCGCGATCGCCCCGATCATGCCGACCTCGCTGATCCGGCCGCTGGCGGCGAGCGCAGGCGCCGACGTGACCGACGTCTGGGGCATCGCCGCCGTCAAGGCCGACAGTTCGCCCTTCACCGGCAAGGGCGTCACCGTCGCGGTGCTCGACACCGGCATCAACAAGAGCCATCCCGCCTTCGCCGCGATGGTAGGCAAGATCGTGCAGAAGGACTTCACCGGCAGCGGCGACGACGACACCGAGGGCCACGGCACCCATTGTGCCGGCACGGTGTTCGGCGCGCCGGTCGACGGCAAGCGCATCGCCATCGCGCCAGGTGTGGACAAGGCGCTGATCGGCAAGGTGCTCGGCGACAAGGGCAGCGGCCACTCCGACATGATCTTCGCCGGCATCCAGTGGGCGGTTGAGCAGGGCGCCCACGTCATCTCGATGTCGCTCGGCTTCGATTTTCCCGGCAGCGTCACCCGCATGACCAGCGACGGCTGGCCGGTCGAGCTCGCCACCTCGACCTCGCTCGAATCCTACCGCGCCAACCTGCGCATGTTCGATGCGCTGATGCAGCTGATCAAGGCGCGGAGCGCGTTCGGATTCGAGCCGGTGGTGGTCGCGGCCTCCGGCAACGAGAGCAAGGCCCAGGTCAATCCCGACTACAAGATCGCCGCGTCGCTGCCGGCGGCCGCCGAGGGCGTGATCTCGGTGGGCGCGCTGCAACGCAAGGGTGACTTGTACGAGGTCGCCCCGTTCTCCAACATCTTCCCGGAGGTGAGTGCGCCCGGCGTCGACATCGTGTCGGCCGACTTCCACGGCGGGCTGCAGGCGCTGAGCGGGACCAGCATGGCCTGTCCGCACGTGGCGGGGGTCGCGGCGTTGTGGTGGGAAGCGCTCACCGCCGCCGGCAACGTGCGGCCGAGCGGCAAGCTGGTGATCGACAAGCTGCGCGGCAACGCGCGCGCCGACGTGTTCGCGCCGAATGTGGAGAAAGACGACCGCGGCGCCGGGCTCGTCACCGCGCCGCAATGACCGCCGGCGGCGGGCCGGCTGCGTTCGCGCCTCAGCCATCCGATGCCGCCATCAGCGCGCCGGTGACGAGCGCGGCCGCGAGCCGCGCCTTGAGTCCCGCGGGATGCGTAAGGTCCATGCGGGCGAGGCAGTCCGTGCGCTCCTTGTCGGGGGCGCCTGCGAACCACCCACGCGCGGCGAGGCCGGCAAGCCGCGGCAGCGCGGCCGCGCGCAACAGGTCGAGCGCCGGAATCAGCCGCTGCTCGGCCGCGGTGAAATCGCTGCCGAACGGAAACATCGGCAACAGCCCCGCATCGCGCGCGGGTGCGAGCGCCCGCGCGATGCGCGCGGGGGTGTTGTCGCGGGCATGCGCAGGCAGCACGAAGCCGCGCTCGAGCTTGCCGGCATCCTTGGCCCGGCGCATGAGCTCATCCTGGAAGCGGGAATCGGCGATCGCGAGCATGGCCACGATCACGTCGCGGTCGCTCTTGCCGCGCAGATCGGCGATCCCGTATTCGGTCACCACCACGTCGCGCAGATGGCGCGGGATGGTGGTGTGGCCGTAGTTCCAGCGGATGTTCGAATTGGTACGCCGCTTGGCCGCGCGTGTCGCCCGCAGCATGATGATCGAGCGCGCGTCCGCGAGCGCGAAGCTCTGCGCCACGAAATTGTACTGCCCGCCCACCCCGCTCACCACTTGGCCGTTGTCGAGGCCGTCGGACACCACGGCGCCGAGCAAGGTCGCCATCATCGCATTATTGATGAAGCGCGCCTTCACGCGCGCGGCGCGCTTGCCGGCCTCGTCGCCGTAGAGCTCGTTGACGAACGAGACCGAGGCCATGTGCAGCTTGGCGAGCTCGTGCTGCGGCAGCTCGCGCAGCGCGCGATAGAACGCGCGCGAGCCCAGGAAGAACGCGGCGCACAGCAAGGTGCCGTCGACCTCGCGCGCGAGGATGCCGGCGCGGCGCAGATCGAGGAATCCCTCGACGAACATCTCGCTCACGCCGTGCAGGCCGAGCGTGAACGGTGCGGCTTCGCGAAAACCGGCGGGCGCGGCATCGGCGGGATCGAGCCGCGCCCCCAGCGCGCGGAAATCGGCGTGGCGCTCATGCCGCAGGATCAGCGCGTGTGCCACCGCGTCGCCGAGCGAGCCGATGCCGAGCTGCAAGGTGCCGCCGTCGGCGACCGTGCGCGCGACGTTGAGCCCGGCGGCGTGTTCGGCAAGCTCGATCGGCTCGCGCGGCGGCCCGAACAGACGAAAGTCGGTCGCCGGGCTCGCGAGCAGCAGATCCAATTCGCGCTCGGCGACCTCGGCGTCGCCCGGCATGAACGGCAGCTCGGAATTGACTTGGCCGACGAACAGGAACTCGCAGCGGCCCTGCGCGCGCTCCGCCAACAGGTCGAGCGTCAGATCCGGATTGCAGCTCACGCTGAAGCGGGCCTCGCCCGCGCGCTCGCGCCTGGCCACGAGCTGCGCAACCACGTTGACCCCGCGCTCGATCACGTAGCGCAGCGCGTGGGTATAGTTGGCGCTGATGTAGCTCTGCTGCGCGGCGGCGATGCCGAGCCGGGCGCCCGGCTCGAAGAAGAACTCGTTGACCTCGATGTTGCGCGGCAGCGTGCCCGCGCGCACGGCCGTCGCATAGGCGAGCTCGGGA
>DATBKV010000178.1:0-13977 GCA_036555745.1 Xanthobacteraceae bacterium | reverse complement strand
TGATTGAGGCCTGCAACGACGTTGCCGATCACCCCGTGGAAGCCGCGCGGGTGCTCAAGAACGGCGCCTACGCGCAATTCGAGCTGCCGGAGATCGAAGAGACGCTGAAGGTCATGGCACCTGCGTTGCGTCCCCGCCCGGACACGGCGCGCGACTGGCACTACGTGCAGGATATCTTCCGCCAGGCCGTCGGGGACAACGCGGCGACCACGGCGAAGCTCGTCGAGGGGGAGACCTGGACCAATCGCTTCGTCGATGAAGCGCTGCGGTAAAGCGTGTTGAAATATCTCGCTTCAACGTCACCCCGATGCCCGCATCCGACCCGACCCTGGAAGTCCCCATCCTGATCGTCGGCGGTGGACCCGTCGGGCTCGCGCTCGCGTCGGATCTGGGAATGCGCGGCGCGTCCTGTCTCGTGATCGAGCAAGGCGACGGCTCGACCGAGCATCCGCGCGCCACCGCGCTCAATTCCCGCTCCATGGAGTTCATGCGCCGCTGGGGCATCGCCAAGGCGGTGCACGCGGCCGCCGCGCCCGACGACTTTCCGCACACGGCGCTCTATTGCACGTCGTTTACCGGCTACGAGATCGCGCGCATCGAGCGCCCCAGCCACGGCGGCCGTGAGCCGATCAGGCACAGCCCGGAACGTCCGCAGCGCTGCAATCAACTCTTTCTCGATCCGATCCTGAGCAGACTCGCCGGCAGCTTCGAGACGGTCACGATCCGCCACCACTGCCGTCTGGAATCGGTCGAGCAGGCCGCCGATCACGTCATCGCCACTGCGCACGACGGCGCCAACGGCCGGCCGCTGCGGATCGCCGCGCAGTACGTCGTCGATTGCAGCGGCGGCCGCAGCGTCATTCGCCCGGCGCTCGGCATCGAGATACGCGGGTCAGCCTATGTCGGCTACTTCCTCAGCATCTTCGTGCGGGCGCCGCAGCTGTGGACGCATCACGCGATGGGCAAGGCCGCGCTGGTGACCTTTGTCGATGCCAAGGGACTGTGGCGCAATCTCGTCAGTCTCGACGGCCGCGAGCTCTACCGCCTGGGCGTGACCGGCAAGGAATATTACGACGCGCCGGAGCGGGTCGACGCCGAGGCGCTGTTCCGCGCGGCCGTCGGCAAGGACGTACCGCACGAAATATTGTCAGTGCGGCGCTGGATGGCGCGCAATGTCGTCGCCGACCGCTATCGCCACGGCCGCATCTTTCTGGCCGGCGATGCGGCCCACCTCAATCATCCCGCGGCCGGGCTCGGACTCAATACCGGGCTCGGCGACGCCGTCGACCTCGGCTGGAAGCTGTCTGCCGTGCTCGCGGGCTGGGGCGGCGCGCGGCTGCTCGACAGCTACGAGCCGGAGCGGCGCCCGGTCGGCATTCGCAACATCGCGCATGCCGATGTCAGTCATGCCAACGAGCGCACCCAGCCCACCCATCCCGAAATCGCGCTGGATACGCCCGCTGGCGCGCAGGCACGGCGGGTGATGGGCGAGGAGCTCGTGCGCGTGCAGAGGAGGCGGGTCATCACCGACGGACTCGCGCTGGGCTATCAGTACGCGGCCTCGCCGATCGTCTGCGGCGACGGTCCGCCGCCGCCGCCGAGCTCGAGCATGGAGTATCACCCGACCTCGTTCCCCGGCAGCCGGGCCCCGCACGGCTGGCTGGCGGAGGCACGCTCGACCCTCGATCTGTTCGGCAACGCATTCACGCTCCTGCGGCTCGGAACGAGCGCACCGCAGCCTTCAGCGATGGAACGCGCCTTCGCGGCACGCGGCGTGCCGATCAACACGGTCAGCATCGCCGATCCCGCGATCGCCGCGCTCTACGAACGGGCGCTGATTCTGGTGCGCCCGGACGGCCATGTCGCATGGCGCGGCGACCGCCTGCCGACGGATCCTCTCAGCATCGTCGATCACGTGCGCGGGGCGGACACGCCGGCAGCCGCCAGCGGAGCGGACGTCACGCAAGCCCGGCCATGACGGACGAGAGCTCCGCGCGACCGTCCCTCACTGCGCCATCTCGGCGCTGCGCTCCAATTCGGGGAAGTGGTGCGCGAACAATTTGGCCGAGGCCTCCTTCAGGGCGGGCGCCACCTCGGTCATGAACAGCCGCATGCTGTTGCGCACCAGCGCGTCCGGCATGTTGCCCATGTGGAACTGGATCAGCAGGTGCCCGCACTTGGCGTGCTCGACGATGTCGAGGATGCGCCGATACACGGTGTGCGGGCCGCCGACGATGATCGACTGCGAGCGCTCGAGGTCGCGCCAGTCCTCGGCGTCGCCAAGGAGCGGCGCGGTGGGGTCGGAGAACTTGAGGTAGCCGCGGAACTCGGCGGGCGGAATGTAGGGAATGCCGGGGCCGGCGGTGAGCATGCGGCCTTCGCGCCGCAGGTGGCCTTTGAGGCAGTTCTTGAGGAAGTACCACACGCCCTCCTTGGCTTCCGCTTGCGCCTGCGCGTCGGTCTCCCCGACATGCGCCGACATCAAAATGCCCATGCGGAACGGATCGAAGCGGCTGCCGTGCTCGGCCAGCACCTTGGCGAACTGCGCCTGCGACTTCGCGGTCTCGCTGCCGTGGCTGCGCGAGGACAGGAAATAGCTGTAGCCGCGCTTGGCGATGTTGACGAGCGTGTCGGTCGAGCGCGCGCTCGGGATCCACACCGGCGGGTGCGGCTGCTGCGTCGGCCGCGGCCACGGATTGACGTAGCGCAGGGGATAGTGCCGGCCCTCCCATTCGAACGGCCCGTCCTCGGTCCAGGCGCGCGCGATCAGGTCGACCGCCTCCCAGAACTGCTCGCGCGAGGGCGCCGACGGCACGTCGTAGTTGAAGGTCTCCGGCCCCGATCCCGGCGCGAAGCCGGCAATCAGGCGGCCGTCCGACATGTTGTCGAGCATGGCGTATTCCTCCGCCACGCGCAGCGGATTGAGATGGAGCGGCAACAGATTGCCGAGGATGACGATCTTGCCGCGCTTGGTCTTCTGCGCCAGCGCCGCCGCGATCAGATTGGGCGAGGGCATCAGCCCGTAAATGTTCTGGTGGTGCTCGTTGAGCACCATGCCGTCGAAGCCGATCTCGTCGGCATAGTCGAGCTGCTCGATGTATTCGCGGTAGAGACCGCGGCTCTTTTCGGCGTCCCACAGTCGGTTCGGCACCGTCACCCAGCCGCTGTCGTAGGCCGCGTCGAAGTCGGCGGGCAGGTAGGGATAGGACATGAAGTGCCAGCAGTAGAGCCGCACCGGCTTGCTCATGCATTCCTCCGCCACGCGCGCGAGACCCGCGCGGAATTGTTGCCGCGCGGCCGTGCGCGCGCAAGCGCGTCGCGCTGCATGGCCGCCGGAGTTTTGCTAACGGCTGGCGGCTATCGCCGGCGCGCGCTCGGTCGCAGCCAAATAGCCGTGCAGCGTCGCCACCACTTGCGCTCCCTCGCCCACCGCCGCCGCCACCCGCTTGACCGAGCCCGAGCGCACGTCGCCGATGGCGAACACGCCTTCCCGACTGGTCTCGAGCGGCCGGCGCTTGGCGGTCGTGTCCGCGCCGGTCAACACGAATCCCTTCGCGTCGAGCGCGATGCCCGATCCGGAAAGCCAATTCGTGTTCGGCTCAGCGCCGATGAAGAGGAACAGATGCTGGATCGGCCGCCGAACTTCCTGCTCGGAATCTGCGCGGCGCCAGCGGATCGCTTCGAGCATTCCGCCTTGGCCTTCGAGGCCGGTGATGGCGGCCCGCGTCAGCACTTCGACATTGGCCAGCCCGGCGATGCGGTCCACCAGGTAGCGGGACATGCTGGCGCCGAGATCGGCGCCGCGCGCCAACAGCCAGACCTTGGCTGCCCGGCTCGCCAGGTAAACTGCCGCCTGTCCGGCCGAATTCCCGGCGCCTACCAGCGCCACCTCTTGCCCGGCGCACAGCTTCGCTTCCAGCGGCGAGGCCCAATAGTGCACGCTTGCGCCTTCGAACGCGTCCAGGCCCGGGATCGACGGCGCCCTGTAGCGCGCTCCGCTGGCGATCACCAAGGAGCGTGCGCTGACGCGTTCGTTGTTGGCCAACCTGAGCACGATGCGTTGCGCAGCCGCGTTGTCCTCGGCCTCGAGAGCGGCCACCTCGTCCGGGATCGCCATCTCGACTCCGAACTTTTGCGCCTGGTTGTAGGCACGCGCCATCAGCGCCATGCCGGTGATGCCCGTCGGGAACCCGAGATAGTTCTCGATCCGCGCCGAGGCGCCGGCCTGTCCGCCGAATGCGCGGCAGTCGAGCACGAGGACCGAAAGCCCCTCGGAGCTGGCATAGACCGCCGCCGCCAGGCCTGCCGGCCCGGCGCCCACCACCGCCACGTCGTAGACGCGGCCGGGATCGATCGGCCTGACCAGCCCGAGGCAGCGCGCGAGCTCGCCCTCGCCCGGGTTGCGCAGCAATTGCCCGTTCGGACACAGCACGATTGGCAACTGCCCGGGGTCGACGTGAAAACGTTCGATCAGCGCTTTCGCGTCCGCATCGGTCTCGGGATCGAGCCTTTGATAGGGATGGCCGTTACGGCGAAGAAAGCCCTGCAGCCGCAGTACGTCGCCGTTCTCGGCACGGCCCACGATCACCGGGCCACCAGCGCCGGCCTCCAGGAGCGCGACGCGGCGCAGGATGAGCGCGCGCATGATGCGCTCGCCGAGCTCCGCCTCCGCGATCAGCAAGGCGCGCAGCTGCTGCGGCGGGATGATGAGTGCCTCGACCGGATCCTGCGCATGGGCGTCCACCAGCGCGGGCCGGCCCCAGAGTTGCGCCAGCTCGCCCATGAACGAGCCGGGGCCGTAGCTGACAATCGGCGTGTGGCGCCCGGACTGTTCGCGCTGGCTGATATCGACATGCCCAGCGAGGATGATGATCAGGCCTGGGCTGACTTCGCCCACCGTGGCCAATGCCTCGCCCGCGCGATAGGAGCGCACCTTGCCGAACCGGCGCACCCGCTCGATCTCCGCCGGCTCCAGCGTTGGGAATATCTGGTCGCGTCGCGTCTCGATGATCGATGTCGTCATGGACATGATGGGTCTCAACTCGCCCGGGCGCCGCCGCGCGGCGGAAGGATGTAGCAGGTCATCTGGGCTTCGGCGGCGATCGCAAATAACCCCACATCCTAAGGGGCCGCGCCGGCGCTGCGAAGGTCAGGCAATGCCGCGATTCGGAAATAGCGGCGACAAGTTCGGTGTGCAAACGGTCACCGTCGCCTGATGTATACTAAGGGTTCTTTCAGCGCGACGTCGGGCGGTGTGCGGACCGCCGATGCCCGTCAAAGCCGAAGGCTTCATCAAGGAAGAAGGCCCGCCAGACTTCCCCATCGCTCTGATCGTGGAAGCACTCGCCGTCTGAGGCAAGTTGTGCGCGCGTTGCGCTCGCAGCAGTCGACATGCGGATGAGGTGATCGAGGAGCTGGGCCTATGGCCGCTTCTCGCACGTTTGCACCGTCGCCGATGGCCGCTCTGCGGCCGCTTTCGGAGGTGATGCAGGCATCAGCCAGCGGCCGCCCACGGGAATTTGATCGCGGAGCCTTGTCAAAGGATTCGGCCGAACGCTGGATCGTGACGACTCCTGGTGAGACAATGTCAGCGTTCGCGCCCGCCGCGTGATGTCTGCCTTTCTAAAAGTGCGGGCGAACTTAGGAAAAAGGATTGCCTCCGCACGCGCTGCGCCTGCGCCGTCTGATACGGGCGCCACTGGATTTGAGTTGCAAACGGCTAGACCAGGGAGTGAGCCATGGCGGGACGTCCATCCTCGCTGATTGTGATCGTCGCAGCATCGGCCGCGGCGTTGGGCGGCATCGCCCTTGCGGCGCAGGACAAGTACACTTTGCAAGTGCCGAACGGGCTCGCGTTCTCCGAATTCAGGGGATACGAGGACTGGCAGGCCGTCGCCGTCAGTGAGACCGAAAGCGGCATCAAGGTGATCGTCGCCAATCCCGCCATGATGGCCGCGTACCGAGACGGCCTGCCCGCCGACGGCAAACAATTCCCCGACGGCTCCAAGGTCGCCAAGATCGAGTGGACCGCAAAAAGGAATGGTGCCTCTCCGTATTTCGTCATGGTGCCGGACACGCTGAAATCGGTTTCGTTCATCGAAAAGGACACCAGCCGATTTCCGGACACCCACGGCTGGGCCTACGCGCAGTTTGGCTATGACGCCGCGTCCGACGCGTTTACGCCGCATGGAAACGACGCCAAGTGCGGTTATGAGTGCCACACGCGGGTGTCGGCGCAAGACTACATCTTCACGGCGTACCCGAAGCGGTGAACGCCAAGGCAGATAAAGGAGAGCACGCCATGGCATTCGCCATCAATGTCAACGGGAGCACGCACAGCGTCGATGTCGACGGCGACACTCCTCTGCTGTGGGTGTTGCGCGACGTGCTCGGCATGACTGGCACCAAGTTCGGCTGCGGCATGGCGCTGTGCGGCGCCTGCACGGTCCATGTCGACGGTGCTGCCATCCGTTCCTGCATTACGCCGATCGAAAGCATCGGCGCTTCCAAGATCACGACCATCGAGGCGATCGGCGCGACCCCGGCCGGCGCCAGGATCCAGAAGGCCTGGCTCGACCGCGAGGTCGTGCAATGCGGCTACTGCCAGTCGGGCCAGATCATGGCGGCCTCGGCGCTGCTCGCGAGCAACCCGCATCCCAGCGATTCCGATATCGACGACGCAATGTCCGGCAACATCTGCCGGTGCGGCACCTATCTGCGCATACGCGACGCGATCAAGCAGGCCGCGCAATCGAGCCGTCGGGGAGGCTGACCATGATGTTCGATCAGACCGCGTCCCAACCCGCCGGCCCCGCTGGTTCGCCGGCGCCGAACCGCGTCTCCCGGCGCGGCTTCCTGCGGGCCGGCGCCGCCGCGGGCGGAGGCCTGCTGTTGAGCCTGAGCCTGCCGTTCCCGAGCCGGAATGCCGAAGCGGCCGCCGCCGACGGCTTCGCACCCAATGCCTTCATCCGCATCGGGAGCGATGGGCGGATTGTGCTGACCATGCCCTATGTGGAGATGGGCCAGGGCACCTACACCTCGATCCCGATGCTGATCGCGGAAGAGCTGGAGGTGGATCTGAAGCAGGTTCAGCTGGAGCACGCTCCGCCCAATCCCAAGCTCTACGGCAATCCCTTGCTGGGCGGCATACAGGCCACCGGCAACTCCAACGCGGTGCGCGCGTCGTGGCAGCCCATGCGGCAGGCCGGTGCGAGCGCGAAAGCGATGCTCGTTTCCGCGGCGGCGAAGCGCTGGAATGTGGATCCGGCGTCGTGCCGCGCGCAAAGCGGCGAGGTGCTGCACGCGGCGACGGGAAGACGCGCCAAATATGCCGAGCTTGCCGCCGATGCCGCCCACTTACCGGTCCCCGAAAACGTGGCGCTGAAGCGTCCGGAGGATTTCACGCTCATCGGCACGCCGGCCAAGCGCCTCGATGCGCCGGCGAAGGTCAACGGCACCGCGATCTATGGCATCGACGCGCGGCCGCCGGGCGTGAAGATCGCGACCCTTGCGCAGTCGCCGGTGTTCGGCGGTCGCGTGAAGCGCATCGATGACGCGGCGGCCAAGGCGGTCAAGGGCGTGCGCCAGATCGTGCAGCTCGACGACGCGGTCGCGGTCGTGGCCGACCACATGGGAGCCGCGAAAAAAGGGCTGGCTGCTCTGGTCGTCGAATGGGACGACGGTCCGCACGCCAAGCTCAGCACGCAGGACATTGCCGACGAGCTTGAAAGGGCGACGCGCAAGGCAGGGGTGGTCGCTCAGAATATCGGCGACGTCGAGAAGGCCATGGCGGGCGCCGTCACCAAGGTCGAGGCGACCTACCAGGTCCCGTTCCTCGCCCACGCGACCATGGAGCCGATGAACTGCACGGTCCACGCTCGCTGGAACGGCTGCGAAATCTGGGTCGGCAGCCAGGCCATGGCGCGCGTGCAGGCGGAAGCGGCCAAGGCCGCCGGCCTGCCATTGGACAAGGTCATCGTGCACAATCACCTGATCGGCGGCGGCTTCGGCCGGCGGCTGGAAGCCGATGGCGTCGTGCGCGCCGTCCAGATCGCGCAGCATGTCGACGGCCCGGTGAAGGTGGTGTGGACCCGCGAGGAAGATATCCAGCACGATTGGTATCGGCCGTACTGGTTCGACCGGCTTTCCGCCGGTCTCGACGCCAAAGGCATGCCGGTTGCCTGGAACAATCGCTTCGCGGGCTCTTCGGTCCTGGCGCGATGGGCTCCCCCGACGTTCAAGAATGGTCTCGACCCCGACACCACCGAAGGCGCGATCGATCTCGTCTACGCGCTGCCGAACCTGCATGTCGAGTATGTGCGGGTGGAACCCCCCGGCATTCCCACGGCGTTCTGGCGCAGCGTCGGGCCGTCGCACAACGTGTTCGTGACCGAAAGCTTCATGGACGAGCTGGCGGCGGCGGCCAAGCAGGACCCGGTCGCCTATCGCCTTGCTCTCCTCGACAAGAATCCACGCGCCAAGGCCGTGCTCGCGCTGGCCGCGGAGAAGGCCGGCTGGGGCCAGCCGGTGCCCGCACGGGTCGGCCGCGGCGTCTCGCTCCAATACGTGTTCGCGACCTACATGGCGCAGGTGGCCGAGGTCGAAGTGTCGAAGGACGGAGCGGTCAACGTCCGGCGCGTGGTCTGCGCGGTCGATTGCGGCACCGCCGTCAATCCCGACACCGTGCGGGCGCAGATCCAGAGCGCGATCGTCTTCGGCATCACGGCGGCCCTCCACGGCGAGATCACGCTCAAGGGCGGCCGGGTCGAGCAGACCAACTTCGACACTTACCAGATGCTGCGCATGAACGAGGCGCCGGCGATCGAGGTCCACATCGTTGCGAGCTCCGAGCCGCCGGGCGGAATGGGCGAAGCCGGGACCTCAGCCATCGTCCCGGCAGTGGCCAACGCGATCTTTGCGGCCACCGGCAAGCGCTTGCGCAAGATGCCGGTCGGTACCACCGCGCTCAGGCAAGCCGGGTGAGCGAGATCGCTCCTCGATGCGCACGAGCATTCAGATGAGGAGCTGAGCCGTAGGAAATAGACCACGTGCATTCATGGCGGCTGACGCTGACAGCCGCACACGAGCATTTGATTGACCCGTCATGGCCGTTACCAAACCGCGGGCCCGGCTGCCAAAAAAATGCGATTCGCAACCCAGACCAGGCGCATGCTGAGGGCGCCATTCGTGGAAATCGGAGCTACATTAAGCTTCGCGCGTCGCACGCCAGGAGCAATCGATGCCAAGCCGTAACAATGCCCTTGCCTCCGCGATTTGGGCGCTGAGCCTCGCGGCTTCCTGTGGCGCCGCCGCGCAGGCCCCGAGCCCGCCGCCGTCGGTGTCGGTGACGCCGGTGACGACTCGCCAGGTCGCGGAGACGAGCGACTACATCGGACGGATCGTGGCGATCGACAAGGTCGACATCGTCGCGCGGGTGCCCGGCTTCATCGAGAAACGCAATTTCACCGAGGGGCAGTTGGTCAAGAACGGCGACCTCCTGTTCCAGATCGAGCAGGCCACCTACAAGGCCGCGGTCGAGCAGGCGCAAGCCACCCTCGCCAAGGCCCAGGCGACCGAGGTCAACGCCAAGCTGCAGCTTGAGCGCGGTCAGGAGCTCGTGCGCAATCAGAACATCCCGCAATCGACGCTCGACCAGCGCGCCGCCGACGAGGCCACGGCGCGCGCCAGCGTGATGGAGGCGCAGGCGGCGCTCGACCAGGCGCAGATCAATCTCGGCTACACCGAGATCCGCTCGCCCATCGACGGGCGCATCGGACTTGCGACCTTTACCGAGGGCAACCTGGTGCAGCCCTCGTCGGGCAACCTTGCCACCATCGTCAGCCAGGATCCGGTCTACGTCATCTTTCAGGCGAGCGAGCGCGACGTGCTCGACTACAAACGCAAGGTGCTGGAGTCGCCAGGCAACAAACCGCGGCCGACGATCCGCATCAGGCTGCCCAACGGCAACGTCTATCCGCATCCCGCCGTCAACGACTTTCTCGACGTCCAGGTCGACCCGAGCACCGACACGGTGGCCGTGCGGGCGCGGGTCGAGAACCCGGAGCTGCTGCTGATCCCCGGCGGCATCGTCGGCGTCATGGTGGAGCGCAGCGAGCCGCGGCCCATGCTGACGGTGCCGCAGTCCGCCGTCCAGCTGGACCAGGCCGGCCGCTACGTGCTCGTGGTCGACGCGGCCAAGAAGGTCGAGCAGCGCCGGATCACGGCCGGCCCCGAGCAGGGCCGCAACATCGCCGTGACCGACGGCCTCAAGGAGGGCGAACTGGTCATCGTCGAGGGCATCCAGAAGGTGCGTCCGGGCCAGGTCGTCACGGCCAATGTGGTGCCGGGAACCTGAATGTTCTCCGGCATCTTCATCGATCGCCCGCGGCTTGCCTTCGTCGTCGCCATCGTCATCACGCTGGCCGGCATCATCGCCATCACCGCGATCCCGATCGCGCAGTTCCCCGACATCGTGCCGCCGCAGGTCTCGTTGACCGCGAACTATCCCGGCGCCGACGCCGAGGTGGTCGAGACCACGGTGGCGCAGCCGATCGAGCAGCAGGTCAACGGCATCGACAACGCGATCTATTATCAATCCGCCAGCGGCTCCGACGGCAGCTACAATCTCACCGTCACCTTCGCGCTCGGCACCGATCCCGACATCAACACCGTCAACGTGCAGAATCGCGCCAGCCTCGCCACCCCGCAGCTGCCGCAGGAGGTGTCGCGCGCGGGGCTCACCATCCGCAAGAAGTCGGCCGCCCTGCTGCAGGTGATCAGCCTCTATTCCCCGAAGGGAACCTACGATGCCATCTATCTCAGCAACTACGCCACCATCAACCTGATCGATCCGCTCGCGCGCATCAAAGGCGTCGGCCAGGCCACGCTGTTCGGACCGCTCGACTATTCGCTGCGCATATGGCTCGATCCCGACCGGCTGACCGAGCTCAGTATCACGCCGGGCGACGTCATCGCCGCCGTGCAGAACCAGAACGTGCAGGCGGCGCTCGGCCGCGTGGGCGCCGCGCCGACCTCGAGCGCGCAGCAGCTGCAGATCAATATCAAGACCAAGGGCCGGCTGACGCGGCCGGAGGAATTCGCCGGCATCGTCCTGCGCGCCAATCCCGACGGCTCGGTGGTCCGCGTCAAGGATGTGGCGCGCGTGGAGATGAGCGCCAAGTCGCAGGACCGCTACAGCCGCTTCAACGGCGCGCCGGCGGCCGCGATCGGCATCTACCAGAGCCCAGGCTCCAACGCGGTCGACGTGGCGCGGCAGGTGCGCGATACCATGGATAGCCTGGCGCAGCGCTTCCCCGACGACCTCGCCTACACCGTATTCTTCGACTCGACGGTATTCGTCACCTCGACCATCGAAGAGGTCGTGCGAACGCTGGCGGCGGCGATCGTCCTGGTGGCGCTGGTCGTGTTCCTGTTCCTTGGGCGCTGGCGTACGACCCTCATTCCGCTGGTGGCGGTGCCGGTCTCGATCATCGGCACGTTCGCGGTCATGCTGATGATCGGCTATTCGGCCAATACCGTCTCCCTGCTGGCGCTGGTGCTGGCGATCGGCATCGTGGTCGACGACGCCATCGTCGTGGTCGAGAACGTCGAGCGGGTGATGGAGGAGAATCCCGATCTGCCGGTGCCGGACGCCTGCAAGAAGGCGATGGCCGAGATCACCGGCCCGATCCTCGCCATCACGCTGGTGCTGCTGTCGGTGTTCGTCCCGGTGGCGTTCATTCCGGGCATCAGCGGACAGCTGTTCCGCCAGTTCGCGGTGGCAGTCTCGGTGTCGATGCTGATCTCGGCCGTCAATGCGCTGACCTTGAGCCCGGCGCTGTGCGCGGTGCTGCTCAAGCCCGGCCACAGGAGCCGGGGCCCGATGCGCTACGTGCTGCGCACGATCGACCTCGCGCGCGCTGGCTACGTGGCGGTGGTGCGCCGCCTGGTGCGCGTGGCGATCCTCGGCGTCGTGCTGGTGGCGGCGACGCTTGCGGCCTCGGCCTGGCTGTTCAGCCGCACCCCGCAGAGCTTCCTGCCGGAGGAGGACCAGGGCGCGATTTTCGCGGCGCTACGGCTGCCGGAAGGCGCCTCGATCCCGCGCACGCGGGCGGTGGTCAGGCAGATCGAGGACATCGTGCGGCCGATACCGGGGGTGCAGGGCGTGCTCTCGGTCGTGGGACTGAATTTCATCGACTACGTCGCATCGTCGAACCAGGCTTTCTTCGTCGTCCGGCTCAAGCCCTACGAGGAGCGCAGCGACCCGGCACAGAGCGCCGGCGCGATCATCGCTCGCCTGCGGCCGCTGATGGCGGCGATCCCGGGCGCCGTCGCCTTTCCGTTCAACCTGCCGCCCATCCTCGGGCTCGGCAACACCGGCGGCTTCCAATACGCGCTGGAGGCGCTGCAGGGCCAATCGCCTTCGGACGTCGCGGCGGCGCTGCGCGGCCTCATCGTGGCCGCCAACGGCGAGCCCGAGCTTGCCGGGGTCTACAGCACCTACGCTGCCGACACGCCGCAGATCTATCTCGACATCGACCGCGACAAGGCGCAGGTGCTCGGGGTCAAGATCAGCGACATCTTCAACGCCCTGCAGTCGACGCTCGGCAGCTACCACGTCAACGACTTCAACGTGTTCGGGCGCACCTGGCAGGTCAACGTGCAGGCCGAGGTGCCGTTTCGCGACAATATCGACGACATCTACAACATCTACGTGCGCAACGCGCGTGGCGGCATGGTCCCGATCCGGGCCTTGGCCGACGCCAAGCTGGTGCAGGGGCCGCAGACCATCGTGCGCTACAACGGCTTTCGCAGCGCGATCGTCAACGGCGCGCCCAAGCCTGGCTACAGCTCCGGGGAGGCGCTCGCCGCCATGGAACGCGTCTCCGCCTCCACCCTGCCGGCGGGCTACAGCTTCGAATGGACCGGAACCGCGCTGCAGGAAAAGGCCGCGGGCGGGCGCACCGGGATCGTGCTGGGCCTGGCGGTGCTGTTCGCCTATCTCTTCCTGGTCGCGCTCTACGAGAGCTGGAACATACCGGTCTCGGCGCTGCTCTCGGTCAGCGTCGCCGTCCTCGGCGCGATCGGTGCCATCATCCTGGCGCGCCTGAGCTTCGACGTCTACGCGCAGATCGGGCTCGTGGTGCTGATCGCGCTCGCCGCCAAGAACGGCATCCTGATCGTGGCGTTCGCGGTCGAGCAGCGCCGGCTCGGCAAGGACATCCGGCCCGCCGCCGTCGAGGCGGCCTCGCTGCGCTTTCGCCCGGTGATGATGACCAGCTTCGCCTTCATCCTCGGCCTGCTGCCTCTGGTGGTGGCGCGCGGCGCCGGCGCCGCCACCCGTCAGGCGGTGGGCACGCCGGTGTTCGGCGGCATGATCGCGGCGGCGCTGGTCGGGATCTTCATCATTCCGCTGCTCTACATCACCGCGGAAAGCTTGCGCGAGCGCGCCTCGCACCGGAAAGCCAAGTAAACGTAGCGGCTCCGGGAGAACCGCCAGCCCATTTGCGAGCTTCGGCGCTCAAGACGACGCGCAGGCTCTGCCCCACGGCCAGCAGCGAGGACCAAATCCCGGTTGGAATGGTCACGGCCGGGCGCAAATCGCGGCCGGCACGTCGATTGATCTCGCCGACCTGCGATTTCCATATTAGAATTGAACCAAGCTGCTCATCAGGACAGCGCACGCGGCGCAACCGACGGGCTGTCGCCGCGTCGAAAAACATCGCCGTATGGCGATAAGCGGGAGGACTGCATATGGCTGCTCTCAGCGTCAATGGAACGATGCATCAGGTCGACGCCGACCCCAGCACTCCGCTGCTGTGGGTGTTGCGCGAGCACGTCGGGCTGACCGGCACCAAATACGGTTGCGGCATCGCCCAATGCGGCGCCTGCACCGTGCATATCGACGGCGTCGCGGTGCGCTCGTGCTCGCTGCCGCTGAGCGCGGTCGACGGCAAGAAGATCACCACCATCGAAGGC
>DATBKV010000177.1:0-12264 GCA_036555745.1 Xanthobacteraceae bacterium | reverse complement strand
GGGGAATCGCGTCAACCACAAAACATCCCACCGCAGGGGTGGGACGTATGATGGGATGTGTACCACAGGGCCGAAAACGCCGGTATTTGCGCGCGTTCGGTGCGCTTGCTGTACCACATTATGGGCGAGATGTGGGGTCGTGGGAAATGTCCCACAAGGAAGTGGGCAGCAATTCGGCCCGTGCCTTCAGGCGTCGAGGGCGCGCAGCACCGCACCGGCGATCGCGGCGGTGCCGTCGCGGCCGCCGAATTCGCACGGCGTGAGGCCGCCGGCAAAGGCGCGGTCGACGGCGGCCTCGATGGCGCGCGCCGCATCCCTCGCACCGGCGTGGCCGTGGCGGTCGCCGAGCCAGTCGAGCATCAGGGCGGCGGAGAGAATCATGGCGGTGGGATTGGCCACGCCCTTGCCCATGATGTCGGGGGCGGTGCCGTGGCAGGGCTGGAACACCGCCTGCTTGTCGCCGATGTCGGCCGACGGCGCCATTCCCATCCCGCCGATCAGGCCGGCGGTGAGGTCGGAGATGATGTCGCCGAACATGTTCTCCATCACCAGCACGTCGAAGTCCCACGGCCGGCGCACCAGCATGGCCGAGCAGGCGTCGACGTAGAGCCGGTCGGTCGCCACCGCGGGATGGCGCGCGGCGCATTCGTCGAACAGCTTGCGGAAGAACGCATAGGCCTTGAAGGCATTGGCCTTGTCGACGCAGGCGAGCGCGCCGCGGTGGCCCAGCGCCTTGCGCCGCTCGGCCAGGCGGAACGAGAACTCGAACAAGCGCTGCGAGGTCTTGCGCGTGATCAGCAGGGTCTCGCGCGCTTCGTCCTCGGTCACCACGCCCTTGCCCATGGAGGCGAACAGGCCTTCGGTCGATTCGCGGATCACCACGAGATCGATGCCGCGCTCGGCGGCGCCTACGATCGGGCTCGGGATGTTGGGGATCAGCCGGCACGGGCGCACGCCGGCGTAGAGGTCGAAGATGAAGCGCAGCTCGACCTGCGGCATGATCTCGGTATTGTCGGGATAGCGGATATGCGGCAGCCCGCAGGCGCCGAGCAGGATGGCGTCGGCCGTCTCGCACAGCTTGACTGTCGCCTCCGGCAGCGAGGCGCCGGTGTCGCGATAATGCCCGGCGCCGGCGGGCGCCTCGGTGAAGTGCAGGCTGAGGCCGGCCGTCGCGGCTGCTGCCTTCTCCAGCATGGCAAGCGCCGGCGCCATCACCTCCGGCCCGATGCCGTCGCCGGGGATGACGGCGATATGGAAGCTGTCGTTGGCGGACATGACGAGGATTCGGTGGCGGGTCGTTGCAGGCGACTATACGCTCGTTAGGTCGATCGCATGGCCATTGCAAGGTGCCGCTCGTGCACCGAACCCGAAGTTCGCGTACATTTTGCAGCAAAAGCGATCGCGAACTTCGGGTTCAAAGGGGCACGAGAGCTATAGAGTTACTGGTGTCCCTTTGATTCCGAAGTTCGCATCAAAGGATGCCGCGAGAATTGGCGAACTTCGGAATCGGGACACCAGTGCCCCGCTTTGCCGCCAATCTCGCCTATCTCTTCACCGAGCGGCCGCTGATCGAGCGCTTCGCGGCGGCGGCCGCCGCCGGCTTCCGCGCGGTCGAGCTGCAGCTGCCCTATGATCATGCGCCTTCCGCGGTGAAGGCCGAGCTCGACCGCCACGGCCTGACCGTGCTCGGCATCAATACCGCCGCCGGCCGCGCGCCCGGCGGCGAGTTCGGCGTCGCCGCGCTGCCCGGCCGCGAGCAGGAGTTCGCGGCTGTGTTCAAGCAGGCGCTCGACTATGTGGTGGCCATCGGCGGCTGTCAGATCCACTGCCTCGCGGGCCGGGTGGCGCCGGAGCAGCGCCCGGCGGCGGAGAAGACCTTTATCGCCAACCTCGCCCGCGTCGCCGACGCCGCGGGCGAGAGAAACATCACGCTCCTGATCGAGCCGATCAATCCGCGCGACCGCCCGGATTATTTCCTCACCCGCGCCGAGCAGGCAGCCGACGTCATCGCCAAGGTCGGGCGGCCGAACCTGCGCATCCAGTTCGACTTCTACCACGCGCAGATCGTCGCCGGCGATCTGCTCACGCGTTTCGAAAAGCATCTGCCCGTGATCGGGCACGTGCAGATCGCGGCGGTGCCGTCGCGCCACGAGCCCGACGAGGGCGAGGTGAACTATCCCGCGATCTTTGCCGCCCTCGAGCGGCTCGGCTACGGCGGATGGATCGGCTGCGAATACCGCCCGCGCGGCCGCACCGAGGATGGCCTGGGGTGGGCGCGCGCTTATGGCGTGGTGCCGCGCGACAGTTGAGCCCGATGCGGGTCTCAGCCACTAAAATTCGATTGTCATGCCCCGCGAAAGCGGGGCATCCAGTAACCACCGCGCGTGGGCCGGCGAAGGAACTGGCCTCTGTGGCTCTGGAATACTGGATCACCCGCTTTCGCGGGTGATGACAGCGAGAAGTTGCTGCCGCGGCGTCTGCAGCTCGACTTGGAAAGGAAGCGCTATGCGTCTCGACAACAAGGTTGCGCTCATCACCGGCGGCGGATCGGGCTTCGGCAAGGCCATTGCCGAGACCTTCGCCCGGGAGGGCGCGCGGCTCGCGGTCATCGACATCAAGGAGGAGGCCGCGCGCGCGGTCGCCGCCGGCGTCAGCAACAAGGCGATCGCCCTGCGCTGCGACGTCTCGCAGCGCGCCGAGGTCGACGCCGCCGTGAAGGCCACGGTCGACGCCTTCGGCGCAATCGACATCCTCGTCAACAATGCCGGCATGAGCCACGTGCGGCGGCCGATGCTGGAGGTGGAGGAGGCCGAGTTCGACCGCCTGTTCGCGGTCAACGTCAAGTCGATCTTCCTGTTCGCGCACGCGGTGGTCCCGCTGATGCGCAAGCGCAAATCAGGCGTCATCATCAATATCGGCTCGACTGCCGGCATCCGCCCGCGCCCGGGGCTGACCTGGTACAACGCCTCGAAGGGCGCGGTGAACCTGCTCTCCAAATCGATGGCGGCGGAGCTTGCGCCCGATGGCATCCGGGTGTGCGCGGTGGCGCCGGTGATGGCCGAGACGCCGCTGTTGCCGACCTTCATGGGCGGCGACTCGCCCGAGCTGCGCGCGCAGTTCAAGGCCACCGTGCCGCTCGGGCGCTTCGCGACCGTCGAGGACGTCGCCAACGCCACCTTGTTTCTCGCCTCCGACGAGGCGCAGTTCCTCACCGGCAATGTGCTCGAGGTCGACGGCGGCCGCTGCGTGTAACTCCTCGTCCGGTCAGATTGGAAAACCGGTTCCCACTTTTCCGGGATATGCGCTAGGCTTGCTTTATGTGGGGTCGTAAACGTCGCGATGCAGAGGCGGCGCCGCCGCGCGAGCCGCCGCGCCTCAGGGACGCCCTGCGCCAGGCGCGCGTCGACCATGCCGAGCGCAGCGCCGTCATCGTCGACCTGCACGACGCCGAGGTCGCCCGCCTCGAGCTTCTCAACGAGGCGCTCGATCCGCTGTTCGCGGAAATTCCGCAGGGGGTCGAGCTGTTCGATCGCGGCATCAGCCGGGGCGAGACGCCGCGCCTGTGGATCGACGCCATCACCCACGTGGCCATGGGCCGCGACAAGCGGCTCTACCGGCTGCTGCAGGACACCCGCTACGGCCGCAAGGTGCTCGCGGAATCCCCGAACATTCCCGACGTGGTCGAGGCGGTGACCAAATATGTGGCGCAGCGCCTGATCGAGCGCGACTGCGCGCTCGCCGCCGAGCCGCCGGCCGCCGGCGATCTCGCGCGCGCGGCTCGGCTCGAGCGCCGGCAGCGGCGAGGCGTCCCGCTCGTTGCGTTCCTGCTCGGGCTCATCGCCGGCATCGCGATCCTCGTCGCCGCCGCCCTGCTGCTCGGCCCGATGGGGTAATTCGGGGCGGCGACTGTCCGGTTCTTCCGGTTCTCCCCGTGCGTTCCTCTCCCCCGTCATGCCCGCGCAAGCGGGCATCCAGTAATCCGTAAAGCTGCAATTTTGCCGAAGCGGTGCCTCTCACGACCCGGCGATTACTGGATCGTCCGCCTTCGCGGACGATGACGACCGAGTGGATGCCAAGTTAGCGGCCATGCCCCTAAAGCTGACCTCTACCCTTCCCCCAGCATCGTGCGCTTGATCTCGATCACCTTTTCGCCGTCGCGCGCGAGCCCGCGCGCGATCGCCTCGCAGCGCCAGCCCCCGCTGGCGCGGCGCTCGATGCAGTAGAGATTGTAGCCGGCGAGATCGTGCTGGCCCGGCGGCGCCGCCGAGGCCGACGGCACGCCCATCACCGGAATGCGCCGGCGCGGGCCCGGCAGCTCGATCAACGAATGCTCGTGGTCGTGGCCGTGGATGACGAGCTCGGCCCCGTGCCGCGCCAGCGCGGCGCCCAACGCCGCGCCGTCGGTGAGCCGCTTGAGATGCCGCGCCGGCTTGCTCAGCGGCGGGTGATGGATCAGCACGACGCGAAAGCGCTGCTCGCGGGCGGTCTCGTCGAGCGCCGCCGCAAGCCGCTCGATCTGCCCGGTGCCGAGCCGTCCGGTGGCCTGCAACGGGCCGGTCGGAACTGCGCTCGAGAGCCCGATCAGCGCCAGCGCCCCGCGCCGGCGCAGGAATGGAAACGCGGGCTCGCCGGCACGCGGCGCGCCGCCGTCGCCGCGCATGTACTCGCTCCAGTGCAGCTCGACCTGGCGCGCGGCGCCGCGCACGTAGATGTCGTGATTGCCCGGCACCAGGGTGACGTCGTGCGGCGGGCCGAGCGTGGCGAGCCAGGCGCGCGCCGGCGGATACTCGCCTGCGAGCGAGATGTTGACGAGGTCGCCGGTCACCGCGACGTGGTCGGGCGCCTGCGCCGCGAGATCGGCGACGATGCGCGCCAGCACGTCGCCGCGATGAATGCGGCTGCGCTTGCGCCACCAGTTCAACAGGCCGGTCGCGCGCTTGCCCAGGAGCTCGCGCAGCCGCGCCGGCGGCAGCGGGCCGAGGTGCGGGTCCGACAGATGCGCGAGCACGAACATTGAGCCTCTCGTGTCCCGGGCGAGCGAAGCGAGACCCGGGACCCAGACATGCGAAGCACAACATCCTTGTGCAGTCGAGGCCCCGTCATCGGGCCCCTAGGTCCCGGCTCTCGCGCGCGCGCCTGAGCCGGTCCACATGCGGCGCACGCGGCGCTCGCTCGGCCGGGACACGACAGCAGCGCGTCGTGCGACGCGGCCTCAGGAGCTTCCGATTAGTATGCCGGCGACGAACACCAGCACGCCACCGACGATGACCTGGAACGTGGCCGCCAGGAACGGCGTGTCCATGTAGCGGTGGCGGATATAGGAGATGGCGGTGAGCTCGACCGCGACCACGACGATGGCGACCGCGGTTGCCGTCCAGAAGTGGGGAATGAGAAAGGGCAGCGTGTGGCCGAGCCCGCCGATCGCGGTCATCACCCCGCACACCGTACCGCGCACCAGCGGCGCCCCGCGTCCGGTGAGCGAGCCGTCGTCGGACAGCGCCTCGGCGAAACCCATGGAGATGCCGGCGCCCACCGATGCCGCGAGCCCGACCAGGAACGTCTCCCAGGTGTTGTGGGTGGCGAAGGCGGCGGCGAACAACGGCGCCAAGGTCGAGACCGAGCCGTCCATCAGCCCGGCGAGCCCGGGCTGCACGTATTGCAGCAGGAACATGCGCCGGGCGGTTTCGTCCTCCTTGGCGCGGGCGCTCGGGGTGAGGAGCTGCTGGCCGAGCTTGTGCGCCAGGTTCTCGTGCTCGACCTCGGCCTCGCCAAGCTCGTTGAGCAGCTGGCGCACCGAGGCGTCGCGCGTGGTCTCGGTGGCGCGCCGGTAGAAGCGCGCCGCCTCGTATTCCATATTCTCCGCGAACTTGCGCACCTCATCGAGATTGAGCGGCTGCATCAGCCACAGCGGCTTCTTGGCGATGAAACCCTTGACGTCCTGGCGGCGGATCAGCGGCAAGTATTCGCCGAACTTGGTGCGGTAGAGGTCGAACAGCATGGTGCGGTGGCGCACCTCCTCTTCCGCCATCTCGTCGAACACCTTGGCGGACGCCGGGTATTTCCCGCGCAGCCCCTCGGCGAAGCCACGGTAGATGCGGCTGTCCTCCTCCTCGTTGGAGATCGCCAAGGCGAGGATTTCCTGCTCGGTGAGATCGGCGAAGCGTTTCACGGGGCTACCCTGCGTAAAAAAGCCAAGGTCGCATATTAGAAGCCTTCTAAACAGGAAAGCCGTGCTTTTGACAAGCACGATGCGCTCCGCCTCACTGGCGCCGCGGTCAGGAGGCGGGGGCGAGCCGGCATGAAACGGTTGAGCCTTGATGAGACGCGCCGCGCGCTCGAGCCTGCGCTGCGCCGGCTCATGCATTTCTACTGGCGCTTCGCGCGCGCCATGACGCTCGGGGTGCGCGCGCTGGTGCTCGACGAGCACGGGCGCGTCTTCTTGGTAAGGCACAGCTACGTGAGCGGCTGGCATCTGCCGGGCGGCGGGGTCGAGGCCGGCGAGACGGTCGCAGAGGCGCTCGCGCGCGAGCTGCGCGAGGAAGGCAATATCGAGCTGACCGCCCCGCCCCAGCTGCACGGCATCTTCTTCAACAGCCGGGCATCGCGGCGCGATCACGTCGCGGTGTTCGTGGTGCGCTCGTTCCGCCAGACCGCGGCCCCGGTGCCCGACCGCGAGATCCGCGCCACCGGTTTCTTTGCCCTCGACGCGCTGCCCGACGATACCACCGCCGCGACGCGCGCGCGTCTGACCGAGGTGCTCGGCGGCGAGCCGGTCGGCGAGCGCTGGTAAGCCCTGGACCCGGTGTCCCGGATGCGATGCGGCGCAAGCGCCAGCGAAGCGGTGCATCGCTGATCCGGGACCGCCACGCGCTCGGATGGTCGCGGTTTCGGCGCACGTCCTCTATGGTGGCCTCCGCACTGTGACCCGACCAATGTCGTCTCGCCTTGAAGCCGTCTACCACGTGCGCTCCGACGCGCGCGCGATCGCGCAGCGCGCGCACGCGATCGCGGTCGAGCAGAGCGTGGAAATGCCGCTCGAAGCGGTGACCGATGATTTCGTCCGCGCCGAGATTGTGGGACGGGTCGAGGCCATCGCCGAGCGCGGCGGCGGCTGGTTCGAGGTGCGCATCTCGCTTTCCGCCGCGACGGTCGGGCGCGATGCCGGCCAGCTCCTCAACATGCTGTTCGGCAACACCTCGCTGCAAGATGACGCGGTGCTGCACGACGTCACGCTGCCGGCGGAGCTTCTCGCAAGCTTCGGCGGCCCGCGCCACGGGCTCGACGGTTTGCGACGTCGCGCCGGCGCCGGCGCGCGGGCGCTGACCTGCTCGCCGCTCAAGCCCCAGGGCCTGCCGCCGGCCGGCCTCGCCGAGCTCGCCGTGCGGTTCGCGCGCGGCGGCGTCGACTACGTCAAGGATGATCATGGCCTCGCCGACCAGGACTATTCCCCATTCGCGGCGCGCCTGGCGGCGATCGCGCCGGCGTTGCGCGCGCTCGAGCAGTCCAGCGGGCGGAGCGCGCGCTACGTGCCGAGCCTCTCGGGCGACCTCGACACCATGCGGGCGCAGATCGCGGCGGCGCGCGATGCCGGGGTCGACACCGTCATGGTCGCGCCGATGATCGCGGGACTGTCCAATTTCCACCGCCTGGTGCGCGAGCACCCCGACGTCGCCTTCATCGCCCATCCCAGCATGGCGGGCGCGGCGCGCATCGCGCCACCGCTGCTCCTCGGCAAGCTGTTCCGCGTCATGGGTGCCGACGCCGTGGTGTTCCCGAACTATGGCGGGCGCTTCGGCTACTCCCCAGATACGTGCCGTGCGCTCGCGCGCGCCGCACGCGAGCCGCGCGACGGGCTGCGGGAGTGCCTGCCGGTGCCGGCCGGCGGCATGAGCGCCGAGCGGGTGCCGGAGATGCTTGATTTCTACGGCGCCGACGTGATGCTGCTGATCGGCGGCGCGCTGCTCTCGGCGCGCGAGCGCCTGCTCGAGGCGACCGCGGCGTTCGTGGCCGCGGTGCACGGCCATCGTTACGGATGAGGCCCTATGGCGGCGCACGAAAAAACGATTCACCGCAGGGCCAAGGGCTACCGCTGGGACGGCGTGGACGAGCTCCCCTACAAGGAGGACGGCCGTGCCCTGTTCAAGTCGATCACGCGCCAGGTGCTGTTCGCCGATCCCGAGCTCGCGGGGGAGCTGCGCTATTTCGAGATGGCGCCCGGCGGCTTTTCCACCCTCGAGCGCCACGAGCACATGCACGCGGTGCTGATTTTGCGCGGGCGCGGCCATTGCCTCATCGGCGACGAGGTCAAGGCGGTCGAGACCCGCGATCTGGTCACCGTGCCGGCGATGACCTGGCATCAGTTCCGCGCTACCCGCGGCGAGCCGCTCGGCTTTCTCTGCATGGTCAACGCCGCGCGCGACAAGCCGCAATTGCCGTCGCCCGAGGATCTGGCCAAGCTCGAGCGCAACGCCGCGGTCGCGGCCTTCCTGCGCGACGAGCCGCAAGGATAGCATCCAGAGGGGCGGAGACGTTGCATGCAGGACCAGGTCGCTCCCGAAACCACCGCCAAGCTGATCGAAGCTTCACTCGCCGAGCGCTTCGGCGAGCGCTTTGCTATCGATCCCGCGCTCGCGGGGCTCGACGAGCTCGCGCGCATCGCCGGCCATCGCGTGCATCGGCGTTTCCTGCCGCGCGCGGTCGAACCCGCGCTCATCAGACTTCTTTGCGCCTGCGCGCTCTCGGCGCCGTCGAAGAGCGACCTGCAGCAGGGGGAAATCCTTCTGGTCAAGGACAAGGTCAAGCAGCGCGCGATCGCCGCGCTCATTCCCGATATGCCGTGGATCGCCGACGCACCCGCCTTCCTGGTGTTCCTCGCCAACGGCGGCCGCCTGCCGCAGATTGCGCAGCTGCGCAAGAAACCGTTCCCCAACGATCATCTCGACCTGTTCTTCAACGCGGCGGTCGACAGCGCGCTGCTGCTCGCGACCTTCATGCGCGCCGCCGCCGCGGTCGGTCTCGGCTGCTGCCCGATCAGCGCGATCCGCGACCGCCCCGAGGTCGTGAGCGAGCTCCTCGCGCTGCCCGCGCGCGTGGTCCCGGTCGCCGGATTGTGCGTGGGCTGGCCGGCCGAGCCCGGCGCCATCACGCCGCGGCTCGGCCTCACTCTCACGCTGCACGAAGACGTCTATCGGGCGGGCGACCTCGCGCGCGAGCTCGACGCCTATGACCGCCGCCGCGAGAGCCAGCGCCCGTACCGCCGCCAGCGCGCCCCCGAGCGCTGGGGCGAGGCTCCCGCTTACGGCTGGTCCGAGGACAAGGCGCGCCAATACGCCGAGCCGCTGCGCGCCGATTTCGGCGCCTTCGTGCGCGGCAAGGGCTATCGGCTGGAGTGAGGGTTTGGACTGTGTCCGCCTCTCTCCCCTGTCATGCCCGCGCAAGCGGGCATCCAGTAACCACCGAAAGTGCAATAGAGGCCGAAGCTGTGCCTCTCTTCCCCTCCGCCGATGACTGGATCCCCGCTTTCGCGGGGATGACGCCGCGAGGCCGTGGGCAGATTCGGCCTCCTGCTTCGAGACGCATCGCTTGAGACGCTAGCTCAGCAGATCTCTCCGCGGTGTGCCCGTCCGGTCTCACCCCCCGAATCTCCCGCGGTCGTGCGGCGCGGAAAAATCGAGCGCGGGGCCGAGCGGGACGATACCGGTCGGGTTCACCTGGCGCTGGCTGCCGTAATAGTGCGTCTTGATGTGGTCCATATTGACAGTCGCGGCGACGCCGTCCTGCTGGTAGAGGTCGCGCAGGTAGTTGCCGAGATTGGGATAGTCGACGATGCGGCGCAGGTTGCACTTGAAGTGGCTGTAGTAGACCGCGTCGAAGCGCACGAGCGTGGTGAACAGCCGCCAGTCGGCCTCGGTGATTTCGCCGCCGACGAGATAGCGCTGGCGCGATAACCTCCGCTCGAGCTCGTCGAGCGCGGAAAACAGCGCGCGGAACGCCTCCTCGTAGGCCTCCTGCGCGGTGGCGAAGCCAGCCCGGTAGACCCCGTTGTTGACGTTCTCGTAGACGAAGGCGTTGACGCGGTCGATCTCCGCCGCGAGCGGCGCGGGATAATAGTCCGTGCGCACATTGGTGAAGCGGCCGAAGGCGCCGTTGAGCATGCGGATGATCTCGGCCGACTCGTTGTTGACGATGGTGCGGCGCTCCTTGTCCCACAGCACCGGCACGCTCACCCGGCCGCTGTAGCGCGGATCGGCGCGCAGATAGATCTCGGCGAGCTCGCGCGCGCCGTTCACGCTGTCCGGAACCGTGCCGGGGCTGTCGCCGAAGCGCCAGCCGTGCGGCCCGTAGAGCGGCTCGACCACCGACAGCGACACCACCTCGTCGAGCCCCTTGAGCTTACGCATGATGACGGTGCGGTGCGCCCACGGGCACGCGTGCGACACGTAGAGATGGTAGCGCCCGCGCGCGGCGGCAAAGCCACCGTCGCCGCTGGGACCGGCGCTGCCGTCCTCGGTGACCCAGTTGCGGAAGCGCGTGGTCGGACGCACGAAGCGTCCGCCCGGCGTGCGCTCGCCGTGCTGCTCGTCGCGCCAGACCCCGTCGACCAGGAGACCCATGGCACATCCTCCGACCGCCGCGCCGGCTGCTATCTAACCACCCACGCGGCGCATTTCATCTCCACCGCCGGCGGCGCAGCCTTGCCGGCGGCGCGGGGCAATGGACCCGCCCCGCGGCAAATGCTAAGCGGCACATCCGCCGATGACCGATCCCGCCTTCACCATCCTGCCGGAAACGGCCGACGACGCGGAGGCGATCGAGCGCCTGCACGAGCGCACCTTCGGTCCCGGCCGCTACGCCAAGTCGGCCTACCGGCTGCGCGAGCGCAACGACCACCTGCCGGACCTGTCGTTCACCGCGCGCATCGGCACGCTGCTGGTCGGCTCGGTGCGGCTCTCGCCGATCCGCATCGGGGAGGCCAAGGCGCTGCTGCTCGGACCGCTCACCGTCGAGCCGCCGTTCCGCGAGCGCGGCATCGGCCATGCCTTGATCGCGCGCGCTCTCGCCGAGGCCAAGGCGCGCGGTCACCGGCTGGTGCTGTTGGTGGGCGACGAGCCCTATTACGGTAAGGACGGTTTCAAGCGCATCCCCAAGGGCCGCGCCGCCATGCCGGGGCCGGTCGACCCGGCGCGGCTGCTGATCTGCGAGCTCGCCGACGGCGCCTTCGAGGGCGTGTCGGGTGAAATCCGGCCGGACTGGGGCACGGCATGATTGCGGCGCTCGCATCGCCGCCGGCAGGCGCGGTCCGCTGCCGGGGCGGCGTCAGCCCCAGCCGTGCTCGGTGATGTCGAACACGATGCCGTTGAGGTCCTTGAACTTCTTTTCGGCGTCGATCCCGGGATAGTTCGGCAGTTGCATGAAGAACTCGCCGCCGTGCGCCTTGATCTCCTCCTCGGTCGCGCGCTCGTCTTCGACCACGAAACCGAAATGATGCAGCCCCGCCCAGTCGGGGCCGCCCTTGCCTCCTTTCGTCCCTTCCGGGAAGTGCAGCAAGGTGAGGTTCATGACGCCGTCGGACAGCGAGACGGCGTTGCCGATCGGCGCTTCGACCTTCTTGAGGCGCTTGAGGCCGAACACGCCCTCGTAAAAAGCCGCGGCCTTCTCGAGGTCCGGAACCTGAATCGCGATATGTCTGAGCTTGGCCATGAGGTTCTCCGCCACACCACGGCCTCAGACTACATCGGCGAAAGCACGCAGCCAACGTGGAAGGCATTTGCGCCGAAAGCCTGCACGCGTCGCGCTCGTGTCGCGACCGTGCGCAGGTGTTGTCATGCGCGCGCGGAAGAAGGATGCTGCGGTCGCGGGGCGATTTCGCGCACGAGCCGAGGACAAGGGCAGCCCAGGATGAAGACGCCGATGAAGGTCTTAAGGACGATACTCATAGCCGGCCTGCAGGCTCTCACCCTGATGATCGCGGACCTGACGGCGCGGGCGGAGACCCCGGAAGAATGGATCGCGCTCGGCGCGCGCGTGCACGGCGCGTTCGGCGCCTTCATCCCGCTCGGCATCCGGATTGGACTGGACGCGGTCGATCGCCTGCACGCCAAGCCGCGCGAGCTAGGCGTGCTCTACTACGACAGCGACTCCTCCCCCTGCGCGTGTTTTGCCGACGGCATCGCGATTGCGACCTATGCCTCGGTCGGCCAGCGCAGCTTGACGATCGCGCCCGAGAAGGCGCCAGCCGGCGCCGCCGCCGTGATCGTGATCCGG
>DATBKV010000176.1:0-10196 GCA_036555745.1 Xanthobacteraceae bacterium | reverse complement strand
CGACCGCCATTCCCGGCCTGATCGATTCGCACGTACATGTGACCTTCGGCGATTTCACACCGCGCCAGCAGACCGTCGGCTATCTCGAAAGCTATCTGCACGGCGGCGTCACCACCGCGATCAGCGCCTCGGAGGTTCATGTCCCTGGCCGCCCGAGCGACGCGGACGGGGTGAAGGCGCTCGCGGTCGCCGCCCACAAGTGCTTCAAGCACTACCGGCCCGGCGGGATGCGCGTGCACGCCGGTTCGATCATCCTCGAGCCGACGCTCAGCGGGAACGACTTGGGCGAAGTCGCCAAGCAGGGCGTCTGGCTCGCCAAGGCGGGCTTCGGCGCGTTCGAGACCGCCTTCGAGTACGCGCCCCTCGTCGCCGCCGCGCGTGCGCATGGCATGATCACCACCTGCCATACCGGCGGCTCGTCGATTCCGGGATCGGGGGCGATCACCGGCGATCACCTGCTGGCAATGAGGCCGCACGTCTCGTTTCACGTGAACGGCGGCCCGACCGCCATGCCCGATGCGGATTTCGAACGGATCATCGTCGAAGGCGACATGGCGCTGCAGGTCTGCACCGCGGGCAACCTGCGCACCGCGCTGCTGTGCGCGACCCTCGCGCGGCGCCACGGCGCCTTCCATCGCCTGATCGTGGCGACCGATACCCCGACCGGCAGCGGCGTCATGCCGCTCGGCATGCTCTACACCATCTCCCATCTCGCGAGCCTCGCCGACGTCGCGCCGGAGCTTGCGATTGCCGCGGCGACCGGCAGCAATGCGCGCGTCTATGGTCTCGATGCCGGCCGTCTCGCTGCCGGCCGGGCAGCTGACATCGTGCTGATCGATGCGCCGGATGGCGGCACCCAGGACAGCGCGCTCGCCGCCATCCGCAACGGCGACATCGCGGCGGTCGCCGCGGTGATCACGGCCGGAGAGCCGCGCTTCGTGGGAAGGAGCCGCAACACCCCGGCCACCACACGTCCGGTGCGCGTCGCCGCCTCTCGCGTGGCGCGGGATTTCTCCAGCGCGCGCCATTAGCCGGCGCTCCGCGCAGGCTGCACGGCGGGAGTCAGTCTGGCGGCGGGCGCCTGCGCGCCGACTTCGTGAGGTTCAGCCGCAGTTCGCGCGCCCCCAGCAGGCACAGGGCAGCGAGGAAAGGGAGGATGAAATAGAGGACACGAAACAGTAGCAGCGACGCGAGGAGCTCGTTGGTGTCGAATTGCGCGAGGCCGATGAGCAGCGCGGCGTCGAATACGCCCAGGCTGCCGGGCGCGTGGCTGAGGAAGCCGATCAGGGTGGCAAGCACGAAGACGGCGAGCAAGGCGACGAAGTCGACCGACGGCGAGGACGGCAGCAGCACGTACATGGCGAGCGCGCCGATGGTCAGATCCAAGATGCCGATGCCGATCTGAACGAAAGTGAGCCCGGCATTCGGGAGCGCGATCCGCCAGTCGCCGGAGCCCACGAAGCGGGGCGCCGGCAGCAGCCAGAGGAGATAGCCCACGATCGTCGCCAGCGCGATCAGCGCGATGCTCCGGTTGAGCCAAGGCGGCAATTGATCGAGGGCGGCGGCGGCCTGGGGCGCGTAAGCCACGCTCAGGCCGAGGATGAAGGCATTGCCGAGCCAGAACGTTAGACCGGTCACGAAGGCGATCTTGGCAATATCGAGGACGCATAAGCCCCAGGCCGAATAGATGCGCAGCCGCACCATGCCGCCGGTGAGGACGGTGGCGCCAAGGTTGTGGCCGATGGAATAGCTGGTAAAGCTCGCAAGCGCCGCCACGCGGTAGGGCACCTGCCGGTGGCCGATCGTGCGCAGCGCGAAGAAATCGTAGAAGCTCATCGCCACATAGCCGGCTGCCACCAATAGGCCGGCGAGCAAAAGCTCGGCGATCGTGGTCCGTTCCAGGGCGCGCAGCACCTTGTCGGGCTCGATGTCGCGCAACAGGCGCAACAGCGTGATCGCCGCCGCGCCGATGATGAGCAGGCTCGTCGCCAAGGCGATCCGGTTCCAGCCGACCTTCGCGTCGACCGCGCGCGTCGCGGCGCTCAGCGCGTTCAACACTTGCATGCGGTGGGGGGCTCTCCCGGGGGTCGCCGCGATTCGCGCGAGCAAGCTCCCATCTGGTTGCAACAGCAGTGTTACAGCGGCTGCGACCCGATGGCTCGGCCGCCGCCGACACGCCGCCCGCGCCGTCACACGGCTGAGACATGCGGTGGTGATGCTGGCCGCCATGCGATTCGCCCAACAGCTGGGTGGCCTGTTCGGCACGACCCGCCAGCCAAGGTCGCGGCGCAGCGATGAGGTGCAGACCGCCTGATGCGCATTCTCGTCGCAACCGACGCGTGGCATCCCCAGGTCAATGGCGTAGTGCGCACCCTGACCTCGCTTGCCGCCAGCGCTCGCCGGCTCGGCGTCGAGATCGTCTTTCTCACGCCGGAGGGCTTTGCCTCGCTGCCGGTGCCGACCTATCCGGGGCTGCGCTGTGCCCTGCCCGGACCACGGGAGATCGCGCGCCGCATCGAGGCGGCGCGGCCGGATGCGATCCACGTCGCTACCGAAGGCGCCGTCGGCTATATGGTGCGCGGCTATTGCCGCAGGCACGGGCTGCCTTTTACCACCAGCTACACCACGCGGTTTCCTGAATACATCTCGGTGCGCTCCGGCATACCCGCGGGTTTGATCTACGGGCTGTTGCGCCGCTTTCATGCCGCCGCGACGGTCACCATGGTCTCCACCCCGTCGCTGATGGCGGAGTTGAGCGCGCGCGGGTTCGAGCACCTCGACATGTGGACGCGCGGCGTCGACACCGACCTGTTCAGGCCCGAGCGCGCGATCGACCTCGGCCTGCCGCGGCCGATCTTCGCCTGCGTCGGGCGCATCGCGATCGAGAAGAACCTGGAAGCGTTTCTCTCGCTCGAGCTGCCGGGCTCGAAGATCGTCATCGGGCAGGGCCCGCAGGAAGCCGAGCTGCGCCGGCGTTTTCCCGACGCCAAGTTCCTCGGCCTGCTCGACGAGAAGGTGCTGCCCGCCTATCTCGCGGGCTCGGACGTCTTCGTATTTCCGAGCCGCACCGACACCTTCGGCGTGGTCCAGCTCGAGGCGCTGGCGTGCGGGCTACCGGTCGCGGCCTATCCGGTCACCGGTCCGAAGGACGTCATCGGTAGCGATCAGGTCGGAGTGCTGGACGAGGATTTGCGCGCCGCCTGCATGGGCGCCTTGCACGTATCCCGCACGCGCTGCCGCGCATTCGCGCTCACCCGATCGTGGGAGGCGAGCGCGCGGCAGTTCATCGGCCACGTCGACCGCGCGGCGATCGAGCGCGCCCGCAAGCCGCGCGCGGCTTGAGCGGGTCCTGGCTTGACGGTTTCCTGCAACGGCGCAAGCTTGCGTCATGTTCGTCGCCTTCTTCAGCGAGCTCAAGGCCGCCGGCGTGCCGGTGACGCTGCGTGAATACCTCACGCTGATGGAGGCGATGAAGCAGGACCTGGCCGGCCGTCGGGTCGAGGATTTCTACTACCTGGCGCGCGCCGCGCTGGTGAAGGACGAGCGCAATCTCGACAAGTTCGATCGTGTCTTCGGTCACGTGTTCAAGGGTCTCGAGCTGGCGTCCGAGGCGCTCACCGCCGAGATTCCGGCCGAGTGGCTCAAGAAGCTCGCGGAAAGATATCTGACCGAGGAGGAGAAGAAGGCGATCGAGGCGATGGGCGGACTCGACAAGCTGCTCGAGACGCTGCGCCAGCGCATGGCGGAGCAGAAGCGCCGGCATCAGGGCGGAAAGAAGTGGATCGGCACCGCCGGTACCTCGCCATTCGGCGCCTACGGCTACAATCCCGAGGGCGTCCGTATCGGCCAGGACCGCAATCGCAATTTCCGAGCGGTGAAGGTGTGGGATCGGCGCGAGTTCAAGGACCTCGATGACGAGGTCGAGCTCGGCACCCGCAACATCAAGATCGCGCTGCGGCGGCTGCGCAAATTCGCCCGCACCGGCGCGCCCGAGGAGCTGGACCTCGACGGCACCATCAAGGGCACCGCCCACAAGGGCTATCTCGACATCCTGATGCGGCCGGAGCGGCACAACGCGGTCAAAGTGCTGTTGTTCTTCGACGTCGGCGGCTCGATGGACTGGCACGTCAAGGCGACCGAGGAGCTGTTCTCGGCCGCGCGCTCCGAGTTCAAGCACATGGAGCATTTCTACTTCCACAACTGCCTGTACGAGAAAGTGTGGAGGGAGAACCGGCGCCGCTTCGACCACACCGTTGCGACCTGGGACGTGCTGCACACCTATCCGCACGACTACAAGGTGATCTTCGTCGGCGATGCAGCAATGTCGCCCTATGAGATCATGGCGCCCGGCGGTTCGGTCGAGCACTACAACGAGGAGACCGGGGCGGTCTGGATCGAGCGGGTGGCAGGCACCTATCCGGCCTGCGTGTGGCTCAATCCTGTGGCGGAGCGGGAGTGGGAGTTGACCCCGTCAATCCGCATGCTGCGCCAGTTCCTGGGCGGGCGCATGTATCCGCTCACGCTCGAGGGCCTCGACCGGGCGATGCGGGAATTGGTGAGATAACGAGCGGACTGTGCAGCAATGGGGGTGCTGCGCTGCCGTTAACCTCGATGAGCGGATTGCCCGCGCCGACGGCGGGCCCGCTCAGAAGTTGCTGGGAGTGCCAACCCAGCGGCCCATGCGGGCGATGTGGCGCGAGATCGCAATATCGGTGACCCGGCCGACCAGATTCGCCACCGGGACCGCGCCATGGGCCACCGTATCGCGGCTGTCGACGCTGTTGGCGCGGTTGTCGCCGAGCATGAAAACGTGCCCCGCCGGCACCCGGATTTCGGGCATGTTGGCGAAGCGCGCATCCACCGGGCCGGCCTCCACGTACGGCTCCTCCACCATCATTCCATTCACCACGGCGTGGCCGCCTTTGATTGCGACGCGGTCGCCTTCCAGCGCGACGATACGCTTGATGTAGTAGAGATGCGCCTGCTTCGGGTGCAGATAGACCACCACCTCGCCCCGACTGGGAGGACGCGTGCGGTAATAGCTGGCATCGGCCAGAAAATATTCGCCCACTTGCAACGTGGGCTCCATGCTTGGCGAGACGGCATTGAGCACCAGAAGCTGACCGGAAGCATTGGCGTGAACGGCATAGATGCAGGGACCGGCAAAGATGATGCAAGCGAGGACGAAGGCGCCGGCATAGGTCGGCCAACGGTTGTAGCCGTGGTGCGGATAGTCGCGAAGCAGGTAGGCGCGTCGGATCGCGTCCGCCATGATGAAGAGCCACAGTCCGAGCAACAGCCCGAGGCTGACCGCGAACATCCAGAAGCGGGCGAGCACGCCCATCATCGCGAACATCAGCAGGGTGTCCGCGACCATGACGAGAATGAAGAGGATGATGCCGCGCCGGGCCTGGCCGATGTAGATATGGCCGAGCCCCGGGGTGAGCACCGTAAGTAGCGCGGTGACCCAGATCAAAGGGCCGCGCCGTTCGATCTCCTCGCTCCGCGCTTCGGCCGGTGCGCACTCGGCAAGCGACGTCATCAACGTCTCCGGGTCTGATCGCGCACGAAGCCCCCATCGGGCGCGCTCTGGACGCACCACTGCTCGAGTCTTAGTCGCAGCAATAGGCATCAAGGTTCGAACCGCGGGGCGGCATTTTTCGCTCGGCCTTGGTCCACGCTTGGTGTGCACAGAAGCGAAAAATAAGCAGATTTTAGAGCGCCTTATGAAAACTAATTCATGTGCCGGAGAAAGATCTCGCACCCTCGGCCTAGCGCCGCAGTGCCAAGGCCGCGCCGATGCCGGCGCCAATTGCGCCCAGGCCGAGCGCTGCGAGCCTCACCCCAACCTCGGCCCCGGCCCCGACCGCCGCCGGGGCGGGCTCGGAATCGCCAATCCATGCAAGCAGTAAGACCAGCAGGGCGCCTATCGCCCATCGCAGCAGACGGAAACGCTGCCAGGGCAGCGGCAGCCGACCCAATGCTGCGGCGACCGCCCCGCCTCCGAGGAAGCCGGCACCGGCGATCGCCCACCAGGGCCCGGTCGTGCGCAGGTCCCTGCCGCCAGCAGAGGCCAGATTGTGCCACAACGTCGCCAGATCGAAGCCGGCGGCGCCCAGATAAATTTGCAGCGCCAGCGCTGCAAGGACGCCGCAACTCAACGCGACCGCCCAGACCAATATCGGCGCCAGCGCGCCGCCGGCGAGTTCCTCTTGTGCTTTGCCCGTGTTCACCGACGGTGCTCACCGATGCCGGAATGCGGCAATGCCCGGGCGCAGCCCGGGCATTGCGGAATGTGGCGGGGCTCTACGGCTCGCCAGACGGGCTCAGCTGCGGCGCTCGGCTTGCCAGACGCCGGAGCAGGCGCCGTTGCCGCCGCTCCAGGAGCCCACGCCGCTCCTGCCCGCGAGGCGGCCAGTGCCGGTGGCGGTCTTGTCACCGGTGCTGACGTTCACCGTGACCGCGCCATTCTTGCCGACCCGGCCCGAGATGCTGACGCTCGCGGTGCCGGCATTGCCGAGGCTCCCGTTGTGAATGCGGATCGGATAGCGATAGGACGGATCGCAGATGCCTTGCTTGGTGATGATCACCACGCTCCACACGCCGTCGTAGCCGGGTACCGCGTCGGCCGGCGACAGCGCGGGCACGACCGCCGCACCAGCGAGCGCAGCGGTGACCGCCAGGCCCCGTGCCCGGGCGAAAATTCCCGAATATGTCATTGTAGCCCCCTCCTGTTTTCCTGCCGCGGCGCCGCCCCCTCTGGGCAAAACGGCAGTCAAGCAGTCGATCCTTGTGCGCCACCGATTAGTCGCAGGCAGATGCCAATTGGTTCAAACGGGTTGCCACGCGACCGAAAACGTCGCCCGCTGGCGCAGCGGTGTCGCGTTGCCACCGGGCGCGAAGCTGCCAAACTGTCGCCAGCCCTCAACCGAGAAGGAGTGCAGATGATCACGCGCAGGCACTTGCTGACGGCAAGCGCAGGGGTCGCGCTTGCCGCCTCGTTCGGACCACGCCACCCAGCGATGGCGCAGGAACGCAAGCTCGGGCCCAACCGCCTGGTGCTGCTGGGGACGCGCGGCGGGCCGCGCATCACCGGCTACGCGCCGAGCCCGGCCGCCAATTTGATCGTTTGGGATAACGTCCCTTACGTCGTCGATACCGGCTATGGCGCGACCTTCAAGCTGGTCGAGGCAAAATTTCCGCTGCCCGCCCTGCGCTACACCTTCATCACCCATCACCATTCCGACCACAATGCCGAGTTCGGGCTGCTCGTGTACAACGCGTGGGCGAGCGGGCTGCATACGCCTATCGACGCCTACGGACCCGCCGGCATGGCAGCGCTGGCGCAAGGCTTTTGGGATGCCTACAAGTTCGACATCGACACCCGCATCGTCGACGAGGGCCGGCCCGACCTGCGCAAGCTCGTCAACGTACACGAATACGCCGAGGGTCCGGTCATGGCCGCGGGCGACGTCAAGGTGACGGCGCTGCGCAACGTGCACCCGCCGATCACCCAAAGCTTCGCACTCAAGTTCGAGTTCCCCGGCAAGACCATCGTCTTTTCCGGCGACACCGCCTACTTCCCGCCGCTCGCGGCCTTTGCGCAAGGCGCCGACATCCTGGTGCACGAGGTCATGTACGCGCCCGCGCTGGAGGAACTCGTTCGCCGCGTGCCCAACGCCGCGACCCTGATGGCGCATCTGAAGGCCAGCCACACCTTGACCGACGAGGTCGGCCGCATCGCCTCGCAGGCAGGCGTGAAGAAGCTCGTGCTCAGCCACCTCGTGCCGGCCGATGCCCCAGGAATGAGCGAGCAGACATGGATCGACGCCGTGCGCCCGACCTTCGCAGGCGAACTGGTGGTGGCCCACGATCTCATGGAAATCCCGCTGTGACCCATGCGTTGGCACCGCCCGCGTCGACCTCCCCATGAGAGCTGAGCATGCCGGCTGAGCGCTTCGATTTCCCCAATGCGAGCGGGCAAAATCTCGCCGCACTGCTCGATCGCCCGACCGGCGAGCCGCGCGCCTATGCCCTGTTCGCCCATTGCTTCACTTGCGGCAAGGACTTGCATGCCGCCAAGCGCATCGCGGAGGGCCTGACCGCGCTCGACATCGCGGTGCTGCGCTTTGATTTCACCGGGCTCGGCGCGAGCGAGGGCGAATTCGCCAATACGGGCTTCTCGTCCAACGTCGCCGACCTGATCGCGGCGGCCGACGCGCTGCGGCGGGCGCGCCGGGCCCCGGCCATCCTCATCGGCCATAGCCTCGGCGGCACGGCGGTGCTTGCCGCCGCGGCCGCAGTGCCGGAGGCGCGCGCGCTGGTGACGATCGCCGCACCCTGTGATCCCGGCCATGTCACCGGCCTGTTCCGGGATCGGGTTGAGGAGATCAACGCCAAGGGCGACGTGGAAGTATCATTGGCGGGCCGGCCGTTCCGCATCAGCCGCGGCTTCCTCGACGACCTCGCGCAACACAAGCTGCTCGCGCGCATCGCCGAGCTACACAAGGCGCTGCTGATCTTCCACTCGCCGACCGACGAGATCGTCGGCATTGACAATGCCAGCCGCATCTTCAGCGCGGCCAAGCACCCCAAGAGCTTCGTCTCGCTCGCCGGGGCGGATCATCTGCTGAGCCGGCGCGCCGACGCCGCTTACGTCGCCAACGTGATCCATGCTTGGTCCGGGCGCTACCTCGACCTTCCGGCCCCGGTGCCAGAGACGGTGACGCCATCGCCGGCGGTGGTGGTGCGCCAGACGCGACGTGGCCGCTTCCAACAGGAGGTCACGGTCGGCGGGCACCGCTTCCTCGCTGACGAGCCCGCTGACGTGGGCGGCCTCGACAGCGGCCCCGGCCCCTACGATCTCGTGCTTGCGGGGCTCGGCGCCTGCACCGCGATGACGCTGCGCCTCTACGCCGAACGCAAAGCCTTGCCGCTCGAGCAAGTGACCGTCGAGCTTACGCACGACCGAATCCACGCCGCCGATTGCGAGTCGTGCGAAACCAAGGAAGGAATGATCGACCGCATCGAGCGTGCCATTACGGTGCGCGGGAAACTCGACGCAGCGCAGCGGCAGCGGCTCATGGAAATCGCCGACAAGTGCCCGGTCCATCGCACATTAACCTCGGAAGTGGATATCCGCACCATCGAGCGGCGCGAGGGGGATGATGCAGCAGCGGGCGCGGAGTAGATTGGCGGGCGTCGCAAAGCAGAGGAGGAGACGATGCCTGGAAACATGGACGGCGTCATCGACAGGAATCGGCTGATATTTCCCGGCCTGAGCGGTCTCTATCAGAGCATCGCGCCGTGCAGCTACGCCATCATCCGGTTCTGCGCCGGAGCGATCGTCATCTACCACGGCTACATGAAGCTGTTCGGCGGGTTCGCCGGCCCGGTGGCGCAGAACGTTCTGACGCCGCTCGGGTTCCCGGCGCCGCTGGCCTGGGCCTATTTCCTCGGTATCCTCGAGTTCTTCGGCGGCGCGGCGTTGGCGCTGGGCTTTCTCACGCGCCCGCTCGCGCTGATGTTCACGGTCCAGATGGCGATCGTGACCTATTGGCATTCCGGCAATGGATATTTTTTCTCCAGCCCGCGCGGCGGTTGGGAGTTTCCGCTGCTGCTCACGCTCATCTACGCCGCCATCTTCTTCCGCGGCGGTGGCCGCTGCTCGATCGACCGCATGATCGGCAAGGAGTTCTGAGCGCGCGCCTTTCTCCGCGCGGACAGCCGCCGCATGCCGCTGCGCCTGCCGGGCCCGGCTTGCATGCCGCCTGGGCGAGGCCGCTTTTTTGGGGAACCGCGTCTCGGGTTCCGCCGTTGGCCCGGCATGAGCGGGGCGGCGCTGCAGGTGCACGGCCGCCCCGCTTCCAACCCGAGGCAACTCAGAAAGGGCGGAGCCAATGGGTCTCTTTTCCAAGGATATCAAGACAATGAACGATCTGTTCGTGCACACGCTGCGCGACATCTACTATGCCGAGAAGCAGATCGTGAAATCGCTGCCCGAGATGATCGAGAAGGCGAGCGATCCGGGCCTCAAGCGCGGTTTCAAGACGCACCTCGACGAGACGCAGAATCACGTCGCGCGCCTCGAGGAAGTCTTCCGCATGCACGGCGCCGAGGCGAAGGGCATCGACTGTCCGGCGATCGACGGCATCATCGAGGAAACGGAGGAGGTTGCCGGTGAGGTGGCCGACAAG
>DATBKV010000175.1:0-10404 GCA_036555745.1 Xanthobacteraceae bacterium | reverse complement strand
CGTGGAAGTACCGCCAATCCCGCCCGGCTGGATGCTCGATGGTATAGGACTTGGTGTCGGGAATGGTGCCACGACCCTGAATCTTGTCCTGGCTCTGGAGAAGCTGCTGCTCCTGGACGGCGTTTCGGTCCGGATCGACCGACGTCGGCTGCTGGGCACTGACGGGCGTTGCGAGTGCGACGATGAACGCGACCGCCAATACGCCGATGATGAGACGGAGACGCGTCACGAGCCTGGCCATGCTTCTTCTCCGTTTCTCCAAGTCCCCACGTTGACGCGATATCTCTCAGGTCGCGATGGTCTCGCGATACGCCACCTGCCAGCCCCAGGCGCCGGAGCCATAGCCGCGCTTGGCGACGCGCTCCTTGTAGATCTGCGCGATGATCTCGCCGTCGCCGGCGAGCAGCGATTTGGTCGAGCACATCTCGGCGCAGAGCGGCAGCTTGCCCTCGGCCAGACGGTTGGCGCCGTATTTTACGAACTCCGCTTCGCTGCCGTCCGCCTCCGGGCCACCGGCGCAATAGGTGCACTTGTCCATCTTGCCGCGCGTGCCGAAGTTGCCGACCTTGGGATATTGCGGAGCGCCGAACGGGCAGGCGTAGAAGCAGTAGCCGCAGCCGATGCAGAGGTCCTTGGAGTGCAGCACCACGGCGTCCGCCGTGGTGTAGAAGCAGTTCACCGGGCAGACCGCCGCGCAGGGCGCGTCGGTGCAGTGCATGCAGGCCATGGAGACCGAGCGCTCGCCCGGCTTGCCGTCATTGATGGTGACGACGCGCCGACGATTGATCCCCCACGGCACCTGATTCTCATTCTTGCATGCGGTAACGCAGGCGTTGCACTCGATGCAACGGTCGGCGTCGCAGAGAAATTTCATCCGAGCCATTGTCGAGCCTCCTTATGCCGCTCTGATCTGACAGAGGGTGACCTTCGGCTCCTGCATGCCCGTCGCCGGGTCATAGCCGTAGGTCGTAATGGTGTTCGCGCTCTCACCGAGCACGATCGGGTCTGCGCCCTTGGGGTATTTGTCCCGCAGATCGGCGCCTTCAAACCAGCCGCCGAAGTGGAACGGCATCCAGGCCACACCTTTGCCGACCCGCTCGGTGACCAGCGCCTTCATCCTGGCCTTGGCGCCGTTTTCCGGGCCGGTGACCCAGACCCATCCGCCGTCCTTGATGCCGCGGTCGGCGGCATCCGCAGGACTGATCTCGATGAACATGTCCTGCTGCAGCTCGGCCAGCCACTTGTTGGAGCGCGTTTCCTCGCCGCCGCCCTCGTATTCGACCAGACGGCCGGAGCTGAGGATGAGCGGGAACTCCTTGGCGAGCCCCTTCTCGATCGCCGTCTTCTGGACGGTGAAGCCGATGTTCGGCAGCCGGAACTGCTTGGCATCCGGCAAGGTCGGATACTTGCTCACGAGGTCGATTCGCGGCGTGTAGACCGGCTCGCGATGGACCGGGATCGGGTCGGGCAGGTTCCACGCATTGGCGCGGGCCTTGCCATTCCCGTAGGGAATGCAGCCATGGGTGATGGCCACGCGCTGGATGCCGCCGGAGAGGTCGAGCGACCACGACACCGCATCCGGATTGGCCGGATTGACCTTCTGGATAACCGCAAGCTCCGCCGGCGTGAGGTCCTTGTCCCAGCCGAGCTTCTTCAGCACCGCTAAGGTGAACTCGGGATAGCCATCCTTGATCTCGGAATCCTTGGAATAGGACCCCTCGGCGAGCAGATTGAATTTCTGCTCCTTCTCGACCTGCTGACCATTCTCCATCACCTTGGTCTTGAGCACCCGCTCGACCCCGAAACGGGCGCGGAAGGTGCCCCCGCCGTCCATGATGCTGAGGTTGGTGTTGTACAGCAGCGGCGTACCGGGATGCTTGAATTCCGGCGTGCCCCAGCACGGCCAGGGCAGGCCATAGTAATCGCCCTTGGCGGGCCCCGACATGGCGCGCTGCGTGCGCATGTCGAAGTCCTTCTGGTTGGCCATGTGCAGCTTGAGCCGTTCCGGTGACTGGCCGCAGTAGCCGGTGGACCAGGAGCCGCGGTTCATTTCGCGCAGCACGTCTTCCGGCACCGGACGGTTGTCCTCGACCTTGATGTTCTTGAACATCTTGTCGGCAAAGCCGAGCTTGTCGGCGATCCGGTACATCACCTCGAGATCGTCCTTCGATTCGAAGATCGGCTTGACGATCTGCTCGCCCCATTGGATCGCCCGGTTCGAGGCGACGCGCGAGCCGGAGGTCTCGAACTGACTGCAGATCGGCAGCAGGTAGACGTTGTCCCTTCGCCCGCCGTTCACGGCAAGCGACGCCCACGTCGTCGGAACCGGATCGGCCACCACCAGAAGCTCGAGCTTCTGCATGCCTTTGACCGATTCGGGAATGCGCGTGATGCTGTTGCTGGCATGGCCCTGTATGAACATGGCCCGAATATTGTCTTTCTGATCGACCTGTTCCTTAGGCAGCAGCGTCGCGTCAAACCAGCGGGTCAACGGAATGCCGGACGTCTCCATCATCTTCTTGGAGTCGAACCGCGACTGCAGCCAATCGTACTCGACCTCCCACACGCGACTCCAATGCTTCCACGCGCCTTCGACGAGGCCGTAGTAGAACGGCAGCGTGACGACATCGAGCCCGACGTCGGTCGCGCCCTGCACGTTGTCATGGCCGCGGAAGATGTTGGCGCCCATGCCGGCGCCGCCGACATTCCCGGTGGCGAGCAGCAATATGCAGCTCGCCCGCACGTTCGCCGTGCCGACCGTGTGCTGGGTCTGCCCCATCGCCCAGATCAGGGTCGCGGGCCGGTCCTGCGCGAACATGCGTGCGACGCGCTTGAGCTGCTCGCCCGGGACGCCGCTGACGCGCTCCACCTCTTCCGGGGTCCACTTCTCGACTTCCTTGCGCACGTCATCCATGCCGTAGACGCGCTGCTTGATGAACTCCTTGTCCTCCCAGCCGTTCTTGAAGATGTGCCACAGCATCCCGTAGAGGACCGGGATATCGGTGCCGGGCCGCAGCCGCATGTATTCGGTGGCGTGCGCCGCCGTGCGCGTCAGTCGCGGATCGCCGACGATGAAATTCGCGCGATTGAGCTCGGCGCCCTCGAGCAGATGCTGCAGTGACACCGGGTGCGCTTCCGCCGGATTTCCGCCGAGGAAGAACAGCGTCTTGGCGTTGCGGATGTCCGTATAGCTGTTGGTCATGGCGCCGTAGCCCCACGTATTGGCTACGCCCGTCACCGTCGTGGAATGGCAGATTCGCGCCTGGTGATCGGTGTTGTTGGTGCCCCAGAATGCTCCGAGCTTGCGGAACATATAGGCGCCCTCGTTGCTCATTTTCGCCGAGCCGAGCCAATAGACCGCATCCGGGCCGGACTTGCCGCGGATCTCGTTCAGCTTGTCGCCGATCTCGTTGATGGCCTGGTCCCAGGACACGCGGGTCCACTGGCCGTTGACCAGCTTCATCGGATAGCGCAGCCGGCGATCGCCGTGCACGATCTCGCGCACGGCCGCTCCCTTGGCGCAGTGCGAGCCGCGATTGATCGGGCTATCGTAGCTCGGCTCCTGGCCGATCCACACGCCATTGGCGACTTCGGCGGTCACCGTGCAGCCGACCGAGCAGTGGGTACAGATGCTCTTGCGGATGGTGACCTGCGCGCCGGCGGGCGGCGGCGGACCCGCCTCCGCCTTGCGCACGCTTCCGAGCGGCAGCGCGCCGAGCGTGGCGAGCCCGCCCGCGACGAGGCCGGAGCGGCGCAGGAACGCGCGGCGGTCCAGCCCGCCGTCCGAGTGAGCTTGCAGCGCACCGGCGAGCGTGGCACGGCGAGCCTGACGTTCGGTTCTCTTGATCAGCACGAGTGCCTCCCTCAGCTCGGATACCGGTTGACCCGGTAGAAGGTTTGAACCTCCGCCGAGTTGGCCTGGTAGCGGGCCTTGCGCTTCGCGTCGTTGCTTTCGGCGTCGGCGCGCGCTTCGCCCGCGAGCGGCCCAACGGCCGCAGCAGCGGCGGTGGCGCCTGCCCCGAGGGTGCGAAGGAACTCTCGACGACCGAGCGTGGCCTTGCGTTCTTTCGTCATCGCCGTCACCTCCACTCCTTCTGCTGCTTGCCGCCAGTCACGACGGCAGCGCGAATGCCTCGGTTTCTATGTCTATGAACACCCGGCCGAGCGTTCCTATCCGCCGGTAGAACTGGGCGCCTTCGGCCTGCTCCAGATCGGCGAAGAAGCGGCCCATCCACGGGGCAAGGTGCTCCTGGAACAGCTCGCGATCAGCGCCGGCCGGGGCCGAAAAGCGGCGGCTCGCAAGGCCGGCCATGATCTCGCACAGGATTGCCGCATGGTCTTCGGGCTCGGCCTCGCCGGCAGCGCGCTCGATGCCGAGCCTGGCGAGATGCGTACGCAGCCGAGCGAGCGGCCGCTCGTGCAGAAAACCGGTGAGATAATACGAGCCGTACGGGAGTAGTTCTCCGCGCCCGATGCCGATGAAAAGATCGAAATACTCGCGTTCGACACGCTGGACATTGGTGTGCTGCGCGGCCTCCCCTAGTGCCGCATGCGCCAGTCCAAGCGGAGTCGGATCGCCACGGAGCGTGCCCAGGCGTTCCAGCAGCGCGGCATCGGGCGCGCGCGAAAGCAGCGCCGAGAGCAGCGCGTATTCCTGCGCGCGAGCGGCGTCGACCTCGTCGATGTCGCCAGCCATGCCGGCATGGTGGATGTAAAGATCGGGCCGCAGGACCGCGCGGCTCACGCCAGTCGCGGCTTCGACCGACAGCACCCGCTCGGCGGGAACCCGCGACCAGTTGGAAACAGAGGGCTGCGAGATGCCAATTTTTCGAGCAAGCGCCGCAACCCCGCCGGCGGCGCGAATCGCCTCATCCAAACCCAGGTCCCTCATCGGCGCTTTTCTTGTTTGTTACAATTCTAGTGTACAAACGTACCGCCCGCCGGGAGGACTGGTCAATAGTCCGAGGCTATGGATCCCCTTATCACTTCGGCAAAGCGCCGCCATGCGAACGCTTTACAGGCCATTTCATCTCGTCATCTGTCGGTGTCTCATATTGCGTCGCAACATGATCTTGCTCTTGTGCAGCAAACTCACCCGGACCGTTTGGGAGTTCTGAACCTGCGGCTTCTTCGGCGGACATCTCAGGAGTTTTTTCGGATATCCCAACATTGTCGTGGGGCAGCCGCGTGGGCATCTCGGCTCTTGCCTCATCGAATTCGGCCGATCCGTCCGCGGTCTCGTCGTCTCTCACTCCTTCCGGCGGGGTGGGCGCGGCCCTATCGGCTCTGTCCTCATCGAGGCTGCGCCCGACCATCCGTGCGATCTGGCGGCGCAGCTCGTCCGTCATCTCGAGTGGCCCGAATCCCCCCATCGACCCCGGCGCATTGAAGTCCCAGGAATTCTCGGAGAGCCCGATGAAGTCGCGGATAGCGGGGTCGGCAGTCCAAACGCGGCGAAGCGCCGCACGTGTCAATTCGGCCGGGACACCGGGTGCGAGAAAGGCGCGGATATCGCTTCCCGCGGTGATCGATTCAAGTGAAGGCAGGCTTTCGGGATCGAACGCATGTGCGGCTGGCTCGCCGCCTGACTCGATCGCACCGCCGCTCTCGGTGCTCGGCTGTTCTCCCGCAGCGGCGCCTTCGACGGTCACCTGTGGCTTGGCCGTGCCGGCGGGCGCATCGGACGTCGCGTTGGCCTCCTGCGCCGCCTGGCGCTTGCGCCGCGACCAGCGCGCCAGGAAATCTTCCGGCTCGCTCATTCGCGCTCCTTCTGCATCGGCCCGCGCCGCGCCAGCGCCTCGGGATCGGCGCGGTCACGGTCGCGCTTGTGAAACGGCTGCTCGACGTGGTGCTCAGCGACAAACGCCGCGACCATGGCGCATACTGCCTCCGGCATCGGCACGACGTCGACAAGGTCGCCGGATTGGGTCCAGGACTCGCCTTCCGCCGGATCAGCGGTGACCCCGAAAATCTCGTACGGCGGCGCGCTCCCGGTCGGCCGCAGCGCCACCCACAGCAGCGGCGCGCCACTGGCGAGATTGTCGCGATAGTTGGCGGTCTCGGAGCGGTAGAGCTCGATCTCCGCGGCGCCGGCATAAAACGTCGTGCCGTCCCGATATTGCGAGAGTACGGTCCAGGGCGCGGTGTCCGGGAGGCCGGCCAGCGCGGTGGTTGGGCGCCAGACGAACTCGATCCATGGGCTTTGCGCCTTGCGCCGCTCGACCACGACGCCGATCGGGACCTTCGCGAGCGGAGGAACGCTGCTCACGACACGGCCTCGCCGTAGGCGAGCGGCAGGCCAGTCACGAGGTTCTGTGGCTTCATCCGCAACATCCGCTCCGGCGTCATTGCCAGTATCAGATAAGTAGGTTCGCCTTTGGCCGCGTCCAGCACCAGTGCGGGATTGCTGAAGGTGAGCCGATAGAGCCCAATGATGCGCTCGCGCGCAGCCGGTCCGGGCTCCTCCCCGTTCCACAGCATGTCACCGATCGCAGTCGCCTCGGCATCGAGACCGACATACCAGGTGAGATTGACGTCGGTCGCGTGCGTGAGCGGCTCGGCGGCGACCGCGACCGGCAGGAGATGGGAGATCCACCGCTCGATCACCTTCCCGAGTGCGTCGAGCCCACGCCGACCGGCGGTAAGATCGAGCGCCATGTCGAACAGGTCGCTGCGCTCCCAATAGCTGTCGGCATTGTCGTCGTTGAGCACGTCGATCGCGCTCGGGCTGGCGAGGCCGAGCATGGCAACGAGCGGGGATAGCGGTTGCGGACGCGCGCCCGCGATCGTCTCTTCGTCGGCGGCGATCAAGGACCCCTCCTGCACGGTGAGACGCTGGGGCCGGAACAAGAGCTCGGCCGCGCGCAGCATGAAAACGTCCTCGCAGCGATCGAGCGCGTTGCGCAGGATGACGTGCACGAGTTGATTCACGAACAGCGGCGGCGTCTCGCCGATCCCATGGCGGACGAGATGGAGATAGGCAGCCTCCACCGTCTTGTGGCCGGCGAGGCGATCGCGGAACGCGATCATCAGGCTCCAATTCTCGCGCGCATCGGCATCCGCAATCGCCGCAACCTCGGAGGCCCTGACCGGCCGGCGCGGGTTGATGAGCAGCGCCGCGTGCAGGCTGCGCTCTGCGATGCAGGCGTCCGGCGGCGGCGCCAGCTCCGGCCGCGCGAGATAGGCCTTGAGGAACTCGTCGGTAATGACGAGGCCGCCTCCGGCGTCACGGTCGAGCAAGTGATGCCCGCAGGAAAGCCAGAAATCACGCATGCGTCGGGTCTCGACGAGATAGCGGTGGTGTCGCCGTCACCGCCGCTTGGTGCCTATGACGAAAGCAAGCTCGGGCGCCGTCCGCACGTCCGCGTCATCACTCACTCCCCCTGTCCATCGCGAGGGTGACTAGGTTTAGGGCCTCGTCCGACTCGGACTCGCCATCGACCTCGAGGAACGAAAAGGCCCGCATCGGCCTGCCTGTGCCGCGCGGGCGAAGCGTGCGAAAGGCCTCGCGGATGCCCCCGTCCTCGAAGGCGCGCCGCACCGCGATCAGGGTATCGCGAGGGTGATCGCACAGCGAGGCCGCGAACGCCACCTCATCTTCCGCCGCCGCACGCGCCGCCGCCATATCGGGCGCGCCGAGCCGGCCGGCAAGCTCGTTCGCCAGCATCTCCACCAGGGCAGCACGATCGTCCGCGCTCGCGTCCACGATCTGGACCAAGGTCGACCAACCGAGCGAGGGCACGCCGAGAAATCCGCCGCGAAAGGCGGCGCGCGGCTTCCCGACGAGCGCATCCGGATCGGCATGTGCGAACATGAACGCGCCCGACACCGCCCATTCGCCGGGCTCACCGGCGCGCTCGAACACGAAGGAGTCCGACGGATCGAGCCGGATGGTTCGCAAAAGCTTCATCGTCGCGGGCCGCCGGTCGTGGGATCAAGCCACGACGGCCGGGCGAGCGCGGGCACAAGCGCGCGCCGTTCGGCCGCCGCGGCCGTCATGCGCCGCAGCAGGAGATCGCCGTTAACGTCGATATCGCGGCGCACGCCGCGCTCCGGCGCAAGCCGGGCGAGATAGTTCTTTGCCACCTCGCCGAATCCGCTCTCCTGCCAGGTGTCGATGGCAACCATGAAGTGCCGCGCGAAGCTTTCCACCAGCCGGTCGGAGCCGAGATCGGTGAAGCCTTCGTCCTCGAGCGCCGCCGCGAGCGGCCGCAGGCCCGGCTCCTCCTCGCCCATCGACACGGTCCGGATCATGGCGCCGAACACGAGCCACGCCGGCGGCTCGTTCTCGTCCGCCGCCGGGGGCCACCCGAGGCGCGCCCCGCCCACGAGTCCGCCATCGACGCGGACCGCGTCGGGCCAATCGAAGGTGATGGGCCGCTCGGGCGGAGCATGCACCGCCAGCGCGTCCGCGAGCGCGGCGAGGCCGGCATAGAGCGCGCGGCGCGCGCCCTCGAGCGGCTCATCGGGCTCCAGCACGACCGCGAATTCCGCCAGATCGAAGCGGCCCACATGCACCAGCGTGCCGGCGCCCTCGTCCGCCGCGATGGCGGTGGCGTGGGCAAAGGCGTCACCGACCTCGCGCAGCGTCACCAGCCGGAACGGCGGCGGTAGGTCGAGCGCGCGCTTGGGGGCTCGACGCAGGCGCTCCTCGATCGGCATCTGGTTCCCGGACTCGCGATTTCTCTTTGTAGTCATTATAACCTGATATCGCCCGTGGCCAGACCCGCTCTCGGGGTCATCATCCGCGAAGGCAAAGCGGATGATCCAGTCATCACCGCCGCATCATGGCGATTACCGGATGCCCTGCTCTTCGGGGGCATACATGGGGACAGAAGGCGCTAATAAGCCGGAGCACGAATGGCCGAGCGGCCGCCTAGCATCCTGATCTGTTCGTGCGAGGACACGATGCCGCTCGACGCTGGCGCGGTGAAGCGCGGCTGTCGCGGCGCCGAGGTCTTAACCGCGCGCCAGCTCTGTCGCGCGGAACTCGAAAAATTCCGCGCGGCGGCGACAGGCGGGGGACCACTGATCGTGGGCTGTACGCAAGAGGCTCCGGTGTTCGCGGAGGTCGCCGGCGACGTCGCCGTCAGCTATGCCAATGTCCGCGAGAGCGCCGGCTGGTCGAGCGATGCCGCGACGGCAGGCCCGAAGATGGCCGCTCTGCTCGCCGCCGCCGCCGAGCCTGCTCCCGACATCGCGTTCGTCAATTTCAACAGCGATGGCATCATCCTGGTCTATGGCCGGGATGAGCAGGTGATCGAGGCCGCGGGCCTGCTCAAGGACCACCTCGACGTGACGGTGCTCATCAAACCCCCGGCCGCGCTAGCACCGCCGCGCGTAACGGATTTCCCGGTGGTACGCGGCGTCGTCCGGGCGGCCAAGGGTCATTTCGGGGCGTTCGAGCTTACCGTCGACGACTATGCGCAGCCTGCGCCGTCGTCGCGCGACCAGCTGCGGTTCGGAGTGAGCCGTGACGGCGCGGTGTCGCGCTGCGACCTCGTGCTCGACATTTCCGGAGGCAGCCCGCTGTTTCCCGCCGCCGACCTGCGCGAGGGCTATCTGCGCGCCGACCCCGGCGATCCCGCTGCTGTCCTCAGAGCGGTGCTGAAGGCGCGCGACCTCGTCGGCAGTTTCGACAAGCCGCGCTACGTCACCTTCACCGCGGATCTGTGCGCCCATTCGCGCTCGAACATCGTCGGCTGCACGCGCTGCCTCGAGCTCTGCCCGACTGGCGCGATCGCGCCCGCCGGCGACCACGTCGCCATTGATGACCATGTCTGTGCCGGCTGCGGCCAGTGCGCCGCGGTCTGTCCTACCGGCGCCGCCGGCTACGCGCTGCCGCCGGCGGATGCGCTGATGCGCCGGCTGCGCGCACTGCTCGGCGCTTATCGCGATGCGGGAGGCGAGCATCCGGTCGTGCTCGTCCACGACGAGAGCCACGGCGTGCCGCTGATCGACGCGCTCGCGCGCTTCGGCGACGGACTGCCGGCCGATGTGTTGCCGGTCGCGGTCAACGAGGTCACCCAGGTCGGTCTCGAGGCCATCGCCGCGGCATTTGCTTACGGCGCTACGGCGATGGGCTTGCTCACGCGCGCCAAGCCGCGCCACGACACTGCCGGCCTCGCGCGCACGCTCGCGCTCGCGCAGCCGATCCTGTCCGGGCTCGGCTTCGGCGCAGGCCGGGTGGCAACCATTGAAACCGATGATCCCGACGCGCTCGGCGATGCGCTGCGCGCGATCGAGCGCCGGGCAGGCGCGCCGCGTCCCGCCAGCTTCCTGCCGGCCGGAGGCAAACGCGACGTCATGCGGCTGGCGTTGCGGGAGCTGCAACGCGCGGCGCCGGCGCCGGTCGACGTGATCGCGCTGCCCGCGGGAGCGCCCTTCGGAAAGGTCGAGATCAAT
>DATBKV010000174.1:0-6504 GCA_036555745.1 Xanthobacteraceae bacterium | reverse complement strand
GGTCGCCGATGTTGCGGCCGAACATGAGCTCGGCGACCTGGCGCGGGCGCTGCCCGCCGCGGCAGTCCTGCGCGCCGGCGGCGCCGGCGAACAGCAGCATGAGCGCCGCGATCGCAATGGTGCGACCCGATTTCTTCATTGCGAGCCTATTCAGGGCATATCTCGGTGTCATCATCCGCGAAAGCGGATGATCCAGTAAACACCAGATTGGCGTTTGACTCGGCCGCGGATTGCTCAGGGCCGGTGAATACGGGATGCCCGCTTGCGCGGGCATGGCAGCGAGTGTGTTGCCATGGTCAGCCGCTGATGCGCTCGATGGCGGCGCCGCAGGCCGCGAGCTTGTCTTCCAGGCGCTCGAAGCCGCGGTCGAGATGATAGACGCGGTTGACCATGGTCTCGCCCTCGGCCGCGAGCGCCGCGATGACGAGGGAGACCGAGGCGCGCAGGTCGGTGGCCATCACCGGCGCACCCTTGAGCGCCGGCACGCCCTCGATGGTGGCGCATTCGCCGTCGAGGTGGATGTGGGCGCCCAGCCGCACCAGCTCCTGCACGTGCATGAAGCGGTTCTCGAAGATGGTCTCGGTGATGCGCGAGGTGCCCTTGGCCCGCGTCATCAGCGCCATGAGCTGGGCCTGCAGGTCGGTGGGAAAGCCGGGGAACGGCGCGGTCGTGACCTCGACCGGGCTGATGCCGGCGCCGTTGCGCGCGACCCGCACGCCGGTATTGGTCGGAGTGACCTCGACGCCTGCCCGCGTGAGCACGTCGAGCGCCGCCTGCAGCAGTTCCGCGCGCGCGTTCTCCAGAAGCACGTTGCCCCCGGTCATGGCGACCGCCATGGCATAGGTGCCGGTCTCGATGCGGTCGGGCAGCACGCGATGGCGCGCGCCGGAAAGCCTAGGCACGCCCTCGACCACGATGCGCGAGGAGCCCGCGCCGGCGATCCTGGCGCCCATCTTGTTGAGGCAGGCGGCGACGTCGGCGATCTCGGGCTCGCGCGCGGCGTTCTCGATGACGCTGGTGCCACGCGCGAGCGCGGCCGCCATCAGCGCGACATGCGTACCGCCGACGGTGACCTTGGGAAAGGCGATCTCGCCGCCGCGCAGCCCGTTCTTGGCGCGGGCGATGACGTAGCCGCGGTCGATCTCGATCTGCGCGCCCAGGCGCTCGAGCGCCATGATCAGCAAATCGACCGGCCGCGTCCCGATGGCGCAGCCCCCCGGCATCGACACCTTGGCCTCGCCCATGCGCGCGAGGAGCGGCGCCACCACCCAGAAGCTCGCGCGCATGCGCGAGACCAGCTCGTAGGGCGCGGTGGTATCGACGATGTTGGCGGCGGAGATATGCAGCGTCTGGCCGTCGTACTGGGTCTCGCCCGGGCGCTTGCCGTTGACCATCACGTCGACGCCGTGATTGCCGAGAATGCGCTGCAACTGGCTCACGTCGGCGAGGCGCGGAACGTTGTCGAGCACCAGGGTCTGATCGGTCAGCAGGCTGGCGATCATCAGCGGCAGGGTGGCGTTCTTGGCGCCGGCGATCGGGATCGATCCGTTAAGCCTCTGTCCGCCGGTAATGCGAATGCGATCCATGCCCCCTCCTCGCTGTCACGCGATCGCGACAGCGATCGCGGACCGCGCCCCGACACCCGCGCCGCCTGACTGCGCGACGGCGCTAGCCATCCTTCTTATCGGCGGCAATTCCGGCGGAATCGTGGGGCTTCCGGTCGGCCTCGGCGGCGCCATCGCGGGAACCGAGATGCTCGGCGCCGGCCGCGGCCCGGCCTTTCGCCTGCGCCTTGCGCCGCTTGAGGTTCTCGCGCAGCGCCGCGCCCAGCCGGCCTTGTCGACGCGCCGCTTCCGCACGCTTGGGACGATCGTTCGGCGCACGCTTGGATGGCCCGTTCATGCCGGCGAGATTACGACCGCCACGCGCGGCGCGGAAGCGGCCAGTCAGAGGTCATACGGTTCAACGGTGTGCGCTTGCGCCGGTTCCGGCCTTGTGGCAAGGATCGCCGCACTCACCGCATTCCCGTGGTTTGCGAATTTTCGTCCCGGCGCTGCCGTAGCTCAGTGGTAGAGCACCCCCTTGGTAAGGGGGAGGTCGTAAGTTCAATCCTTACCGGCAGCACCAGCAAGTCTCTTCACTGCAGACGCCGTTGCGCTCACCCACTTTTCGACACACAAGCGGTCGATGGGTCGCAAAGACAAACGGCATGCGCGCATCGGGAGAGGATCATGGCTTATCGACTGTCCGGACGATCGCGCCGGCGAGCGGCCCTCATGTTCGTCGGTCTGATCGTCGTCGGCACCACGGGACCGGCGGTGGCCGCCGCGCGCGGCGCAGCCGAAACACCCCGCCAACACTGCCGGCGCGTCGGCAACGATGATCAGCTGCGCCCGATCCCGGCCACGCTCGCGCCCGTGGCGGGGCGGCTGTTCGGCATCGCCCGCAACTACGCCGCCAAGACGACGTACTACCGTTGTGCCGACCACGACCTATTGCTGTGCAACGTCGGCGCCAATCTCCCTTGCGGCAAGGCCAACCAGGACACCGAACTGCGCGGGGCGAACGATTGGTGTCGCGACAATCGCAACGCGGACATGATCCCGATGGCGGTCACCGGCCACGATACAATCTATGAATGGAAGTGCACCGACGGCGTTGCCAAGCCGGCACGGCAGATCGGCAAGGTCGATGGGCGCGGCTTCTTCCTCGAGTACTGGAAAAAAGTGCGATAGAAATCGCGGGGCAACCCGCGCGACATGAGCCCCATGACACCGAGCCGATTCCTCAATGCAGAGCAGGCCTCGGCGCGGTTCGGCGCGCTGGCGCAGATCTATGCGGGCTCGTTGATGCGCGCCGACCCCCCGGCCGACGCCCTGATCGAAGCGCTGCACCACGCGCACTTGCAGGCCCCCTGGTGGTCGCTGGTGCTGGCGGCGCTCAGCGATGGCATCGAGTCCGTCCCCGATGCGCCCGCGGCATTGCGCGCCTTCGTCGCCGCGCTGCCGGGCGAACCTGCGCCCGAAGCATGGGCCGTCATCGAGGCGGGCGGCGCCGCGATCGTGCGAGCCGGCGACAGCGCCGGCCTCGCCTTGCAGTGCGCGGCACTGATGATCGACTACTGGTCCTCGCCGTTCTCCAAGCCGCTCGAATTGACCGGAACCTTGATGCAGCATACCGCGCATCGGCTGGCGCAGACCGGCGCCTGGTGGGTGGAAGCGCACGAGCCGGGCGGCCTGCGCCGGGACCGCGACGGCTTCAAGACCACGCTGCACGTGCGCCTCATCCATGCCAGCGTGCGCCGCATGGCGAGCGCTTCTGGAGTCTGGGACACGGCGGCCTGGGGCCTGCCGATCAATCAGGGCGACTTGTTCTTCCAGGTCGTCGGCTTCAGCTGGCTCGTCATTCGCTCGCTCGAGCGCATGGGCTATCGCATCGACGCGAACGACCAGCTCGCCTACTACGCGTTCTGGCGCCATCTCGCTGCGCTGATGGGAGTGGAGCGCGACTTGCTGCCGCTCATCAACGAGGCCGACTGCGCTCGCTTCTGGGAGCTGTGGTTCCTGACCAATCCTGGCCCCGACGCCGACAGCGCGGGGCTCGCCCATGCGAGCCTCAAGGCGCTGGCCGAGTTGGCCGGCGGCAATGCGCTGACCCGCCGCGTGCAGTTTCCGCTGCTGTGCGGCGCGACTCGCTGGCTGCTCGGCGAGGACATCTGCGACGGCCTCAAGATCCCGCGCACGATCTGGTCGCGCCTGCTGCCGTTGAGCTACCGCCCAGCCGTCCAGCTCTCGGAATTGCTGAGCGGGCTGATCAAGGAGGAACGCTCGCGTGCCGTCGCCCGCTCGATCCATCAGCTTGCGACTGGAAACGCGGCGGTCGGCGTCATGCCGAAGGGCACCGGCGTGGTCGCGGAGCCTGCGCGGCTCGAAGCGCTGGCGCGGTTCAAGCCGGTGCCGTCGCCGCCGGCACATGATGCGCCGAGGTGAGTCCAGCGGGCGCCACAGCCGTCGCTCCGCGTCCTCGACTGGGGAGGGATCAAGATGAAACGTCGCCAATTCTTACAGGGCGCCGTGGCGCTCGCCGCCGCTCCGCGCATCGCCGTCGCGCAAGGCTACCCGGCGCGGCCGGTACACATGATCGTGGGCTTTGCCCCCGGAGGGCCCGCCGACATCCTCGGACGACTGATCGGGCAATGGCTCTCCGAGCGGCTTGGCCAGCAATTCGTGATCGAAAGCCGCCCGGGCGCGGCCAGCAACATTGCAACCGAAGCGGTGGTGCGCGCGGCGGGCGACGGCTACACGCTGCTCGTCGTCACGTCCGCGAACACGATCAACGCCACGCTCTACCAGAAGCTCAGCTACAATTTCATCCGTGACATGGCGCCGGTCGCGGGCCTCATCCGCGTGCCGCAGGTGATCGAGCTCAACCCGTCGCTGCCGGTCACCAGCGTTCCCGAGTTCATCGCCTACGCCAAGGCCAATCCGGGAAAGCTCAACATGGCATCGGCGGGCAGCGGCACTGTGCAGCACGTCGCCGGCGAGCTGTTCAAGGCGATGACCGGGGTCGAGATGCAGCACGTTCCCTATCGCGGGCAGGCGCCGGCGCTCGTCGACCTGCTCGGCGGGCAGGCGCAGGTGATGTTCGACACCGTGCCGGCCTCGATCGAATATCTCAGGAGCGGCAAGCTGCGCGCGCTGGCGGTGACCACCGCGACGCGCGCGCCCGCGCTGCCCGACCTGCCGACGGTGGCCGAGTTCGTGCCCGGCTACGAGTCGAGCGCGATCTACGGCATCGCCGCGCCCCGCAGCACGCCGGCGGAGATCGTCGACACGCTCAACCGCGAGATCAACGCCGCCCTCGCCGACGGCAAGCTCAAGGCGCGGCTGGCCGAGCTCGGCGGCACCGTGCTCGTGGGCTCGCCCGCCGATTTCGGCCGCCTGATCGCCGCGGAAACCGAGAAGTGGGGCAAGGTGGTCAAGCTTTCCGGGGCCAAGGCGGACTGACTTGGCCGACGGCGAGCAGCGCGTGCGCGTCACTCCATCTGGAAGCCGGTCGCCTTGACCACGGGCGCCCACTGCTGCAATTGGCCCGCGATCAACGCGGCGAAGTCTTGCGGCGAGCCTGCCTGCGGCTCAAAACCGACCTTCAACAGGCTTGCCCGCAGATCAGGTGACGCCAGGATCTCGTTGGCGTCGCGGTTGAGCCTGCCGACGATATCCGCGGGCAATCCGGCAGGACCCAGCATCCCATAATAGGTGACCGTTGTCAGCGCGGGAAACCCGCTTTCCGCCATGGTTGGAACAGCGGGCAGGTCGCGATGACGCTGCGGGCTCGAGACCGCGAGCGCCTTGAGCTTGCCGGCGCGAATGAGCGGCATCAGCGTCGCCGTGGCGCTGAGCAGCATCTGGATCCGTCCGCCCAGCATGTCGGTGACCGCCTGCGTCCCACCCCGATACGGAATCCTGCCCAGGTCCACCCCGGCCATCACCAGCAGCGCGTCGCCGACCAGATGCGGCAACGTCCCCTGCCCGAAACCGAAATTGAGCGTGCCGGGATGCGCCTTCGCGTAGGCGATGAACTCCGGCAACGAGCCCACCGGCAGCGACGCCGGGACCACCAGCGCCAAGGTGCTGGCTCCGAACGTGGCGATCGGAACGAAGTCCTTGACCGGGTCGTAGCTGAAGCCCTTGGCGACCGCCGCGGCGATGACGTGCGTGGGCGTATTGCTGAACAGCAGCGTATAGCCGTCGGGCTCCGCGTTCATCACCGCCCGCAGCCCGACCGTGGTGCCGCCGCCGGCCCGATTGTCGACCACCACCGCCTGTCCGAGACGCTCCGACAGGCTCGGTGCAACGAGCCGGGCAATCACGTCGTTGGGCGAGCCTGCGGTGTAAGGCAGGATCAGCCGCAGCGGCTTGCTGGGATAGGGCTGCGCCCAAGTCGATCCGCCAGCGCTGGCGGCAACACTGGCCGCGAGCGATGCCAGCAGAACGATGCGCTTCCACATGATCATTCGCGCTCCTCCCCGCCGCCGCGCCCGGTCAGCTGCGAAATACCTCGGCCAGCCAGTCGTACACGACCGCGTTGGAGAGCGAGAGGTTGCCGAGCTGGCAATGCATGTCGGCGCCCTCCTCGGCGGTAAACAGACGGGTGGTGACGGCGCCGGAGACGCCGCGCGCGTAGCGCTCGAGCTGCGCCGCGGTCTCGCCGCCCTCACCCGCGCCAGCCATGGCGAGCGTGGGACATCGGATATTGGCGAGCCCGTCCTCGGCCTTGAAGTCCTGCAGACGCTTGAGCCAGCCCGCGAAGCTGTCGACGCCGAACCGGCGGCACGCCGCTTTGAAGGCGAGCTTCATCGTCGGCGGGAACTCGGCGTCGGGAATCTCGTCGACCTCGGCGAGCCTGACCGGCGGCGGGTCGCGGGTGAACTCCGGGCCCACGAACGCGACCATGTAGGCATGCAGGTCCACGATCGGCGAGTTGACCACCAGCGCGCGGATG